>NZ_SCNC01000005.1:0-251800 GCF_005503635.1 Chryseobacterium sp. 2VB
AGAAGTGAGGACATTTCTAAAGCACAATATACTTCCTGAGTTATTTAGCCAAAACTGTTCTCTCACCCCTTTTGCTTTGTATGTAAATTTATTCTTTTGCAAACATAGGAGCCAAAACTTAAAACTGAATCTTTTATCATGATCGTCTTTTTAATCTGATTCTCAATCTGGAGGCAGGATTCCTGCGGAATGACAGACTGGATGAATAGATTTGGGGAATGAATATCTGCTTAATCAGCAGATCTGCGATAAAAAAATATTCAATTACAAACGAAAACTCCCCACATTGCTGTGAGGAGTTTTCTATATAATTATAATAAGCTGATTTATTTTTGAACTGCTTTTTTCATGGCAGCATCAGGACGTAAAATTCTGTAACGGACTTCAATGTCTTTCGGTACATAGAATACCAATGGAAGTTTGCTGTTGTATCTTACGATTTCAGGCTTTAAGGTAACAAACTTTTTAGTCAGTTTTTTATCCAGACAAGCCATCAACGTTCCTGCTGTTTCTCCTTTGGATTCTACTTCATAATAGTTGTATCCCCATCCCTGAAGATCCTGAGTTTTCATTTCTCCCATTAAGAAATAATTGTTACAGTCTAACATTTTTTCAGCACCCACAAAAAGCTCAACTTTTAAATCGTTTTCGTTTTTTGCTACGGGAAGCTGAATATATACTTGTTTATAACCTTCTTTTGCTTTCGGGAACATTTCAATCTGTAGTTTTTCAAACTTTTCTGCTTTCTTTTGTGCAAAAGCATTTACTCCGGCCATCAATACCATTCCTGTAATTAAAGTTTTAGAAAATTTCATCTTTTAATAATTTTTTTAATTGATATTACCTTAATTCCAAAAACCATTCCAAATTAAACAATTGTTTGATTTTTCGATTTTATTCTATTTTGGTTGAAATTATAAACAAAAAAACTGCAGTAATTGTTACTGCAGTTTTTTATAAATTATTCTGAAATCGCCACATCAGTTCCTTTTGTATGAGCATTCATCTGTGGTGCGTAATAATTCTGCATGGTGGTAATTCCATTGGAGAATTTACCGGATGCATTGGCTACTACATCATATTCAAATACATATTTCCCTTTCGGCATATACTGAATATAGAAATTGGTAGAAGCATCTTTGGTCGACTGATAGTAGCCCAGATTATTTTTCCATTGATATCCGGATAATACATCTACAGGTTCGAATCCTGCTGCACGCATATCTTTAATATTAATAAATTCCATGGCTCTGTCTGTATTCAGAATCATCCTTAAGGTTACTTTATCTCCCACTTTCAATGGGGTTTCTGTTGAAATTTTCTGAAGCTCTTCTCCGTTTACCGTTTTCACTTTTTTATAAAGCTCTTTCGTTACAGAAATATAATTTTCAGAAGATTTAATTTTATCAAGATCTTCGTAATACTGCCAGAACAATCCTCCCTGAACAATTCCGGGACCAGGTTTTGTAACCTTTACGGTGGCTAAATTTTTATCTATAGCTTCCGGTTTAACGGTTGATTTTACATAACCAGTTGCCTGTGTCTGAGGAGCCAGTTCTTTTCCTCCCCAAACAATTGTTGCTTTATCACTTTCTGTACCCGTCCATGATTTTCCTGAATTCAATATCGTAAAGATCACCTCAGCTGTTCCTCTGGAGCTTCCCCATGAGTTGACTTCTTTTTGGGTTACCAGCCAGATCTTCATATCTTCAATAAAAGATTGATCATTAGCTTTTAATTTATTGAAAGCTTCCAGTGCTCCGGCATGGTTAACTACTTTTGAACCAAACCATCCCCAATCATTCAGGTTTTGTTTCCAATACACTCCTTGTGTTTTGGTATCTGTGGAAGTTTCTTTAAGGTAAGTCATTAACTTATCTGACACCTCTTTCAGACCATAATCGTTCATCAATAATGCCGCACGGTGAAGCCCGAAGAATGTAAAATCGGTGATCTTAGCTGTCTTTGCTTTTTGCTTTACCAGCGTTTTCAGGGTAGCACCTTTTCCTTTTAAAGGATATTGCTGCTCCCAATAGTTTCTGGTATCAAGATAATCGATCGCCCAGTTGTTCCAGACATTGTCTTTTTTCACATCATAATATTTGGCAACTTCATAGTCTACATACTGAATCAATTTTGCTACAAGAACTTTCTGATCAGCACTTTGATAGTCTTTCACGTTATCTTTTAACCAGAAATTGATTTTTCCTAAGTTTTTAAGGATATACAATGACGTTCCGTAAGAACTTGGGTAGCCGGGATACCATGAGAAGCCACCATCAGGATTCTGTAGTTTTTTGAAATCATCCCAATCCTGATTGATAGAATTTTTCATCGTATTGACATCAAATAGCAACGCTAATTTCTGCATCTGCTCACCCTCATTTTTACTTTCCAGCACCCACGGAGTTTCTTCAAGCAGCAACTGTTTCAACTCCTGATTTTTTTCCAGATTTGATTGTAATAGTCCTTTGTTCCGATATTCTTCAAAAACCGTTTTCATTTTCGGATTGGCTTTGAAAATTTCTGAAGCCAGCACATCCGCAAACCATTTATTAAAGATAACATCCGCAGAATTGTTCTGATCATTTTTCAGACCTGGAAGGGCAAACATGATCTCCCAGATCGGATTCGTCGTCAGTTCCAACGTATTGGAAACATTGGAAGCCGTTGTGGACGTATTATTTTTAAGATTATCTAATACAAATGTTTTGGTTTCGCCTTCTTTCACAAAAACCGGAACAGCATCCGTCACAAGCATTCTGTTAGGCAATACAGCAATGGCTTGCTGTTCTCCGTCAGAATAAGCTCCTGCTTTGGCCACCACTTTGAAAATAACAGAAGAAACATCATCCGGAACCTTTAATTTCCATGTTAACGCACTGCTTCCGTTTTCATTAAGATTGAAGTTTTGTACTCCGGAAGTGACTCCAAATTTTGAAGAAATATTTTCATTGGTAAAGGCGTCCAGAATCTGTAATTCGGCAGAGCCAGTGAGTTTTTTATCGGTAAGATTGGATAACTTCGACTGTAGATTCAGTTCATCTCCTTCTCTCAGGAATCTAGGATAGTTTGGCGTTACTGAGAATTCTTTCTGCGTTACCACTTCTTTTTCCAGGCTAGCAGCTCTTGCATCTTTGGTGTGGGCAAGGAACATCAGCTTCCATTTTGTCAGTGCTTCCGGAGAGGTGAACTCGAAGCTTACATTACCTTCTACATCGGTTTTTAGATCCGGATAGAAAAATGCTGTTTCATTCAGGTTTTGACGTACAGCTACTTTATCCAAGTCTTTCTCTACATCAACAGAGCCAGGAACGTCTGTATATCTTTTTCTCTCCTCTTGCGTCAATTGTCTTCCTGAATCAAGGAGATCAATCGCACTATCATTCAATACCACAGCTTCTTTTGCCACGGCAGCTCTTGCTGTTTTAAATTTGGCACCAGCAATTGGTGATGGGGGTAGTGCAACTCCTTCCTGATTGCTAAATCCTACTATAGTTTCCCTTGAAATTGAATAATAATTTCCATCAAACCAGTTAAACTGAGGAACAGTTACATATCTATCTTCGAAATACCTCAATCTCTTTTGATAGCTTTGCTGTTCCAGATAATTTCTGATTCCATAAGAAGTTACTATTACAAATGGAGTATATAATTTTCTCCAGCTGTATGTGTTTGCTGCAAACTGATCCAGAGACATGTCATACATATTGGCCAATATTTCAGCATTGATCTTTTCTTTATCATTTCCGGTTACTTTTACCGTCCATTTTTCTTTAACGTTAGGTTCCAGCTTATCTCTGAAAGTAATGGTTTCTATTTTCAAAGGTTTTTCTGTGTCTTTTGTTTTTAAAGAAACAGATTGTGTGTTCACATCATTAAATGCTACCAGCTGAAACTGAAGGTTCAGATCTGAAACACTTTTATCTTTAGGAATCTCAGCCGTGTATTCTAATATTCCCTTTTTCATCTTATGAACTTCAGAAAAGGTTTTTCCGGATCCATCCTGCACAAAAACATTCACCAGTGCATCAGGAATTGCCGAGAACACATATACTTTGGCTTTTTCACCTCTTGGCAATTCTTCTTTCGGAGCGATAACCGTAAGGAATGTTTTCTGAGTGGGTTTTAAAACTGTTTTATCCCAGACACTGAAATACTGTGAAGTTTTGATCGTATCTTTTCCTTCAATATTGAAAAGTTCAAGTTGATAATCCCCTGCTTCCAGTTTTCCTAAATCAAGACTGGCTGCTGCCTGAGAATTATCAGCGGATGGCTGCTGCTGTCTTTCAATCAATACTTTTTCGGTTTTCCAGTTTTTGATCTCATCGTTTTTATCAAAAAGATCATGTGGAAATTTGCTGATAAATTCTTCTTTTGAATATTTCGGAAGATTCTGAACATCAGATTTGAAATTATCTCTGAAGATCCTGTCCGGAGCAGTCAGCTTCGATAACTTAACCTGATAAGGTTTCTTTAGATTCTGATCGTTATAATTTTTGGTTTCCACCTTTACTTTTACATTTTCGTCTGTAAAAATATTGCTGATATTTTCTGCCTGAATGTAATGAGAAACAGAAGCCACTTTCAATTGGGTATCAGCCGTCTGTGTTTCTCCATTGATATCTGTAACAGATGCATTGATGGCATAGTTATCAATCTGTATTCCTTCCAGCTTTTCATCTTTTTTAAGTTCCAAACGAATCGTAAACTCTCCTTTTTCATTGGTTTTTGCTTCGCCCAGAATCGAGTTTTCATTATCATCATTCTGCGGATACCAGCTGAAATATCTCCATCGGATATTCTGTTTTTTGATTTCATAGTTTACGGCCGTATTACTCAGCGGAACACCGGAAAACATAACAGCTTTTCCTTTCAGTTCTATCGTCTGGCCATATTTGTACTCGTCTTTAACGGGATCAAAGGTGACTTCAAATTTTGGTCTTTTATACTCTTCTACCCTGAAATTTTTATATCCAGCACTTTCCCCTTCTATTCTCAGGTAAAAATTACCGTTCAGTTTTCCTTTTGGAAGGATGAAACTTCCGTGATAAGAACCAAATTCATTGGTGGTAAATTCCTGGGAAGAAACCTCTTCACTATTGGTGTTCAATAACGTTATTTTTTGTTTCAATCCTGAAAGAACAGCTTCAACTTCCTTATTCATTCTGGTATTCACCACCTTGAAATAAACAGTCTGTCCGGGACGGTAGATTCCTCTGTCAATAAAGATCTGGGCAGTTGACCGGGTTTGTTTGTTAGGATTGTAATCTTCAACAGATCCTCTGTTTCCATACACCTGCATGATCTGAAAATCATTGGTTTTAGGCTGCTGGATCAGGAAAGTTCTGTAATATTCTTTGCTGTCTGTAGCTGGAAGCTTAAATACTCCGTTGGCATTGGTTGTTCCTTCAATCTTATTTAAAGTTTTGTTGGAAACAAATTCATAAAACCGAAGACCTTCATTAGCCAAAGGCTTACCATTCTCACTATTAACCAGTTTCAATTCATCCGAAAGAGGGTTTCTGTCTGTTTTCGATTGATAAATAATTCTGTTTCCGGAAACCAGAAAATATAAATTCTGTCTGGAGTCTGTATCTTTCATATCTGCTCCTGCCACCGTAAATTCTGCTACATATATTCCTGATGGAAGAGGTTTTACTTCGAGTGAAGTGGTATGATTCTGATAATCTTTAGGATCTGGAAGCTGGAATGTTTCTTTTCTTACCAGATTCTTTTTCAGATCTCCGAAAGTATTGGAATAAGAATTCTGAACGTATTGAAGGAGTGATGTAAAATCACCCTTTACTTCATAAATATTCAGGGCAAATTCTGATACATTCTTATACTGCGCAACAAAATGAACCGGCAGATTATTCTGGGTCTGGGATTCATATTTTAAAGTCAGATAAGGATTGACAATCTGGGCTTCTTTACTTTTAATATTCTCCAGGAAAACAGATTTCGGATATTCATTTTTAGCCTGTGCAGCTAATGCAAGAGCTTCTTTAGGCTTCTTACCCACAAGCTCATCCATGATGTCTCCCATAATAACCACTTTATAATCTCCCTCTACATTGGATTTCAAAAGATTCTGAAGCTGCTGAAGTTTATCCTTACAATGGTTGAAGTTACAATTTTCCGTAAGCTTTTCTTTCATGAAATACAACTTTGGATTTCCCGTATTCTGTTCAATCAGTTCATCATACATTGCATTGATTGTTGTACGGTTGGCTGTCAACTCATTTTTGGTAAAAATGTTGTTTTCAGATAGAAACGTTATTTTTTTAACGGCATACCAATCCGCCAATGTCGGAAAATAGGCAAAGTCTCCTGTCTCTGAAAAGATATTCTTATACTTTTCCAACGAGATCTTTCTCATTTCAGGTTTTTCCTGATCAAGCTTCTGAAAATTTTTAGTCAGGTAATTTTTAAAATCAAGTTTACTCCAGGTTTCAATCTGCGAAGCATCCTGAGAGTTGATGTTGGTTCTTCCGTTTATTTTCCATGAATTCTGTTGGTAATAATCCATAAAAAAGCCATTCAGCAGAACTTTGTACACCAGTTTACCTTCTCCGTTTATTTTTCCTTCTGCCTCTTTAAGTTTTTTAAAAAACTGAGAAGCAGCATCATTCTGGTCATCGTCAACAGTTTGGTTTACAATACTGAATTCCGCTTTCAGAGAACGGATCAGCTCGAAGGCATTATTTTCTTTCATGGCTTGTTTTTGTATGTCTAAAATAATGGGAAGATTAGATTTATAAGCTCCTTTTGAACTATTTTCAGCCACTTTTTTCCATTGGGTATCGTAATATTTCTGTGCGGATACCGTTGAAAAGCTCAGCATTACAAGCAAAAGCAGAAAAATCTTGGAAAATCTTTTCATATATATTAATTTTGATAAATGAACATCTTAAAAATACTGAAAAAAACCGTTATAGACAGCCAGCTTTATGTCTCTCTTATGGGAACTCTTTTTGCAGTATTTTTCATGAAAGAGCAAAACACATTCCGTTTCCCTACCTTTGCACTTATTTTCATCACTTATTTCAGTGGTTATCTGTATACTAAATACCAATATACCAGGCACTTTTTAAAAATACTTGTTCTCAATGCATCAGCAGGAATTGTCTGTGCTTTGTTAATCATTCATAATCACAATGAAATAAGACTGCTGAAATGGTTTATCATTGTCATATTGGGATTGCTTTACAATAGTTTTTTTCTTGATGTTTATATCCGGAAAATCCCATTACTGAAAGTTTTTTACGTAGGATTAGTATGGGCATTGGTTAATTGCTGGCTTACCCTTCCTGAATTTAGTATTCCTATTTTTCTGATCAGTTTTTTCTTTATCACCGCACTTGTTCTTCCTTTTGATATCCGCGATATGAACAGCGATACCGTAAAAACATTTCCTATGCTGATTGGGGTACAAAATACCAAGTACATTGCTTATGGACTTGTTTTCATCAGCAGTATCATTTCTGTTTTTTATCTTGATTTGGAATATGCGCTTGCTTTTTTTATGGCCAGTATCATAACTTATATTCTTATCTATTTCTCTGAAAATAAAAGAGATGACGCTTACTATTCGTTCGGGGTGGAAACTTGTTCGGCACTTCCCTTTTTATTTTTACTAATAATGAAGTATTTTTGACGAATGATTATCAAAAAGCTTTCCCTCTATAATTTCAAAAACCACTCTGAGAAAAAATTTGAATTCTCCCCGCAAATCAACTGTTTTGTGGGTAATAACGGCGTTGGGAAAACTAATATTCTGGATGCTTTGCATTATTTATCCGTAGGAAAAAGCTTTTTAGGAAATACGGACCTTAACAATATTAAGCAAGAGGAAGACTTTTTTACCATTGATGCGGAAATTCAGAATGACGACAGCGAAGATATTATCAGAATTACCCAGCCTAAGGAAGCTAAAAAGGTCATCAAAAAAAATGATAAAAACTACGACAGGCTTGCTGATCATATCGGTTATCTTCCGAGTGTTATGATCTCGCCTTATGATTCTAATCTTATTTCGGATTCCGGGGAAAGCAGACGAAAGTTTCTGGATGCAATGATCTCTCAGACGGATTCTGAATATCTTTTTGATCTTATTCAGTATCAGAAGACCATTCAGCAGCGAAATGCGTTACTGAAATATTTTGCAAAAAACAGAACCTGGGACAAAGATTCTCTGGAAATCTATGATGATCCGATCACCAGATCCGGAACAAAAATATTTAAGAAAAGAAAAGAATTTGTAGAACAGCTCAATCCAATTGTTCAGAATTTCTATCGTATTATTTCCGGTGGCAAAGAAACGGTATCTGTTATTTACGAATCTCACCTGTTGGAGGATTCTTTTGACAATCTTTTAAGGGAAAGCCTTGAGAGAGACCGTATGCTCACATATACTTCGAAAGGAATCCATAAGGATGATCTTCTTTTTGAAATGGATGATGTATTAATCAAGAAAATCGGATCGCAGGGACAGCAGAAATCGTTCCTGATCTCTTTAAAACTGGCTCAGATGAGTCTTGTAAAAGAACTCACCAAAAAGACTCCTATCCTGTTGCTTGATGATATTTTCGATAAGCTTGATGATACCAGAGTTTCGCAATTGATTGAACTTGTCAACAAGGAAAGTTTCGGACAGATTTTCATTACAGATACTCACAGAGAGCGTACGGAAAGTGTGGTAAAGAAAATAAATGAAGAAAGTATCATTTTTGAAGTTTAGTAAGAGGTTCGGGATGCGAGTTACCAGGTATTAAATGCAGGTAAATATGTGTGGACGTAGATATGAAGTAAAAGACTAGTATTCTTTATCATCGAACCGTTTTTTGTCTTAACTTAAGATCCTAAAACACAAATGATATGAGTTATAGAAATCTGGATATTTATAAAATAGCTTTCGACTTATTTTTAAAAACCAATAAAGCCTCCCTGCTTCTGCCTAAATATGAACTGTTTGAATTAGGCAGCCAATTAAGAAGATCTTCAGATTCAGTCATTACAAATATTGTTGGAGGTTATGGTAGATCAACTTATAGGAATGACTACATTCGCTTCCTGATTTATAGCCATGCGAGTAATGATGAAACAATTAACCACATTAGGTGGAAAAATCAACATTTATAAAAAATGGGTCATAGAAAATTGGAATAAAAATAATCTACAGTAAAAAATAAATCCCCAAGCCAAAACCACGCAACCCAAAACCCCGAATCACCCATCCCGAAACCCGAAACCCAACTATGAAGAACAAAAAACGTGAATATCAATCCTCCGAACTGGTAAAATCTTTTGCCAGGATTTATGGTTTTGAACATAAACTTGTTGCTTTTGACATCAAAGATTTCCTTGAAGAGTATCTTGATGAAAGTCTTTTCAATGAAATCAGAAGTGTGAATATTGAAAATGAATGTATTATTATTAAAATTGATTCTCCCTTACTGAAACATGACTTTACAATGCGTAAAAGCTTTTATCTTAAAAAGTTCCAGGACAAATTTGGGGCAGATAAATTTAAAGATTTACAGATTTTATAGTTTTTTTTGATATCGTTTTACAATATCATTCAATATTATTGATATATTTATCATACAAAAAAATTAATCTCATGAAAAAATCAATTGCATCAAAAAAACTAACACGAAAAACTTTAAGAACAATACAAGGAGGTGGTGTCGGTGAGATCTGCTGTGCCGTAAGCTGTGCCAATGAAAACGAATGTGTTTATTGGACAACCTTGCCTACAAAATGCCCATTACTTCCTATTTGTCTTTAATAGCTATAACAATAGAAAAATGCTACCCGAGGGTAGCATTTTTTGTTTGTATTAATGTTCTTCTGATTTATTAGAAATAGTACTGCTCATCAGATCATCTGCCTTTTTATCCAATCCGGATCGTAATGGCAGGAAGAATTTCAGCGGATGTTTTGTAAAATATCTGAAAATCTCTTTATAGATTTCACTTACCTGCCCAAAGTTCATTTTTCTTGACCTGAAGGCCAAAAACATGGATAAACTAAAACTTACCAGGAAGTTGAAGAATCCGATTAAAAAGACGGTAAAAAAGGATATCCAGAATGTATAGGAATCTACTGAAAAATCTTTTCCGTACAGTCCTAATGCGAAATTTCCGGCGGCAAAGGTAATGTGTCTGATATCCAGATCCAGCCCGAAAAACATTCCGACAGGTGCAGTCGCTCCAAGGAAAACTCCAAACCAGAAATTGGAAATAATTCCCGGCCAGTTTTTAGCATAATATTTTGAAAGTCCTTTTGCGAATTTCTTTCCGAAAAAGCTTCTGACTGAAAGGTTTTTGGCAATTCTTTCCGGGATCTGATAAAATACCGAGTTGTTCCCGATATTTCCCGAAATAATTCCGGAAATAAAGAGATAGAATCCGGCAATACTTGCGTGCAGGATAGCTTTTGATTTAAAAGGGTCGAGGTCTTTTAACAATTTATCAGAACGTTCAACGGCAAGATTTTGTGAGAAAAAGACATCCAGCCCATAAATAATAGCAAGCGCTACCGGAAAAGCAAGCAACACATTCCCTACAAAGGCAATGAACTGACTTCTGAATAATTTAGATACCAAATGGGCAAACTCTGTATTATTTCTTTGGGCATTCCCCTCTTCGGATAATACTTTTGTCATCGTAGCGGCAGTCATGGCCGGCTGTTTTGTAGCAAGGGTAAAACCCATCAGATAGATCATCACGAATCCCATTGCATAGTTCATGGAGTATAGGAAAGCGTGTGAAAAATCACTTCCGGGAATATATCCATACAGCATTTTCAGAACACAGAGCGCTCCTACAATTATTCCACCGCCGCTGGCCTTGTAGAACATGGTCATATACTCTTTCCGGTTAGAAGTTATATAGTGAGTTCCAGCTTCTGCAGTATGGTTGGTAATAAGATGGGAAATCAGCCTTGTACTGTCGTTGATAAGATCTGAAATGTTATTTTTATGGGATTTATAGCTCAGGATATTAAAGATCAGCTGTTTTGATTTGATCTGAACATCTTCTTCGGAATCAATTACCAGTAATTGTACGATCTCATAAATTCTTTCTGTCTGCTGACGGATTTTTAACAGGGATTGATTAATCTTTCCTGAAATACCATATTTAGCGGAATTTTTAAAAGCAATATTCACAAACTCCTGGCATTGTTCTGCGTAGATTTTTATCTGCTTATATCTGCTGTCTTTTGAATGCAGCTGTACTTCCGGATCTTTTACAAGATCATCTGCCAATGTCTCCAGCTCATTCTGTAGAGCCAGAAAGGGATTGTCTAAATTTCTGTATTGAGGTGCCATTCTCACTACTTCCACTTCCATCGCCATTCCGGTTACCCTCCAGGAAAGGATGTTCATAGAGAATATAAGTTCTTTTTTCACATTAGGACGGATAATAAAATCCGATGCTCCTAATAAATGTAAAAATTCATTGATCTCGTTTTCAGGAAGATTATGGAGATATTTCAAATCCTTTTTCGGCCACATACTGACATTATCGATCATGTACCAAACCGTGTTTTCGTTTTCAACGGGTGGCAGAACCTTGTTCAGTATTCTTTTTTTAAGCTCAGGTAAAAAGGCATTTTCTGAAAGAATATTCGCTTCTGTAAGGGAAAGGTTGAAAGGTCTTCCTCTAAAAATATTATGAATGTAATATTTAAAGTTCTGAGCAAAATCAGGATTGCTTCTGAAGAAATTAAGCACATCTGTGAAGTCCGCCTCTTTTATGGTCTCCAGAAACTCCGCAAAAGGTTCTAAAGAAAGGGTTTCGTTCTTAAAAGAAAAATATTTTTTAAGAACGGCCTCAAAATTTGTGCTGGAATTAAAGAATTTCATTAGTACAAAGATACTATTTCAAACTCACATTCCTCATCTGTCTCATAATCCAATTATGTTTCTTTCTCAGATACGGGGATGGATTTTTAGGATCATACTTCTTTGGATTAGGCAGTACAGCAGCAATCCACGCTGCATCTGAGACACTTAAATCTTTGGATGATTTGCCAAAATAATATTGTGCCGCAGCTTCCACTCCAAATACTCCCTGCCCCATTTCTATGGAATTCAGGTATCTTTCAAGAATAATATCTTTAGTCCATACTTTTTCGATAATGAAAGTATAAACGGCTTCCAGCCCTTTTCTAACCCAGCTTCTGCCCTGCCAGAGAAATACATTCTTTGCCGTCTGCTGGGAAATGGTGCTTCCACCTCTTATTTTTTTGCCTTTCTCATTATATTTCATCGCCTTTTCAATGGCTGTATAATCGAAACCGTCATGAACAAAAAATTTCTGATCTTCTGAGGCAATTACGGCTTTTTTCACATTGTTTCCCATTTCGTCATAGGAAATGTAATCCCTGTGCAGTTTTCCGTATTCAAAAAGTCCTCCAATCTGGGTAAGAGTGATGGGAGGATTAAAAAATCTACCCCAGATGATAAAAACTACATTCAGAACAAGAATGATGAAGATAAGCTGTTTAATTTTTTTCCACATAACTTGATAAAAAGGAAAGGCAAAAATAAGCAAATAGTACGAGTTACTGCAATTCTTTCATATAAGTAAGCTGATAATCCGGTAAAAGTTCCGGATGGAAGATCTTAATATAATCTTTAAGGATCAGATCTGCCCTTATCACACCGCTTTCAAAAAAATCATTGGCTTTCAGTTTTTCTTTTCCGGCAATGGTATATATTTTCCCTTTATTGAATACATCCAGTTTCCCATAGAAAAGATTCATGCCCAGCATTTCTTTTTTCGAAGCATGGCTTCCTGCATTTACCCAGTACTGAACACCACCGGCTTTGGCATATACTTCCTCAAAGCTCATTGTCAATGCTTTTTCGTCTTTATTATCCTTCATGATATAATTCGCATGGGCATCTGAAATATAATGAGCCACGGAAGTATTTCCTCCCGGAAGATACCAAACGTCTCCATACATCTCATTGGCAAGTACAACAGGTTTTTCTTTTGCTTTTGATGCAAGCTGCTTCAGATCGTTATAGTTTTTCTCTACTTCCTGATATTTAGTTTCAGCCTCTTTCTCTTTTCCTAAAAATTCTCCGAAAAGTTTAATATAGGCTGTTTTTTCCAAAGGTTTTTGTTCCATGTATTCATCCAGAAATATGACCTGGATACCGTTATTCTTTAAAAGTTCATAGGTATTATCAAAACTTGCAATATGATTGGTAAAAATAGCATCCGGTTTCATAGAGATGATCTTTTCCACATCATACTTTTGTTCGCTTCCTACATTCTGAATTTTTCCTTCTTTAATCAGATTCTGAATTTTTTCTGAATAAATATACTCCGGACTGGAAACTCCTATGATTAAATTTTCCGCTCCAAGCTCCGAAATATATCCGGCCATACTTGCATTCAGCAGGATTATTTTTTTGAATGGAGTTTGATTTTGCTTAAAATTATAAGTGAAATTTCCCGATTTTAGTTCAAGGATACCATCATGTTCCTTAAATTGGGTGCGGTTTGAGATATTTGTCCAATCTGAGGACGAAATTTTTGATTCTCTTTTACAGGCAATTAGCGAGAAGACCGTAAATAAAAGTAAAATTTTCTGTTTCATGTTTCAAAGAACGGAAAAAAGTGGTATATTTGCAACCGTTAAACAACAAGATAACAAAAGGCCTCGTGGCGCAACTGAATAGCGCATCTGATTACGGCTCAGAAGGTTACAGGTTTGAATCCTGTCGAGGTCACAAACAGCTAAATGGCGCCAACTAAAGACAGTTAGCGCCATTTTTATTTTGCATAAGAATGAATAAATTTGTAAATGTTGGATATAAATTATTCAAAAAATTTAGAATCTAATAATTTTTAAGCATAAAATCAAATAAAGGGTTGACAAAGAATTTTACAGAGTTGGAAACTCGTAGAGATTTACATAAATAAAAGCGAAAAATTAAAAATCTATACTTTTAAACTGATGGTAAATGGTAAGTTAAATTAATATTTGATTCAATGCACTTTTATAACACCCTAAAATAAATTCGGTATAATACAACTGTGCATCCAGTGCCTGGGTCTTATCATGAAGCTCTATGCGTTTTGAAAGTACAATCTCTCCTTTGTAACTGAATGAACAGAATGAATACACTTTAAATCCCGAATTTCTTACAGATGCAGCATATCCAGTAGAAGCAATTCCCCAATCTGTTCCAAATGATTCAGCGACCTTTACAGCCATTGTATCAGCCATTTTTTGGGTTTCAAAACCATTTTCCTTAACTTCGATTTGATTTATATCTAAAAATTGAACTTTTTCAGGTAATGTAAAAGTCGTTATTCCTCCTTTGTAAAACAGTTTTGCATTAGCCATTTGGGAAAAAGCCAGCTGTATTAATCCCGAGGTTACGCTTTCTGCTATAGAAACCGTTTCATTCATTGTAATGAGTGAAGTACTGATATAATCAAGTAAACTTTGCTGAAATTTCATGGGCTATTATTTATGTTGATCAAAAAAACTTGTATGCTGCTGAAATCGATATTCAGATCACGTCATAATCATTCATGGTTGTAACAAAATAATGCTCAATCATTTCTCTGGCATTTCTACACATTGACAAAAGATCTTCTCTGGTCATATCTTCAAAAATAAAATCATCATGAACTTCAATAATGAACTCAGTCACTTTTTCGGTGTTCATCAGATCATAGGCCATTAAATCATTTAAATTATCTAATCTACATTCTTCCTTAAAAAAAGGAAGTTTCCGGGTAATGGAATTCTTAAACTGAAAAAGGTGTATTGTTTTCATGACTTCTGATGTTAAAGTGATAATAAGAAAGTCTGTTTTGTATTTAAACATGTTGTTTACTCATAAATGTTCAAACAGTTTTATGGACTCAGTTGATGAAAATTTTTATATATCTATCAATTCCTATAATATGGACGAAAACGACAGAAACCATGGGTCTCCGTCCTTGATTAATTAAACCCTTTCGAAAACATATCTACTATTTTATCGGGATTTAATATGCTCATTGTCAAAATTGAGAATCCTTAAGCCTACTATGTCGTATATTCGCTTTTTCACATCTTTCTTGACTACTACAATGGTTTCAAATACGGGAGAACAGCCTGTTGTTTGATAAATATTTTCAACTGTTCACTCTATTTCCTATCTAAAATTGCACTATTTATAGTGATATAAGCTTTATGGATTTTGTGAATTCCTGATTATTATACTACAAAGATGGCCGTTTAAGTGTTATACCAAGCTATATATATCCGGTATAATTTTACATATATCACACATTATAAGTCTTCCAGATTTCCAAGACGTCTTTGTTTCAGCTGTTTATAAAATGAAGGGGAAAGTCCTGTAATTTTTTTAAACTGATTGGAGAGGTGGGCCACGCTGCTGTAATTGAGTTTATAAGAGATTTCTGTAAGATTAAGTTCATCATATAACAGTAGTTCTTTTACCTTTTCTACTTTATTAATAATGATAAAATGTTGAAGTGTCATTCCTTTTACCTCAGAAAAGGTATTGGCAAGATAAGTATAATCATATCCTAATTTTTCACTTACATAGTCTGAGAAATTTTCTTTTGGGAATTCATCTGAATAATGAATCATTTCTATCACTACATTCTTTATTTTCTCTATCAGGATACTTTTTTTATCATCTAATACTTCAAGTCCTGTTTTAAGCAAATTTTCTTTAAGTATCTGTCTTTGTTCTGAGCTAATATCATCCAATAATTCTACTGTCCCTAAATCAACGACAGCATTTTTAATGCCCAATCTTTCCAGTTCCTGATGGACAACCATTTTGCAGCGCAAACTTACCATATATTTTACATACAACTTCATCTCCCTTACTGTTTACATCCGTCAATTATTTCATTAACAGTCATTTATCCAAAGTTAGTCTATTAAATCGGAAATATCTATGATTTATACAACAAATTAAAAGACAATTGCAAAGCTTTCCTTTTTTAATGATTGAAATTTACAGGTAACAAAAAAATATTTCACAATGTCAAAAGAAAAAGACGGAAAAAAGAAATCAGATAAAACTCCACCCGCAAAATCTGCAAAAGAGAAACGGGAGGATAAAATGAGTAAACGAAGAGAAAGGGAACAAGAAGCCCGAAATACCGGCAACTAAATGGTATCCTTGAAAAAAGATGGAATTATACTCAGAAAAACAACATTAGACTTTGAGAGTGAAGGAGTTCTAAATCCTGCAGTCATTCAGGATAACGGAAAAATACATTTATTATACAGGGCTCTTGCCAGGAATAACTTCTCGAGTATCGGATACTGTATATTATCGGATTATAAGACTCCTGAAATACGGCTCAGCAATCCGGTTATTATCCCTGAATTTGAATACGAAAAACATGGTGTTGAAGATCCAAGAATTGTCAAAATCGATCACTTATTTTACCTTACTTATACCAGTTATGACGGGGTTAATGCATTGGGTGCACTTGCCGTATCTAAGGATCTAATATCATGGCAAAAGCTAGGAATCATTGTGCCAAAAATTCCATACAAAAAGTTTAAGCTTTTAGCAGAATCTCAAGGTGAAATAGGAGAAAAGTACAGACGTTTCAACAAACTCCCGCATACTCATATAAAGGATAAAGAGGTCTTCCTTTGGGATAAAAATGTGATATTTTTTCCAAGAAGAATTAATGGTAAGCTTTATTTTCTACATCGCATAAGGCCTGATATCCAAATTGTAAGGATAGAAAAGATTGAAGATCTGAATCCTGATTTCTGGAAAGACTACTTCCTTCATTTTAAAGAACATATTGTATTATCTCCCAAATATGAGCATGAAGTAAGCTATATTGGCGGTGGATGCCCCCCTATAGAAACTGAACATGGATGGCTTTTAATCTACCATGGTGTACATGATACCATTGAAGGATATGTTTACAGCGCATGTGCTGCTTTACTAGACCTTGATACTCCTGAAAAAGAAATTTCAAGACTTCCCTATCCTCTTTTCAAGCCCGATGAAGAATGGGAACAGAAGGGAGAAGTGAACAATGTCTGCTTCCCTACCGGAGCCATCGTAGAAGGACATACACTCCATATTTACTATGGCGCTGCAGACAAAAGAATAGCTATTGCTTCTTTAAGCATCCCTGAATTACTGAAGGAATTACTACAGTACACATCATAATTGACTATTCTATACAGAATGTCAGGTTTAAAATAAATATCAATATGAATAAAAATATAAAATCAGACGTGGAGGAAAAGACAAAAAGACAACCTTTACAAAGTAATAAAAACACAATTTATCATATACCTGAAATTATCTTTATAAGCACTTTTCCTCCCAAGGTATGCGGTATTGCAACATACTGTCAGGACTTGGTACAATCCCTTAAATTAAAATTCAGAGAATCATTTAGCATCAGTATCTGCCCAATGGAAACTGAGGATGAGCATTATCAATATGAAGATGATCCAGAATATCGCTTAAATACATCCGATGCCGTATCTTATCTGGAGCTGGCTGTTAAAATCAATAAGAATAACAATATTCAACTGGTTATGCTTCAGCATGAATTTGGATTTTTCAACGAAACCCCCAACGGATTACTGCTTTTTCTTCAAAATACAGAAAAAGATATCATCATTACTTTTCACACCGTTCTACCAAAACCGGATCGGGAATTAAAAGAAAAGGTAAAAGAAATCAGCAGTTTTGTAAAATCTATTATTGTAATGACCAGTATTTCTGCGGATATACTGAACAATGATTATGATATACCACCTGATAAAATTAAAGTGATACCCCACGGCACCCATTTACTGCCATTTATCGATAAAACTTCACTGAAAGCGAAATACGGATTTAAAGATAAAAAAGTTCTTTCAACCTTTGGTTTACTGGGTTCGGGGAAAAATATTGAAACCACCTTAGAAGCTCTGCCTGAAATCATTTCCAAAAACCCGGATGTAATGTTTCTGATTATTGGAAAAACGCATCCTGGCATCATTAAGTATGAAGGTGAGAAATATCGTGATTTTTTGAAGGATACTGTTAAGAGGCTCCATCTGGAAAATCATACTTATTTTATCAATCAGTACCTGCCTCTAGATAAGTTGTTGGATTATCTTCAGCTTACCAATGTCTATCTTTTCACTTCAAAAGACAGAAATCAGGCAGTAAGCGGTACTTTTTCGTATGCCATCAGCTGCGGATGTCCCATTATTTCCACGCCTATTCCCCATGCTTTGGAAGTACTGAATGAAGACCTTGGAATCATTATTGATTTTGAAGCTCCGAAGCAGCTTTCTGTTGCCGTAAATACATTACTAAAAAATGAAACTGTACAGGAAAAATTACGGTCAAATAGTCTGGAAAAAATGGCTCCCACAGCCTGGGAAAATTCTTCTATTTCGCACGCCCTATTATTTCAACAATACAGCAAAGATAAAATGACATTACATTATACATTCCCCAACATTAATCTAAGCCATGTCAAAAATATGACAACGGATTTTGGGATGATCCAGTTTTCTAAAATCAACAAACCTGATATCAATTCCGGGTATACTTTGGACGATAATGCCCGGGCTATGATTGTAGCCTGCAGACATTATGAGCTGAGCAGAGATGAATCTGACCTAGACTTAATCTCCACTTATCTAAAATTTATTAAGTTTTGTCAACAACCGGATGGTAGTTTTCTTAACTATGTGAATCAAAACAAGGAATTTGCTCAGCAGAATTATGAAACAAATCTTGAAGATTCCAATGGAAGGGCTATCTGGGCACTGGGCAATCTTCTATCTATAAAAGCTATTTTACCGCAGCAGTTTTCTGATGAAACAGAATCAATCATTGAAAAAAGTATTTCATCTATTGAGAATATCCATTCTACCCGGGCAATGGCTTTTATCATCAAGGGATTGCATTATCAAAACTCTGAAAACAATATTCCATTATTGAAAAAACTCGCCAATCGTCTGGTGAAAATGTATCAGCATGAAAAACATAAAGACTGGCATTGGTTTGAAAACTATCTCACTTACGGAAACGGTGTACTCCCTGAAGCTTTATTGTGTGCGTGGATTACCACCAAGGATGAACTGTATAAACAGGTTGCCGATGAATCATTCAAGTTTTTGCTTTCTAAAATATTTAGTAAGGGCGGCATCAAAGTAATCTCCAATAAAGGATGGCTACAGAAAGAAACGGTTAAAAGTCCTGAATCAATTGGCGGGGAACAGCCCATAGATGTTGCTTACACCATACTTGCATTATCTACATTCTACAAGGTTTTTAAGGATGAAAAATATTTGCAGATGATGAGGAGTGCTTTTAGTTGGTTTTTAGGAAAAAATTATTTACATCAGATTATTTATAACCCTGCAACAGGTGGATGTTATGATGGGCTTGAAGAGAAAAATGTCAATCTCAATCAGGGAGCGGAATCAACAGTCAGCTATCTCATGGCAAGGCTCTGTTTTACTAAATAATTAGTTTACTTGTTTTTCAACCAGCAGCCAACCCTATGATCAAAACTCTGATATCAGTCATTTATCTGCAACTCTGTAATAAGACCTTAGGTTTATGATCTTTAAGATTTCTTCTTTTTCCAGCTCCAAATTTATACAATTATGGGCATAATCACAGATTTTTTCCCTTTTATAAAACATCACTCTCTCAGTAAGAAAAAGACTCCGGATACTAACAATGTGTGATAACTGCAATATAAAAAACAAGCTGTAATACATAGGTTATAAAAACACCACCTTGTACTGCAGCAATTAAGTTATATTAAATTCCACGTCATGAACACAAATCATCATAAAGGTGACAAACCTTTCAAATTCCTGAAAACTGGAATTTACAGTCAAAATAAATTTATAACTTTCTTGCAAAGAAAATTAAATATTATCACAGAATTGACGCATTAAAAAGTTATGCTTAAAAAATACCCTAAGAGCGTTAAAAATAAATGTATTATTTCTACTCCATATACGACAATAATAAATAGAATCACATGACTTGCAGCATATTAATGTAATTTATTTAGATATACATTTACTGCTCATAATAGTTGTACATTCTCATTAGTACAATTGACTCTCCCCTAAAAAGGAGGGTTTTGTTATATACTCTCCTCCTAAGCATTAGAAAGGTTAATATCTGTAGGATATTAAATCGGACTGTAAAATTTACTATATAGTGTTTCCAGGATATGAGTGTAATTATACCTCTACAGAAATCTACTCATAATAGCAGGGATTTTTTATTTACACAGTTTTCGATTTTGCAAAATGTAATGACTTTTGTATGGGAAATTGTAATTGCTATGCGAAGCCGAAAGTGAAAATTCTAATTTTCATCATCATAGTGCCGTTGACCACTCCTTTAAAGATGTTATCGTTTTAGTAAGAGTAACAAATACTATATAGCTTTCAGAAACCATCAAAACGAAATAAGACAAAGCATCAATATTCCAAACAAATTTGAATTCTAACATTAAGCTATGATCGGAGGAATAATAAAGTATAGTAATGTTATGTTTTCTGAATAGCGTAATTATATATTGTATCTTCACTAAGATATAAATACAATCTTGTCTTAAAAATTCCTAAAAATGTTTTTTCCAAAATATAAACACGCTCTATTGTATGTAGCTTTTCTAGCTGATAATCAGTTAGAAAACATTCTATAGCATCTATATTTTCTCCAATTAATTGATCTTCTGATATAATATTCTGACTTTTATCGTGGAAGTAATATTTTTTACTAGTCATATCGATAAATAATTTTTATTTGTAAAATCTTTTTTCTGTTCAGAGTACTTTTCAAACTTTTAAAGTATTGACTTAACCCAAGTTGTGAACCAATTTCTGTGTTATCTCATTAGTTTTTATTTGAAATTTCAATATTTGGGCAACATCTTTATAATCATATGATTTGTACTCATTACTTGTTGCACAGTCATAAAACAAAATATGGTTTACTGCAATAATTCCTAATAAGTAATAACTTTTAATTTCCAAGATCATGTTTATGGATTTCCATGATTTTATAGGTATAAGTATCTCATCTTTGATTTATATTTTCCATTTATTCTGTTATAATCGAAATTTTAGCTTTCTCTCCGTTTTAATGATTTCCGATAGTGAGAAATTATAAGAAAGGTCGGTTTGGTAAGGAAAAAAGTTCTTTTCATGAGCCTTCAAACGTTTTTTTGGATTCATGATGAAATATATTCTATATCAACCATCATATCATATAAACTAAAGATGGCCGTTTCACTATATATCAAGCTATATAATGCATAACTTAAATAGGTTTATGGTACAATTGTAATAAAAAGATAAATTAAAAAAATAGCGATCAATACAATTCCCTGCATGATATTAGTTCTGCCTGTTGCCAGTGAAACAGTAATAATAAAAAGAGATAGCCCTAAAAGTATTGTTGATTTGATATCTATCCCCAATGTCATTCTTATACCGGTTATTACAGATATAATGGCAATCGCAGGAATACTTAGTCCGATACTCGCTAAAGCTGAACCAAAAGCCAGATTTAATGAAGTTTGAATCTGATCACTTTTTGCAGCTCTGAATGCAGCCAGACCTTCCGGAAGCAGAACAATACCAGCAATAATGATACCTACAAGAGATTTGGGGGCACCCACAGAAACAACTATATGTTCAACATCCTTTGAAAGAAGTTTTGCCAGCAAAACGACTATTCCCAGGGATAAAATTAACAATATACAATTGATATACAATTGTTTTGTGGAAATTATTTTATTATTGCTTTCTACAGGCAGATTCTCGGATAATTTGTTTTGTGGAGAAATGAAAAAGCTTCGATGTCTAAAAGTTTGGATCATGGTAAATCCAAGATAAAGCCCTAAAGAAATCAAGGCGATAAAAAGCAGTTGGAGGGACGTGTATTCGCCTCCGAGGTGACTTACCGTATAATTGGGCAGAATAAGCACAAAAATAATAACAGAGGTCAGTGTAATCAGTGCCGTACTTACTCCCTGTAAGGTAAAGCTCTGTTCTCTATATCGCAAGGATCCTATCACAATACAGCTTCCAATGATTCCCGTAAGGATTATCATCACTGCAGCAAAAACCGTATCTCTGGCAAGAGTAATGGTTTCCAACCCTTTTGCTCCCATCATAATGGAAATAATAAGCCCTACTTCTATGACCGTAATAGCAAATGCCAAAAGCAAAGTTCCAAATGGTTCCCCCAAACGATGCGCAATAACTTCGGAATGGTACACCGCAGCTAAAACACTTCCTATTAAAAATAAAGTAAGAATCACAGAGTAATACCCTGAAGAAAAAACAGAATTTCCAACATAAGAGAACCATGCCAGGATAGGAATCAAAAATGTCCACATCCTTAAATATTTTTTTATATACATAAAAACATTAATAATTTTTTACCATTGAATTCTCTTTTGGAAAGAATCAGCAGATTTATACTCTCCTTTTTCAAAAACAGTTTTATAAATGATTTGAAGCGGAACAGAGAGGTATGCCGGAAGTATTAAATAATGAAAGAAAAGAAGTGAATACACTGGTTCTTTGAGTCCAGATTGTCAGCTCAATGCAATTATTCAGCAAGATACAAATAATCAATCACTTATTTGGAATTATCGAGCAGTATTTTAAGTTTGTAATCATTTCCTAGACTTAACCACCTCCATTACTTTATAAGGAGTCATCAAATACTGCTTTTATGATCAACCACATTTCAGATGTTCAAAATAAGCTGGAATTTTGTAAAAGTGTGATATGTGCAACATAAAAGAAACAATCTGTAATACAATAGATTAATAAATACCCAACTTTGTATTGTAGCAATGAAGTTACACTAAAACCTACCTTATGGACACAAACCACAACAAAGGCAACCAATCTTTCAAAATTCCAGGAGACTGGGATGTGCAATCAAAACAATTGAAAGAAAAATTTTCAACATTAACGGACCACGACCTGAAGCTTGAAGAAGGTAAAGAAAAGGAAATGCTGGAAAGAATCGGAAACAGATTAAGAAAAAACCGTGAAGAAGTTCTCAATATTATCAAAGAAATCAATCTTTCATAAATTGTTTTCAAGGACAGTTAAAGCCAATGAAAAGATATATTTATCAAACGCTTTCACTGGAAAAAGGGATGGAATATTAGACAGTTCTGTCCCTTTTATTTACAATACCATGTGCTCTTTTTATGTTTAAACCCACAGTGATGAATCATAGAGAACTTGAAAAATCGAAAGTATATATTACAAGCCAGATTGTAGATTACATTCCAAATTCTGTAGTCAGTAAAAATATACTTGAAAAACTGACCGGTAATATCAGTGTTTTATCTTTTGATGACAAAGAAGGGTTATCTGAAAAGATATCTACTTTCGATACTGTTGCACAGATCATTGAAGGTAAAGCTGAAATCATTATAGACGGAGCTTCTTACTTTATGGAAGAAGGTGAATGCATTATCGTTCCTGCCCATAAACGTCATTCAATAAAAGGAAATAAACGCTTTAAGATGATAGTAACAATAATAAAAAGCGGCTATGAATAATCTAAACACTATATCTATTTTAACGAAAAAGATATTTAAAAAAACAGTTGAAATCCAAAAAGAATTTCCTGAACTGTATGAACTTCTAGATGAAACTCCATTATTTTTTTCTGAGAAAGAAAAAAATATTACGATAAAAGATTTAAGACAATATCTTGTTTCCCTTATCATACAACAAAAATCCTTTGAAAAAGGAACTATGAAGAAAAATGATCTACAATAAAATTCTAATGAAAAAGTTAATCAAGCATCCAAAGAGCAAATCGGGACTCAGAAATAAAAAAAATATTTCAAGAAGAGCCTATTATTCCCAGTTTACCTCTCTGTTCTATCTGCGAAATACCAACATCACCTTAGAAAGAGACGCTAAAGAAATTCTTAGAATGTTAAAAGAATTACAGCAGCTTATTAACAAATCAAGATTGATATTTAGCACATATTGCAGTTTAAGCCAGCATAACATGTGGCAGTCTGTTTTAGAAGACCTGAGTGAGAACATAAAGAATATTAGAATCCAGTTTGAATATATACTGGGAAATATTATTAAAAAAAATAAAATCAATTCACTCATATTCTGGCAGCAAAACAAACTCTACACAGATGAAATGGAAGTAATCCATAAAAAACTTATTCTGTTGACTATTCAGATTTTACCGGAAGAAGAAAGATTATCTTGGAAGGTAAATATTTATAATTTTTATGATGAAATTTTTTCTTTACTTACTCCACTTATCGGGATGTGCAGGCTTGAATTAGACTTTATAGAAAAATATTCACCTAAAACCTTTAACCAAAATGTTATGGATATTATTAAAGATATTCCAGAAAATTACACATTACAGGAAGCAAAGGAATATGAACACGAATACATAAAAATATTAACTAACTACAGTCATGAATTATGTAGGAAAAATAATTTTTGGGGCAGCTTATTGTATATCCTTTCAGGCGGCTTGTACCCATTACCATCAGAACGTACCTTAACTAAAAAAAGGATCTACAGAAAAATAAAAGATAAGCTTTCTTGACAAAGCCTCAACCTAAATTTTACATCCTATTAAATAGTTTACAATGAAAACAATACATCTCTTTCGGTTTAACGATTCTATTTTCCGTAAAATTCCTTTCTTCAAAGAAGAAAATAGGCTGAAAACCGATGTAACAGAAATTGATTTAATGAATATTGAAATAGTAACTGAATATATTGTGAAAACCCATGATGACTTTAGTTTCGACAACACATCAGGAAATGATCTTTTATCGATGTGCAAGAAAGCTCAAAGAATAATTGAACATTACTTTATTTTGGGAGTGAATGGTTATGATGTTATTTGACAATTACTAATCAAACCTTATTCAGATAAGGAATTAAATGGGATTAATCCAATATACCATCATTACTATTATTTCTTTGGTAGTGTCTCACTAACTGTGTAAGTTAAAAAGTTATTCTGGAAAATTTTGAGCCCCTTAGAGCTCAAAAAATTTTACGGAAATAACTTTTTATTATTTTTTAACCATTACATAGTTATGATAGACAATGAAGACTTTATTAAACGATAAGGATTTCTATAAGTATTACTGTATATAAATTGTTAACAGGTAAAATAGAAAAGATGTCTAAAGTCTAGTAAGTTTTGAGTAGATGCTATCTTCTTAAAAAAGGCTAGTTCATAAGGTACTGTCCCCTTTAAACCATCAACATATTTTTAATGAAGAAAAGATCAATAGAATGATTTTAGAGTCCTGATAAATAATCATTTATACACAAAATAAATACTCTTAAGACGAAAAGAAAGTTGAACATTATTTGAATGGGTAGATATATAACTTTTCATTTCAATTGTATTTCAATCTTTTTAGAAATGATTTCAAGTCGGTCTGCAAAGATTCTGTCCAATCCTTTTTCATATTTGTCAAGTTCTTTCATGGCAATAATAAGACCTTGCAAAACATACGAGATCTCCTGAAAAGTGAGAGTTATTGGCGCTATTTTTTAATTATTTTCAAATAATCTAAGTTCATGAAGCACTAAAGCCAAATTATTCAACGGAGGAGTCTTAATATGCTCTGTTTTTTCCACTCTAAGTTGTATTCTTTTAAAAAACAAGGTAGGATTGACATTACTTCAATTTAGAGAACAATATAATTAGGTCCAACATCAACCATGAAAACAGTTTAACATGATCAATTATTTTAAATCTGTATTCTTAAACTCCAATCCTCACCGCAGGAAACATAAGTTTTTAGTAAAATAAATTTTACCGATCAATCCTATGCTTTTAGTCCCATTATTTTTATTTTTCATTGATTTATTAAAATACATTATCCCTTGCTCGTCGGCGCATTGGCTTCTATTAATTTTTTATTTTTCAGTTCTTCCCAAAATGCCGCAGGAATCTTAACATGCATAGACTCGTAATCTTCCCGGATCTGGTTTGGACTTTTCACCCCCGGAATAATAGCTGCTGCAACATCCGGAAAAGAAGCAAACTGAAGCGCTGCAGTTCTAAGGTCTACATGATGTGCTTTTGCAACAGCTCTAAGTTCTTCTCTTTTTTTAAGATATTCAGGAGGAATTACTCCTCCACCGTAATTATAACGGTTGCTTCCTGATAAAAACCCGGCATTAAGATTTGTTCCCATTACAAGACTAATATTATTTTTACGTACCGCAGGAAATATAGTATTCAATGCATTTTTATGGTCGATAAGAGAGTATTGGGATGCCAGTAATATAATATCCGGCTGTGCAACCTGCATGACCTTCAGTATAGGATCCGGTGTATTTACACCAACTCCCCAAGCTTTTATCAATCCTTCTTCTTTCATTTTCTCCAATTCAGGAAAAGCCCCTTTTGTTGCGACTTCAAAATGTTCAAGCCATTGACCGTTCAACCATTTATTGTCCGGAGCAACGTCGTGAACATAAACAATATCTATACTGTCGATTCCAAGACGCTGTAAACTGTCTTCAATAGATCTTCTGACTGCTGGCCCGGAATAGTCATATGTTACATTATTAGGTGAATGACTCATAGGATATAATGTGCGGTCGTCAATATGTTTAGAAGCTTTCAGTAGTCTTCCGACCTTTGTACTGATTACATAATCTGCTCTGTTCTGATTGTGTAAAAACATACCGTACCTGCGTTCAGCAAGCCCTAATCCGTAAAACGGAGCTACATCATAATATCTTACGCCAGTATTCCATGCTGCTTCCAACGTTTCGTAAGCCTGACGTTCGGGAATCATTTCAAATTCGTTTCCAAAGGGCACTCCTCCCATCCCGAATGTGTGCTGCAGCTTAAATTTTGGATTGTAGCCCGAAAGGTCCGCGTGTGTGTGTTAATAGTCCCTCTGCCGTTGCGATGCCCGGCAGCATTGCAGCTGCTCCGGCAAGTATCACACCTTGCCCTGTTTTCTTTAAAAATTCACGTCTTGAAGTCATTGTTATGTTTTATATTTATATTTTATGGTAAGATCTATTAGGATTAGTGGTAATTTTAAATGATCATGATATCCTTTGCTGCATATCAATAATTCCACAATAAAAACTTATAGTTTCATTCTTAATGGCCAAGTTTTAAACGATCCTGAAAAGGTGCAATAATCTGTTCCCTGTTATATTGGGCCGGTTTTGGATCGTATAGAAGCATTTTTCTCGCCTTTGAAATATCAATAAAGTCAACATCACCATCAACGATACTAAAAGCCTCATACCAAAACTTATCTTTACTGCTGACAGCCAGATCCGTTGCCTGCACAACATTCTCCAAACTTACGTGTGTTCCCATATTGACTTTATCAATCGGCCCGTAGCGTAAAGCAATGGTTTCCATTTTTTTGTTCAGTCCGTACCACGCTATGATCTGTTCAGCCATAACTTTACTCATATGATAGGATAAGTCGATATCACGTGTATGCAGATCATCAGCTTTCAAATACTGAGAAACAAATGATTGTCCTTCACTAATGGGATAGGAAAACGGAATTCCTCCTTCTATCCCGTAAATAGTAGTGGAACTGGCGTATATTAGCCTTTTAACTCCGCTTTCATAAGCCGCCCGGGCAACATTAGCCGTACCTTCCACATTGGTTCTGAAATAATCATTGAAATTTTTACCCGGAACAGGAGCAGGTATTGCTGCTTCATGAACAACCACATCTACCCCCTTCATTCTTCTCTTCAGTTGATCATAATCCAGAATATCATCGCCTTCAAGAAGATCATAGCCCACAATATCATACTTGTTTCCAAAGGCCTTAACAAAAGCACTTCCAACATAGCCCAGATGGCCGGTAACAAGAACTTTTAATTTCTTCTCACCAGGACTCTTTGATTGAGAAGCTGATTGGGAAAAGGAAAAATTTCCGATGCAAATCACGAAAAACAGCATCAGGAACTTTCTTGTTTCAGATACAATTTTCCGATCTAAATCTTTGTATTTCATATTCTTAAAATTTATACTACAAAGTTAGATTGACTGCCATGCATGTTCTATATTCACATCAAACAGAAATCTATGAATATCAAACAGGTAAGGGTACAGGAAATTTTATTTGAGGCTGAACGGGTACTGTTCAGCTTTACCAAAAAGTTAAAACACCACTGAAAGTGATAAGATTTTGTGCAGTACTTAAACAAAAAAAGGAATCTTAATGATTCCTTTTATCTATTTTGAACACCCTCGGGGGTTACACTTTTGTCGACAGTTAATTGCTTTTATGCATTTTCCGAAGACTGCTGCCATAGATTTATGCCTCCGTCTTTGGCAAAAAGATCGATTTGTTTTAACTCATCCATCGTAAATTCAAGATTATCCAAAGCACCAACACAATCAATAACCTGTTGTGGTTTGCTTGCTCCGATCAGTGCGGAAGTAACCCTTCCTTGTTTTAATGTCCAGGCAATAGCCATCTGAGCTAAGGTCTGACCACGTTTCATAGCGATTGCATTCAGCTCCCTGATATTTTGGAGATTCTCTTCAGTCAGAAATCCCTGCTGCAAAGATTTGCCCTGAGAAGCTCTGCTGTCCTCCGGAATATCGTTCAGATATTTATTGGTCAGCATTCCCTGCGCTAAAGGCGAAAATACGATGGATCCTAATTTTAAATCGTCCAGAGTTTCTAATAATCCGTCCTTCTCGATCCAACGATTCAGCATGGAATAGCTGGGCTGATGGATAATGAATGGTGTACCCAAAGCTTTGAGAATTTCATAAGCCTCCTTCGTACGCTGAGAATTGTAAGATGAAATACCTACATAAAGTGCTTTTCCGGAACGAACCAGCTGATCCAGTGCCATCATGGTTTCTTCCAATGGTGTATTGGGATCGTAACGGTGAGAATAAAAAATATCAACATAATCAACTCCCATTCTTTTAAGAGACTGATCGCAGCTGGCGATAATATATTTTTTACTGCCCCATTCACCATATGGACCTGGCCACATATAATATCCTGCCTTAGAAGAAATAATGAGTTCATCCCGCAGTCCTGAGAACTCTTCCTTTAGTATTTTCCCAAATGCGATCTCGGCACTTCCCGGCTTTGGCCCGTAATTATTGGCAAGATCAAAATGCGTTATACCCAGATCAAATGCTGTCGTACAGATATCAACTTTATTTTTATGAGGGGTATCATCACCAAAGTTATGCCACAGCCCCATTGATATGGCTGGCAGTAAAAGTCCACTATTACCGGTGCGGTTATACAGCATTTTTTCGTAGCGATTATCTTTTGGAATCCATTTCATATTATTCAATTTTACTATTATTTTTTAATTTGCCTGTTTAAAGGTATAAATAGGCAGCTTGCAGTCTCAGATTAAAAAATTAAGACCAGTTTATTTAGTTGGGTGCGCTTTAGGATTAGAGCTGAACCAGCCTCTACGGTCATGGTGAACACCGTATTCATCAACAATTGCCCCCTGAGGGCCTGCCATCATAAAATGCCAGGTTTCCACTTTCTTCAGCGCCGAGGTTTCTCCTGCCTTTATAATGGAAAAATTCTTACTTTTAACCGATCCAAATGAAGCGGGAATCAAAGGAGGATCTGGTGTAGGATCACCAACTTCAGAAAAATTGTATATCCAGCCTCTGATTACTTTCCAGCTTTCATATTTTGCCGGTTTCTTAGGTGCTTCCATTATAGCCCGATGAATATGCTCAGGGATCATCTGATTGGGCAATAAGTACATAGTCATCGCAAAATAGTCATATAGGGGATCATTGAACCAGGTAACACTTGCCAGTCCTACGTGCTCAAAGTCGCCTAATCCAAAGTCACTTATCCATATCTTCTTGTCGATTTTATCAGCATAGGACTCACCATGGCTTAAAATAACTTCTTTAACAGCCTGTTTCGCCACATCTTTCTGAAAGATGCCGTTCTTGTAAAAATCTTTATTGGTATACTGTTTCTCCAGCTTATTCTGATTCATCATTTGCGCATTGCTTTTTAAAGATATCATGCTTAATAGCATTAATATTGTTTTCAATAAAGTATCCATAGTATTTATCTTTCTATAATTCACTGATCTTGCCATTTGTCTTATTTTTTATAACTAACCCAGCGGTTCCGTCGAAATTTATATTGTGCCCATACAAATTTATGAACATGAAAAAACAGATCTCCTATTGGCTTCAAACAAATATCTATGAATATCAAACCAATTCTTTAAAACTTTGTATTAAGAGCTTCTCACAGAACTGGGTGATGTACCGGTATGTTTTTTAAAATAGCTGGTAAAATTATTCGGTTCCTGGAATCCCAGCATGTAAGCGATTTCAGAAATATTGAATTGATTGTGTTTCAGTAGATAAATAGCTTCCTGTATAATCCTATGATTAATATATTCCGAAGTGGTCTTTCCGGTGATATCTTTCAGGGCCCGGTTCAAGGAATTCACATGAACAGAAAGATTTTCGGCATAATCCTGTGCTGATCTTAAAACCAAACCAATATCCGGATCAATGGGAAACTGCCTGTCAAGGAGCTCCAGAAAAAGAGAAGTCATGCGTGAAGCAGAATTACCATACTGTCTGTAATCTTCTGAAGGCTTGAGTTTAATAGCCTGATGCATTAAAATATGCAGGTAATTGCGCAGTACATCATATTTATAAGCATAATCTGAATTAAATTCTTCCAACATATTCTGAAATATGCCGGTTATGAGCAATTCTTCTTTGCTATCCAGAAAGAAAACAGGCAAACCTCCGGCCTTAAAGAAGGGATTTTGTTTTAGTGTTCCGCTTCGCTCTCCCTGATACAGAAATTCCTCATTGAACAGACAAAACCACCCTTTGCGATCCTCAACCTCATTTTCCCACGCATAGGGAATCATCGGGTTTGAAAATTGCAGTGCAGGTCTATCAATATCTACCCATCGGTTTGCATAAAATAGTTTACCGGGATCAAGCACAAGCGCTACCTTGTAAAAATTTCTACGGCCATAAGCAGAAGTTAAGGGGCAGTTATCTCTTGTAAAGATACCGAAATGTTCTATTTTGGGCTCACCAACCATATCTTGTACCTTTTTGGTAGATCTTTGGCTGAATTCTTCTAGTTTTTCTGTCTTTTTCATCGTTAATTCTGCTATTTCAACTTAACTTTTGGGTTCTTCTGTTTCATTGAAGACTATTCTTCCTGATTCTGCCAGCGAGGAAGGTGTATAACCATACTTTTTTTTAAAACACTGGGTAAAATGTGAAAAATTTTCAAATCCCAGCTCAAGATACAGAGCACCCGGTCTTCTTCTTTTGTTTTCCAGCAGAAAATGAGCTTCTTCAAGGCGTCGTTGAACGAGCCAGCGAGAAGGTGTCTGGTTATACAGCAGCTTAAAATCCCTTTTAAATGTTGAAAGACTTCTGCCCGAAAGAAATGCAAGGTATTCTAAAGAGACATTGAACTTGTAATTCTTCTGCATAAAAGTCAGGAGATCTATTTTTTCCGGATCACCAAAATCGAAAAGTATCATCGCTAATTCAGGCTTTACCTCCAGAAGTACGAGAAGTAGCTCCTCACTCTTAATGCGCAGATATTTACTTTCAATTTCACTCTTTCCCCTGTAATAAGGAATCAGTGATTGTAAATAATTTTCCAGCAGTCCTTTTTTAGGCAGACAAATAAATGCTGACCGGTTTTTATTTTTAAAGCCGGCATCATATTTATATTTTTCACTAAATTCTTTGAGAAATTCCTGGCTGAAGGGCATAATAATTTTTTTAAACTCTCCATTAACGGGAATCTTGCTGTGACGCTGCAGCTGATTTCTGACAACCATACAGCACTCGCCGTTCCTGAGCAAAACATTTGTTTTTCCATCAAAGCCTCTCATTGATCCCTTGAGCAGAAACAGAAATGTATGATCCATTAAAAAATGCTCGGGGGAGATCATTGGTTCTACCGGACAGTTAGTCAAATCTGTAATTTTCATTTCATCTCAAATTTTAATTCGTCTCTACTGCTGAAAATTTACTTCCAATGAGTACACTTTACCCATTTCATTAAAATGTTTCTATAGATTGCCACAATCCGGAAAATAAGGTCTCCGGAATTATTACCACGCCTTTTAAACATCTGAAATTCATCAGGTTAAAAACCTATCTCCTTCTGAATCTTTACCCATTGTTTCTTATACAAATTTCTGAAAAAAACCCTTATCGTATTGTTGTAAAAAGTCCAAATTAATGTTTTCAAAAGGTCAGCGGCTGCTCTTTGGCTTTCCGGTCAAATGAGTTGGCGGATGTCCAAACATTTTTTTAAATGCAAAGGAGAAATGGGAAAAATTCTCAAAACCAAGATCTAGATAAATCTCAGAAGGCTTTTTGCCTTTTTTATCGATAAGATAATATGCTTCTTCCAGTCGTTTTTGTACAAGCCAATGCCTTGGAGTGGCATGGAATATTTTTTCAAAGTCACGTTTGAAAGCAGACAGGCTTCTTCCTGTCAGATAGGCAAACCGTTCTATACTCACATTGAACGTGTAATTGCGGTTCATAAACTCCTCAAGGTTTATTTTTTCGGGACTCGCAAAATCGAAAAAGACATTGGCAAGTTCTGGACTTACCTTCAGAAGCACGAGCAGCAGTTCGGTCCGCTTAACATCCAAGAACTGTTCTTCCATTATTCCATCTTCATTAAAATAAGGAATTATCGAATCCATAAAATTTTTAACCAGCTTATCTTTAGCCAATGGAATGATAGCACCTGCTGCTTTTGTTTCTTCAGCAGTAAACCCGTACAAATCCTTAAAATTCTTTAGAAAATCCTGCCCGAACAAAATGAATATCTTTTTGAAAGGCTTATCCTCCGGCTGTTTGATGTATTTAGCAAGGTGATTTCTTCTGCCTATGCCGTAATCTCCGGAATGGATTTGATATTCCTTATGTCCATCATAAACAAGCATTGAGCCCGAGACCAGATACATAAAGCAATGGTCTGGGATAAACTGCTCCGTACCGGGAGAAGGACTCATATAACAGGAAGCAATACTTGATTCTTTCATGTGATAAATGTAATAATTATTGCTTTACCAGTCGCTGCGTAAAAATAAGATTTTCAACATGCATGCCAGCTGGAATTTATTATTTCTTATTTTTTTATCAGACCTAGCTCTAACATTGAATTTGCTGTAGCCATTACTGCTTCTTCACTAGAGCGGGGTGACCACTTTAGTAACTGCTTCGCTTTATCCCCACTCGTTTCTGCATATTTACCCAGCAGCGTAGCCAGCATGCGTAATGATGGATTGAATATCGCGGCTGTTCTGACGATCCAATTGGGCAGCTCTCTGGTAGGAACCTTCGCTGCCGTCTCCCCTAGATTTTTTTTTAATATGTTAGCAACATCCAGCATTGACAAAGCATTACCGGTGGTAGCCAGAAATCTCTCACCATTGGCATTCGGATGTGTCATAGCAAGGAGATGGAGATCAGCAACATCACGTACATCCACATGGCAGCAGTATACTTTTGGACATGCTCCGATCTCTCCTTCCAGCATCTTCTTCACTACCTGATTGGAATGGGAATAATCTGTACCGAGAACCGGCCCCATTACGGCCACAGGATTAACCGTTGAAAGCTCAAGACCGGCTCCCTCATTACTGATAAACTCCCACGCCGTTTTTTCTGCAATTGTTTTTGATTTTTGATAAGGATGAAGATTGGCCTTAAGATTTGACCAGTCTTTTTCAGTATAAGGTGTTGTACGATTTATATTTCCCATCCCTACTGCTCCGTAAGCAGATGTGAGAACTACTCTCTTAACACGGGCTGCCCTCGCAGCTCTCAAAACCCTTAGCACACCCTCTTTTGCAGGCACGATCATTTCGTCTTCGTGTTTATAATTAACAATGGGGGTTGGGGATGCTATATGCAGAACATAGGTGCACCCCTGCACAGCCTTATCCCAATTATTATCTTTTGATAGGTCAGCCTCCATAAAGGAGAGGTCTTCAAATGCGTCTATCCCTCCTTTTCTCAGCATATCTTTCACCTCATCCTGTCTGTTAAGAGAACGAAGTGTTGTTCTGACCTTATACCCTTGTTCAAGTAATTTTATGATACAATGAACAGCGATGAAACCGGAGCCGCCCGTTACAAGGACTGCTGTTTTACCATTTAAATCTTTCATTTTCTTTGAATTTATACCGCAAAGATCGCCTGAAAAAACAATGGCATGTTTTGTTGGAAAGTCCAAGTTTATTGTGCCAGAAAGTCCAAGTTAATATCATCAATTGCTTTCACTCTCTTCCTATTGACGAACAAATCCTGTAAAATAATTGATTTTACAGGATTTGTTCGTCAATACTTTTTTACACTTTAAAATTTGTTTATTTCAATTGTTTAATGAATAAAAAGGATGAAAATAATAGCCTAAGTATTTTTATATTAGTTTATGGGCAGCAATATTAAATCAGGTATTAAAATAAGTGATATAGCGGATAAACCGATTGAACTCGTCTCAGTACAATATAATAAAAAGTAATTTATAATAAATTACTACATAAAATGAACTTTTCAGTTCTTGTTTAATGGACTCAAGCGAATCAAATCATCGATAAAAGTGTTTGAAGATACGCTCGTCTTGGTCACACAAAAGCCCAATGGCACCAACTGAAGATAGTTGGCGCCATTTTTTCTTTATTTACAATGTACCATTTTTCTTCATCACTTATATCTTATTTTTGTAAAAAAGAATAAATGGACAAACTCAATTTTCTGGAAGTTATTGCTGCGATTGCCGTTTTTATATCGTTGCTTCTTGCTGTATTTTTATTAACGGTAAAAACAGAAAAAAAACTAGAAAACAAGTTGTTTGCAGCGTTCCTTATCATTAATGCCATTGATATCAGCGGACTTTTTATGCACCTTTTTACAGATAGTTACAATCTGAAGGGTTTCAAAATATCTGCTTACTTATTGGTAATACCTCTTTTCTATCTGTACGTTAATGCTGTTTGTTATTCTGATTTTACCTTAAAAAGAAAGCATTTACTGCATCTTATTCCGTTCATTGTTGTCAATTTAATTTTAGTTCCAAGACTTTATCTTGCGGAAGGTGATGCTAAAGAATCGTTCTTTAAAGATATGTGGCACTCTCCTGAAATGTATTTTTATCAGGCAATTGCAGAACTGCAGTATTTTTCTTATATCGTTGGGATATTTATGATACTCAAAAAATATAAGAAGATTTATCTTGAAAATTATACCAATCCAAACACTTTACTATACAAATGGTTATCTCAGCTTACAATGATTTTCCTATTTATCCACTTATGTATAATTGTAAAAAACATCGTAAGATACACGCAGGATAGGGATTTATTTATCTGGTTGAATATTGTTGCTGGAACAGTATTTTTATTGACTGCCTGTTGGTTTATATTGAAAGCATTAAATTATCCTGAGCTTTTTCGCAGAATTGATTCTACATTACAACCAACAAAAGATTTTACTGAAACGCTAGAAACTGAAAATAAAACCGACGAAACAAAAAGTTTTCAAATCGAACAACTTAGAAATTTCATGGTTGAAAAAGAACCCTTTTTAGAACCATCATTAACGATTCAGGAGTTGGCAAATCAGGTAGAAATTCCTGTTCGTGATTTATCTGTATTGATTAATCATCACATCAATCAGCACTTTTTTGATTTTGTGAATGAATACCGCATAAAAAAAGCAATGACCATTCTAAAAGACCCTACAAAAAAAGAGTTAACAGTTTTAGAAATTTTATATGAAGTAGGTTTTAATTCAAAATCTTCTTTCCATACCTCTTTTAAAAAATATACGAATCAAACGCCAATAGAATTCAGAAACAATTGATTATTAAACAATTGCAAATATTCGAACTCCAAGTTGTAGATAATCGGACTCATTTTAATCAATAAAATGAGTTCGACTTTTTTATATGGACTTATCTCAAAACTTTCTACAGCATATTTGTATCAGAAAATCTAAAGTCAAATTAAAACTTAGAAACTATGAAAAAAATAAGCCTTTTTATTTTAACTCTATTATCTGTATTTTGTTTAGCACAATCAAATCCAATAAAAATAGACACCATTTTAACCACCGAAATTGGCGGAATAAAACAAGTCATAGAAATTAAAACTGATGATGCCAATAAACCGATCCTTCTTTTTTTATCGGGCGGCCCGGGAAGCTCAATGATGAAAAATGCAGATTCTTTCACCAACATTTTAAAAAATAAATTTACCATAGTTCAATGGGACCAAAGAGATGCGGGAAAAACTTTAGCCTTAAATCCTTCGCCTGTTCAGCCGTCAGTAGAACTTATGGGAAAGGATACTTATGAGGTTATTAATTTCTTACTCAAGAAACTGAATCAGAAAAAGCTTTATCTGTTAGGCAGTTCTTGGGGAAATGCTTTAGGATTTTACATTGTTAGAAATCATCCGGAATTATTACATGGTTATTTTGCTGTAAATCCTGTAATCAGTCAATTAGCGAGCGAAAAAGAACTACTTAAAACATTGAAAGCTCATTTTAAAGATAATCCTGTTGCCATGAAAGAATTGGAAAAAGTACATTTTCCTTTTACCAATGATGAAGAAATGTTTTATTTAAGAAAATGGCTTTTTTACAAAGATGGAAAGCAATATGTAACCTCTGATGATTTCAAAAAAGACTTTCTTCAATGGTCAAAAACCTGGTCTCCTGCGTGGAATGAAGTTATGAAAATTGATTTACCAAAAACATTAAAGAAAGTCAATTGTCCGGTTTATTTCTTAGTTGGTAAAAATGATATTCAAACATTAACTTCCATTACAGAAGAATATTATAAACAAGTGAAAGCACCAAAGAAAGATTTATTCCTATTTGAAAACTCTGGGCATCAAATTCATAAAGATGAAGCTGAAAAGTTTCAGAATACAATTATTAAAACATTTGATTAATATATTTCTCATTAAGCTATAAATTATTACAATGAAATACTTAGCCACTATTTTATTTTTTGCCTTAATTGGGTGTAAAAGTGTACAGAAAATCAATAAACAAAATGTTGAAAATGCGATTAAAAAAAATGCTCTTCAGTTATTGGAGGACAAAAGATTTCATTCTGTTTCTATTGCAGTGCTTAAAAATGGGAAATCCACCATAAAACATTTTGGAGAATTGACTATTGGAAAAGGAAATAGACCAAACGATTCTACACTTTATGAATTAGCTTCTGTAACTAAAACTTTTACAGGTTATGTAGCTGCAAAAGCAGTACTTGATAAAAAAATAAACTTAGATGATGATATTAGAATCTATCTTGATGAGCCTTATCCCAATTTAGAATTTAAAGGAGAACCTATAACAATCAAACATCTTATCACGCATACAAGTGGTTTTCCTAATATGCCTCTAAAAAGTGAAAATAAAAAGGCTTTTTTTGGAGGATTGACACTCATCAAAATTGAAACGAAGCCCGGAGAAGTCTATTCTTATTCCAACACAGCTCCAGAGTTAACCGCATATATTCTTGAAAAAGTGTATCAAAAATCTTTTGAGGAATTGGTTATTGAATTTATTTTAAAGCCCAATAAAATGAACCAAACCAAATTTACACTCAATGAAAATGACAGAAAAAGATTGGTAAAAGGTTATAACGATAAAAACGAGTTAATGCCCAACTTCAACAGAACTTTATGGGGTGGAATTTCAGGATTGCACTCTACAACTACCGATTTAGTAAAATATATGAAATTGCAACTTGACCAATCAAATCTTATTGTAAACGAATCTCATAAAAAATTATATAAAGAAGGTTCTGATTTTTGGGAAGGTTATCACTGGTACATCATAGAAAATGATAATCAATTAATTTACAGACATCACGGCGGTATCTACGGAATGCAGAATTGGTTTGTGATTTATCCTAAACAAAATATAGGAATATCTATATTGACAAACACCAGCTTTAATGAAACAGGAAAAATTTTAGAAAAAGTAGTTGATAACTTGTATGACGACATAATTAATAAATAACTTTTAAAACGGTGGATTTTAGAGCTAAGTTCTAATTTATAAAATATCAATTAACACCTTCGAAACATTATCTATATCTGCTAATAAATGGTTTTGATAGAGTCCTGTTAAGTTCACCAAAAGCCAAATGGCGCCAACTGTTTTCAGTTGGCGCCATGTTTATTAATGTGAATAAATTATTCTTAGGTAATAAAACATAATCAAAATACAAAATTTAAGAAATGATTATTGACAATTATCTTGTTTATTACTTAAATACTAAACTTGGTCCAAAAAATTATCTGGTAAAAATGAGTTTTGTAATCCTGTAGTTAAGGACGTAAAAACTTGATTATAAAATATACAGTAAAGACGCTCCAAGGGATATAGTTCATATGGAGGTCACTATAATCAGGAATATTGACAGGAACAAGCTTAATGTTGATGTGTTTCAAAATAACATTTTAAATCTATGGGATAAAAGAAATTCTTTAAGATAAAATCTTTTGTATTCCCTCATCAATCAACCGATTATGCTGATCGAAGTCAAAATTAGTTTGATTCTTCTTAATATAGTTCACTAAGTCTTTTTGCTCAATAAAAGATTTCATTGCTTGTTTTAAATTTTCTTTTGAAAAATTTACGATCAAACCCGTCACATTATGGGTAAGCATTTCTTTTATTCCTCCTACATCCGTGCTGATAATTGGTTTATTAAGAGCAAGAGCCTCTCCTATAGCCAAAGGATATGCTTCATAACGAGACGGTTGGATATAGTAATCGGCAGCAACTATGTAAGGGTATGGGTTTTCTTTTTGTCCGATCAGAATAAAAGTATCTTCCATTTTTTCTGAAGATATTTTTTGTTTTAATTTTTGGTAATCCGGACCTTGCCCTATAATAAAAATATAATGAGGGAACCCCTCTCGAATAAGCTCGCTATGAGCTTCCAGTAAAATATCATAGCCTTTTGCGAAAACCAATCTACCAGTAGATATAAAAACATTTTTCTTATCCTTTATTACATGATTATCAGAAATTAGCTCTTTTGACTTTACCCTGATTGATTGATGATCCAGAATATTATGTATACAAATTCCATTAGAGATCATATTGTTAGTATACAGCTCAACATTACGATGGGTAGCACGAGATACAAATACCGTAATATCGCACCGCTTCATAAACTCTATAGTTTGATTTATAATTGTTTTAGAGCCAAAAAAACGAATATCTGAATGGAACCAATTTATTTTTTTTGATTTTTTAAAGGGACTATTAACAAGATCACGCAAATTAGAGTGCATGAACGCAATTTCAATGTCGGGAACATCATCAAGCTTTTTTTTTAATAAGTCCGGGAAGAAATAATAACTCTTTAATACCAGCCTTCTATATATCAAATGTAGAAACAATAAAATTTTATTGTTTGGTAGTTCTTCTCTTCCTTTTGTTAAGTAAAATAGCTTTACATGAGACGGGATTTCATATTTTAGATCACCCTGATGGATATTTAGTAATAGTGAAATATCAAATGTATTTTTATCCAGTCTATTTAATAGTTCTAACAATACTTTTTGTACACCCCCCATTTCCATAGAGCGTAACCGGAATAGAATTTTCTTTTTATTCATCAATTATAATTTAATAAAGGGAACTTTTCGATAAAAGCCTTCGGAAAACCATTATACTATTTAGTAAACTTAAAATATCGCTTTGATACTTGTTTCAATCATTGTATTCTTATAAATGCTTCTATTACTTTTTTGAAAATAATAAGAATAAACCTAAACCTGAAAGTACTCCCACTTTACTCCATTTTGTTATATTCCAAAACTTAGGTTTTTTAACATATTTCGTCAGCCTGCTTGACAATAGAGAAATTATATAAAAAACAAAAAAAACTTGCACTGCAAAAATGGCTCCTAAGATGAACATTTGTATTGTAATATTGAATCCAGCTTTAGTAATAAACTGAGGTAAAAAGGCAATAAAAAACAACGCAACTTTAGGATTTAAAGCATTCATTAAAAAGCCTTTCTTGATAAGATAAAACATCTCTTCTTTCTTATCTTCCTTTTTCACAAGATCGATCGTTCCTTTTTTTTCTTTAAAAGAAAGAAAAGCCAAATAAAACAAATAAGCAGCCCCTATAAATTTAATAATGCTAAATGCCATTGCTGACTTTTGAATAATAATTGATAGCCCGGTAGCCGCCGCCGTAGTGTGAACTAAGACTCCCAAAGACATCCCAAACGAAATGGCTATCCCATTATTTTTCCCTTTTGTAATACTTTCGGTTAAAACAAATATATTATCCGGCCCGGGCATTAGAGATAATAATACTGATGCGCAAAGAAAAGACACTAACAATTGTATTTCCATTTTTTTATTTATTACTATGTTTTTGTAAATCCTGAATTGATAAAATTCAATAATTAAAATTTGGAATTTAGATAAAGACAACCCTTGTTATCTGTTCGAAAATAGAAAGTCAAAGTTATTAATTACCGAAAATAAAACATCTAGTCAAAGACTGTCAATATCTGTCACTTTCCATGAACACCAACATTTGATAATTAAATTAAAGGTGTAATTCGTATAACGACGAGGAGGGCAAATGAATCCGAATTAGCCAACTGAATTAGAACCGCCGGATTTCAATAAAAATGACAGATTTCGACAGATACAGCCATGTTATTTTATTCAAAATCTTCAATAAGCATTCTAATTTTGCAAGCCAATTAATACTTAAAGGATGGTTCATGACATTAAGAATATTCATATGGGAGATCTGATCACCCAAAGAATAAAAGAATATAAAATAGATAGCAGTAGAATCTGTAAATTTATGAAATGTACAGATAAAGAGCTGACAAGAATATTATCCCAAAAATCAATAGAAAGCGATCTTATTTTGAGATTTAGCATTTTACTTGAGTATGATTTTTTCAGAATATACTCCCATTACCTCATATTGTATGCTCCACCTGCCAAAGTCAAAAATACAACTGTGAATGCAGAATCTACACTTCCTCAATTCAGAAAAAAATTGTACACTCAAGAAATTATTTCATTTGTTCTGAACCAGATCGATTCAGGTAAGAAAAGTAAAAAGGAAGTAATAAATGAATACAAAATTCCGAAAACTACTTTATATAAATGGATTATTAAATACAAAAACGGGGTCAATTAGTAACAGCATAAATTTAAATTGCTCATAGAATTACTACCTCATTTTACTGATTATTTGGGGTAGCATGTAGAAAATGTTGCAAGATCTTTTCAGAAATTTAGTTATTTATCCGTATCCATTCAGATACAAATTTGCATATAGTACTCAGTGAATAATACTAAATAAATTAGTAAATTTAATCAATAAACCAAATGAATGAATTTGCCTTTATTATTAACATTTTATCAACCATATAAAAATTCTACTTGTGAAAATTAAATTTTTATTGATAATTTTAACTTTCTTCTATAATTCTTGTTATTCACAGAACAATATAAAAAAACAAAAAGCTATAGATAGTATGATTATGGTCGTTCAGGATAAAGGCATATATGCCACCAAGGGGAGCAAGGAAGTCTTACGAATCTGTACTGAAATTTATTATCAATCTAAAGAGATTGATTACGGTAAAGGAATGATCCAGGCAGATCTGAAAATGTCTGAAGTGTACCTGAATGAACAAAACTATAAAGCAGCACTTGAAAAAATTCTACAAGGTAAAAGTCTGGCTAAAGAGTATGAGGACAATTATTCACTAGCAATATGTTTTATACAGGAAGCTGCTGTTTATTCTGAATTGGGATACATTAAAAAATCCGACAAAGCACTTGATAATGCATTACGTCTTGTTCATCAAATACCTTTAAAAGAGACCTATTTACTTAAAGCCTTGATTAATAGAACAAAAGCGCAAAACTTTCAAAGAAGCTCAGTTGGTGTAAAAGACTCAGCGTTGATCTATTTATATAAAGGACAAGAGGATATAAAAAAATTAGATAATAAAAACCCTTATAAATTTTTTTTCATGGGCATTTTTGCCACAGATCTAGCCGAAGAATATTATAGGAGAAATGATTTTCTTAAATCAGAAATGCATCTTAATGAATTTCACAAAGTAATGTTCAAGGAAAAAGACCAATCTGATTTTATTCACTATTATATCCTTAAAGGAAATATAGAGAACAAAAAGAAAGATTATTTGCAAGCTCTGGAATGCTTTGACAAAGCATTGGGACTTAATCAAAAATATAGAATATACACCCTTTCATTAAGAGATATCTACTCTGGAAAAGCACAATCTTATTTAGGGCTTAATGATTATAAAAATCAGGCAATATACAGTGCTAAAGCAAAAAAAATCACAGATAGCATTACAATAGCTGATCAGAAGCTTTTAAACATTGCAATTGATATTAATGAAGGTGATGATCCTTTTATTGATAAGGAAAATAAAAATTACAATTATCTTATAGCTTGTACATTTATAGTTTTGGCTGGATTAATATTTTATATCTTTCGCTACAAGATTCCTCATGATCACAGATCGACAAAAGTATCTCCAGAGGTAAATTCTTCAGAATTGCAGCTCAAACCCTTCTCGCCACTGCAAAATGAAAAGTCTGAAACAGAAATTGAATCTCTCAGAACACTTATTCAACTGGCCAAGAACGATGACAAAGCTTTTTTACTTAAGTTTTCTGAAGTGTTTCCCTCTTTCAACCAAAAACTTATAAATATTAATCCTCAGCTCACTCATTCTGATCTGGAATATTGTGCTTTAATCAAATTAAAATTTGACACCAAAGAAATTGCCCGTTATAAAAAAGTTACTATAAATTCAGTTATCAGCAAAAAATACCGAATTAGAAAGAAACTGAATATCAGCACTGACGAAAACATGTATACTTGGATGCTTAATACCTTGTAAATATCACTATCCTGTTTGAAAATGTTTGATACCAATAAGCTCCCAATATTTATTACCATGAAAGATAATGCTATAAAAGCGAAAACTACATTGATTATATTCATCTTGCTTTTTATAGGTAGCCATTATTGCTATTCTCAAAATCATTCCATATCTAAAAAAGAAATTGATAGTTTAATAGCAGTTTTAAAACGAAAGGATGCATATGCTGATTTAGGTTCCAAACAGCTACTAGATTTGTCCTATACAGTATATATACAATCAAAAAAGATTATGTACTCAAAGGGAATTTTGGATGCCATTTCGAAAATGACGGAAATCTATATGAATGAACAGAATTATGAAATGGCTCTTAAAATTATTTCTGAAGGCAGGGTTTTAGCAGAAAAAAATCATGATGAATATAATCTTGCAAGACTTAATACTGCTGAAGGAATGATTTATTCAGAATTAGGATATACTAAACGATCCCGTAAATTACTTAAGGAAGCATTGAGCCAAATTGGAAAAATAAATAGTATAGAAAATCCTGTTTTAAAAGCGGCAGTATATAGAACCATGTCAAGAAATATAATGAAAGAAGGGCAAAATGGACAAAGTGATTCTGCATTAATATATCTTCACATGGGTTACGATGAATCGAAAAAAATAAATCACAATTTTTATCTTAGAAAAAATTACTTAGCTTCATTTGCAATGGATTTGAGCTATAAATATTTTTCTAAAAGAGATATTAAAAATACAGAAAGATATCTTATACAATTTGCAAAAGAAATGGAGGTACAAAAAGATTCCTCAGATTTTATACATTATTACACACTAAAAGGAAATATAGAAAATGAAAAAGGAAACTTCACAAAAGCTCTGAACAATTTTGAAAAATCAGATCACCTTGCAAAAAAGTACAAAATATATCCGCTGGCACTAAAAGATATTTACTCAGGGAAAGCTAGGTCTTATTTAGGTCTCAAGGATTATAAAAAACAGGCTATTTATTCTGAAAAAGCTCAAAAGATAAGCGACAGTATATTAATTCTTGAAAAAAAAGTGTTAAATAATATTATCTCCAGGCCGGAAAGTTCTAAAAACACTGATAATCAAACAAATACCAATAAATTATTAATCGTCATTCTTATTCTTTCCATTTCCATTATTGCTTTACTATATATTTTTTACATAAAAAAGAAAAAATACCCTAGAAAGCCCTATCCGCTTACTAACACAGAAACGAATATTAAACAATATTCTTCCCAAAATAAAAAAGATATCAGCATTGAAAATCTAACGGAACTCAAATTACTTGTTCAAAATAAGGATCAATCCTTTCATCTTAAATTCTCTGAGGCATTCCCAACATTTAACAAGCAGTTATTACAAATCAATTCCCACCTTACTTATTCCGACCTGGAATATTGTGCATTAATCAGATTAAATCTGGATAATAAAATTATAGCAGATTATAAAAATATCAGCCCCAATTCTGTCATCAGTAAAAAATACAGACTCAGAAAAAAACTGAATATAAGTAAAGATGAAAATATGTACATCTGGATGTTAAATCTCAAATAAAAATTACTTTTCACCTTTATTTTTACTACTATCTATACAAATGACAGATATCAATAGCTCATACCATCCCTTTCATAAAACTGAAAAACAAACTCTGCTATACCTTTGCATAAGAATCAGGTGATCAATTAAATAGTTGCTACGATATTTATCATTTTCATCTCTCTAAAATTTAAATTCTTTAGTTAGAAGGTAAATTATTTTTCGATTCTATTAACACAAATGTTATTATGTTGATTTGGAAGAAAGGATATATCCTCATATCCTTTTTTCCCAGATCAAACAAGAAAGTTAACAATTCAATGCGTGTACTTTCAATAACATTTTATATGTAAATGATAGTTATTGCTTTATGAAAGGCAAACAGACTGGTTAATTATATAATAACAATGTAAAAATTACGCGATGAAAAAAAAACATTACATTTTATTTTGTCTGGTGGTAATAAAAGGGTATGCCCAGGTGGCTATCTCGACCACCCCCGGCGATCATGACCCTCATCCCAATGCAATTCTGGATGTAAAATCGACAATTCCGGCTAAGGCTGTTCTACTGCCGTCAGTGTCTCAAATAAGCAATGCGGCCAATCCAGTTGGTGACGATACCTTTAAGGGAGCACTGGTATATAGTAAAAGCAATGCATCCATATATGAGCATGACGGAACACGTTGGCGTAGTACCTACGACTATGTAGTGGAAACAAAGCCTCAATATTTAGCTCATTTTTCGATGTCAAATAATACTTCTATAACTTGTAATGCATTAGGAGGCTGTAGTATAGAAGGAACAATTCCTTTGTTTAGCAATGGTTCTTCGGACTTTACCGGCAGTTTAATTAACTTGTCTCTTGCCAACAATGAGATAACAGCCAACGAAGCAGGAGTATATAGAATTACTTACAGGTCCAATGCAACCTTTAACGGCCCTACACCGAATATTAACAGTAATGTAAATGAAATTCAGATAAAAATACAAAAAGCTTCTGCATCAGCCCCCGGAACTTTCAGTACAATTGATTATCAATCCTTTACATCAGACAATGCCAGATTAGGATATACACCAGTATTTAATGGATCAATTGTTACCAGGCTTAATGTTGGAGATAAGATCCGTTTAAATGCCTTTATGCAATCCGCGATTATATTATTTCCTACTACAGTAACAGCTTTTTTTAATAATAATCCAGAGATCATTTTTGAAAAAGTGGTGCTTTAATTTTTAAAACATAAAAAATGAAAACAAAAATATTTAGCTTTTTTGGAATTACTCTATTAGGGATTACAGTGTCAGCTCAGATTTTATTATCCAAAATCCCAGGAAGTCCCAATCCTAACGCCTTATTAGACTTAAAAGATCCGGCAAAGGGAGTAATTTTCACCAAGGCTACTGACATTCTTTCTTTCCCTTTGTTTAACATCTCCGTAGAAGATCGGTTTAATGACCTTCCCGCTCTCGAAGGTTCTATTTTATATAATAAAACAGATAAGCAATATTACAAATATGATGGAACAACATGGATACCTGCATTGCAATTAGGAGGATTTTTCAATCCTTTCGAAACCAGAAAGCAATCGAGTTCTTCTGTAACCTGGTCGTGTCTATTAGGCTCTTGCGATATAGCCCAGATATTATTAGGATTCAACAATAAACAAACTATCCCATTATCCGGAATTGATAACAGAGCTCAACTACTTGTTAATAATCTTAATCTTCCTGTAGGAACAAATTATCTTACCATTCCTAATGCGGGTTTATATTATATATCTGGTGTAGTAGGTTTTAGTGGGGCCAGCCTAGGAACTACCGGAAATATATCTTATTGGATCAACCTGGATGTGAGTTATGATAACGGAACAACTTGGACTACCTTAGCCTTCAAACAAACTCTTCAGAATGGAGGAGCCTTTATTGATGTTGGGCAAACAGGTAATAAAAGTGCAAGTGTATCTTCTACAGTTACTTTACCTGCCAATTCAAGAATCAGGTTAGTAGCTGCTATATCCTCAACTACACTTATTGGAGGCTACAGTAGCTCTACCAATCATGCTGATACTTTTGTGAATATACAGAGACTTAAATAACATAATAAAAAAAACGATGAAAAATTATATATTATTAACCTGTATGCTAGGATGTACATTTTTAAAAGCACAGGTAATTATGGGTGGAAGTACTTTACAAACTCCCTACACTCAACTAGAACTACAAAATACAACAGGTCAGAAGGTATTGATACAGCCCGCAGCGAGTAATAATACCACACTTCCTAAGTACAATGCAACTCAGGTAGATGGATATGACGATGACCTTTCAATGGAAGGAATGCTTATGTATGATAAAAATGCAACGGTATCAAAAGTTTATGATGGCAGTACATGGAAACAGGCTTTTATTCCCCAGGCTAAATCAGCTAACTGGAGCCGTGCAAGAATTGAAACCGCCTCCGCAGGATGTCTCAGTATATTTTGTACCTCTGGTAATCTGTCTTTATCAATTCCATCCAGTACTTCTCCAATTGAATTTGCAGATTACTTATCTATCCTTCAATCTGCAGATACTTTCAGAATAAGGCAAAAGGGATTATACAGAGTTAATTTTAATTTACAATATAATGGAGCCAATTTGGGTTTTTTTGGGGTTAAGACCAATATAGCAATTGTAGTCAATTCGCAACAAAAGGCCTATATGTCTGCTAACACGGCTTTCATTGGAGGGGGAACCTATTTGGCAGCAGCGGATACTGTTCTCTTCCTTGATGTAAATGATACTGTAAATTTCAGGGTTTCATTTGATACAACAGGTCTGTCTATTGCAGGTTTTACTTTCGGGGGGACTCCTGAAAGTAATGTGAGCCTGGAAAGAATATTGTAAATCATGAAATATCCATGAATTTTAAAATGATTGATTAATGAGTCTGAATTATAAGAAAATATTTGAAGATCTGCTTAAAGATCATCACCCGTTAAAAGCTAAAGATTGTGAAACAATCCTAAGTAAGGAAAGTTTAACTGGAATGGATGTTATTACCCTTAACAATATTATTTTCGGAGAACTTAGTAGTTTGGAAGTTAAAAAATTTAACCAAAGACATCGTTATTATGATAAACAATCGATACAACAAATATTAGATTATCAAAAAAAACATCATCTTAACAATACTCAAATTGCACTAAAATATAATCTTAGCCGGAATACTATTGCAAAATGGAAAAAGCTTGACTTAACTATAGAACTCGAATAATTTTTTCATCACGCATCATCCATGCGTAACATGTGTTTTTTATAGCCTTTCAAATACTGGAAGGCTATTTTTAATTGGACCACTTTTATATTGTGATATTTAAATCTCTGTAACCAATTTTAAACAACAAAACTCCTGTAAAGATATTCTATAGCGGTTTCACTTTAAGCTTCTAACCTTGTGTAAAGTAAGGAATTTGTTAATGTTAAATTCAGCTATCTACCCTTTCCTACATTAAATTCAATAAAAATGAAATAATTTAACATTGTCACCATTATTTTAACAATCTTTCTGCCATGCGAAAAAGGACAAGTAATTCCTTTTAATAGAGGAATGATCCAAAATTATTTGCTGCACATATTTAAATGATAAATTTCAATAAAATTTACGATTTCAAAACTAAAAAAAATTACTTTGATAAACACAGGATTTACAATTCTTGTTTAATCTGGCTCAATCGAACCAAATCATCAATAAAAGTGTTTGAAGATACGCTCGTCAAGTTCACCAAAAGCCAAATGGCGCCAACTGTTTTCAGTTGGCGCCATTTTTATGTGTATTTTGTACCTCTTCGCCCGGCTGTGGAAAATCCGGGATTGCCTGTTTTATACTTGGCAAATTTCAGTTTTAACTAAGGAATACCTCATTTTATTTCCATTATTGTTGAAACTTTAGATCTTTAAATTGCTTATCGGCAGGGAGAATATGTTCTACCTTTTCAATTAACAATTCTTTCGTTACATCAATTTCTGCCTTCTGTCTGATATCCGACGAGGAAGCTCCTACCAGAATTTTGTACCTACCAGCTTCAGCTACCCAGGCGGATTTATCCGTTTCAAACGAAGCTAAATCTTTCTTGTTTAAAGTTAAAATAACAGTCTGTGATTCCCCAGGATTTAACTCTTTTGTCTTAGCATAGGCTTTTAATTCAGATCTTGGTTTATCAATTGTCTTTCCAGGCGCAGAAAGATACAGTTCAACGACTTCTTTTCCTGATACTTTTCCTTTGTTTTTAATAGTGACACTTACTTCTAAATGATCATTAAAAGTCTTAGAATTTGTTTTAATATTTGAATACTCGAAATCCGTATATGACTTTCCATACCCGAATTCAAACGAAGGTGTTATCCCAAAAGTATTAAAATAACGGTAACCTACGTAAATACCCTCTTTATAAGTTACATCTGCGGGATTATCCGATGGTTCTCCCGGAAAGTTCTTTGCTGATGCGTGGTCTGAATAATTTACAGGGAAAGTCATTGTCAGTTTTCCGGAAGGATTTACTTTTCCGGAAATTACATCTGCCACAGAATGTCCTCCTTCCTGGCCAGGCTGCCAGGCCAATAAAACAGCATCCACTTTGTCCTTCCACGAAGCGGTCTCAATAACACCACCGATATTCAGTATGACCACAACCTTTTTTCCTTTTGCATGGAAAGCTTTGGAAATTTTATCAAGCATTTCTATTTCTTCCGCTGCCAGATTAAAATCATTTTCCACTACTCTGTCTCCTCCTTCCCCGGAGTTCCTTCCTAGTGTTACAAAAGCAATTTCAGAAGTTTCGGCTTTTTTAGTAATGAAAGCATCATCCATTTTAATTTCAGAAAGTCGTTCCGGCAATGCTAAAATTCCCCGGGCTTTTCTTCTTTCTTTTTCTGCCTCCGCCTCTTTTTCAGCGTGGGGTTTATACAATTCTACCAGCTCCTTATCCAATTTGTACCCTGCAGTATTCAGGCCTTCCAAAAGAGAAACCGTATGTCTGTTGTTGACACTGCCGCTTCCTGTACCTCCTGTAATCCAGGCATAAGAGGTTACCCCGAATAAAGAAACTTCTTTCTGTTTATCGCCAAATGGTAAGGTATTATCTGCATTTTTAAGCAAAACCATTCCTTCCGCAGCAGCGCTTCTGGTTACTTCAGCATGTGCCTTCAGATCTGGTTTATCGCTGTATTTATAATGTGCAAATGTTGGTGTTCTGAATATATATTCCAAAATTCTTTTCACGTTGAGATCTGCTACTTCCTTTGATAATCTACCTGAATCCAAAGCTTCCAGCAATGCCTTCTTCTGTGCCGGAATTCCAGGCATCAAAAGGTCATTTCCTGCATTCATCTGCTTGACAACATCAGAAATCCCGCCTGTTCTGATAGATTCAAATCCAGGAAAGCCACCAAACCAATCAGTCATTACGATGCCCTTAAATCCCCATTCTTTTCTTAAAACCTGGGTCAGTAAATCTCTTGAATCTGAAGTATACACCCCATTCACTTTGTTATAAGATGACATTAGAGTCCAGGGCTGAGATTCTTTCACGGTGATTTCAAAATTCCTCAGATATAATTCTCTCAATGCTCTTTCAGATACATGTGCATTGATTGTTAAACGATTGGTCTCCTCATTATTGGCAGCAAAATGTTTGACAGAAGTTCCCACTCCCTGGGACTGGACTCCATTGACAATTGCCGCAGCAGTCTTTCCGGAAATGACAGGGTCCTCAGAATAATACTCAAAGTTCCTTCCATTTAACGGATTTCTTTGAATATTCAAGGCAGGCGCCAGCAAAACATCAACGCCGTATTCTTTCACTTCATTCCCCATTGCTTTTCCTACTTCTTCCAATAGCGTTTTGTTCCAGGTTGAAGCTAAAGCGGTTCCTACAGGAAATGCCGTTGCATAGTATGTTTTAGAATCTTTTTCCCTCGTTGGTGCAATTCTTAAGCCTGCAGGCCCATCCGCAACAACAGTAGCCGGAATTCCGAATCTGTCCAGATTAGCTGTTCCGCCTGCAGCTCCGGGAACAAGTCCCTGCTTTGAATCTCCGACAGGTCCGGTTAAGACTTCAATTCCGGGCATTCCTGTTCCAATCAGCAGATCAACCTTCTCTTTATTGGTCATTTGGCTGATGATAGCATCAATTCTTTGATCAACAGAAAGTCTTGTATCTTCCCAGACGTCCAGTTTACCATTTTTATTGAGGTCTTTGAATGTTTTTCCGCCAACGGTAATTGTTGGATTATTTTGAGCCTTTGTAAGGGGTGACACCCCCATTAAAGCCAAAAACAATACCGAATATTTGTTCCCGGAAAAAAGTCCGATCAGTGTTGATTTATTCTTATTCATATTTAGATTTAGTTTTTATTAAACAGAGCATAAGCTTAAAATATGCTATTCTAAAAAACACGGCATATTCTGCCGTGGGACAGAAAATGCCATGAAAGAAACTATATAAAAAGTATTAAATTGATTAAATAACTACAAAAAGTTATGGAATCTCAGCCAGTCAAGATATACATCAGACCATTTGTCGACGGGTAAATTCTGTTTTCCCATACCAAAGCCATGGCCTCCTTTTTCATAGATATGGAGCTCAGCGGGCTGACCTGCTTCCAGCCATTTGTGATACAATACAACTGATTTTGGTGCCAGTTTCAGTTGATCATCACTTGCGGCACAGATAAACATTGGAAGAACAGCTTTAGGAACTTCGGTATTTAGAATTTCCTGGCTTGGCCCGCCATAAATGGATGCGGCAAAGTTTGGCAGCGTTGAAGCATCTTTACTATGCAGGACACTCTCTAAAATTACACTGGCGCCGGCAGAAAATCCGATCACGCCCAATCTTTCAGGATTGATATTCAATTCTTTGGCATGGGTTCTTATATAGGTAATCGCTGTTTTGATATCCTCTCCCGCCATTACTTTGACAGGTGCTGTTTTTGTATCAAAGGCATTTCTGTCTTTGATATTTTCCATCATTTCTTTGGCAGGATCATTGGACTTCGTTTCAAGCAGCCTGTATTTCAGAACAACAGCTGTGATTCCGTTTTCTGCGAGTTTTTTTGCCATATCAATTCCTTCCCGGTTGATCGATAAGCTTTGAAAACCACCGCCGGGAGCAATAACAACAACTGTTCCGTTGGCCTTGGTTTTATCTGCCTCAAAAATCAATATGGAAGGCTGGGACACATTGAAAACAACTTCCGTTTTGAACAACCCGTTGAATTGCTGTGCTTCTTTCTGCTTCCAGTTTTCTGTTCCCGGTGCCTTTCCCTGATATAAAGGAATAGATTTCTGGGCGTATGCATTGTATATTCCTGCTGTAAATAGTGCAGTGATGAATATTCTTTTCATTTTCAATTTGTTTATTTAAATAACTGAGGAAGAAAATCATTCAGATAGGTTCTCCAATTGCTCCACATATGACCGCCTTCGGATTCTACATATTGGTATTTGAAGTTCATCTTTTTGAGCTTTTCACGATATTCCGTCACGTTTTTGTAGAGAAAATCTGTTTTTCCGATGGCAATCCAATACAATTTGTACGAATTGGTTTGCTGGGCTTTCAGTTTTTGATCTAAATTCTGATAAACCGGACTTTTCTTTTCGTCAGGCGGAAGAATCGCCGGAGAAAATAATCCTATATAATCAAACGTTTTAGGCTGGTTGGCAGAAATATACAACGAATGGAAGCCGCCCATTGAAAGTCCGGCGATTGCTCTGTTTCCGGCATCTGATTTCACGCGGTAATTATGCTCGGTAAACTCCATGATTTCCTTGAAGTAGGTTTCCATATCGCCGCTGAAGATATCCGGTGTTTTCATATCAATTTTATAAAAACCTTTGGAAGATTCGCCCGGCGCTGCTGAATTGCTGGTATGGCCGTTTGGCATCACAACAATCATAGGTTTTGCTTTTCCCTGAGCAATCAGATTATCCAGAATCTGTGACGCTCTTCCCAAAGTCATCCACGCTTCTTCATCTCCACCCATTCCGTGTAGCAGGTACAAAACAGGAAATTTTTCTTTCGAATTTTCATACCCCGGAGGAGTGTAAACCGTTAACCTTCTGTCTTCTTTCAATCCGTTTGATTGGTACCATCTTTTGGAAACTGTTCCGTGCGGTACATCCTGAACTTTGTAATTTTCAGATTGTTTTCCATCAATCAATATCATACTCATCACCGATGAAACATCACGAACCTGATAAGAATTGTTCGGGTCGTTGGCTTTTACCCCATCAACAATAAAGGAATAGGTATAAATATCAGGGGCCAGATCATTTTCAGAGAAAGACCATATTCCATCTGCATCTTTTTTTAATTCTACTGTTCCCGGCTCCCAGCCTTTTCCCGGTATCCAGTTTCCCTGAAGTTTTACTGTTTTCGCCTCTGGTGCACGAAGGCGGAATGTTACGCTTTTACCTTTGATTTCCGGTGAAATTATTTCTTTCTTTCCACTGAAATCAAGGCTTTCCTGGGCAAACATTAATGAACCGAGCATTAATGAATAGATTGTGAATTTGATTTTCATATTAAATTTTTATTTGACCACAAAAGGTGCAATTCTAAAAGGCCACAAAATTGGAAATCAAAGATTTTTAAAACTTAAGTGACCTTAAAAAAAATTAGCATTGAACTTAAAATAACTAAAGTGCTGAAAAACTTTTGTGCCTTTTGTGGTTAAAAGTTAAAAAGGTTTTAATTCAAAAAAAAAATTCTGAGCCTGCACAATACAGACCCGGAATCATCAATTACTTTTTATATTTCTCTGTTCTGGCATCTTTAATCACACCAGACCAGTTCATTCCATATCCGAAATCGTAGTGGTGGCCTTCGGAATCTTTATGAGTTTCCATATCGTAAGGAACATCTTCTTTTTGCTTTTCAACAGTCGCCATATTGGCAGGCATCTGAAGAGGAAGCAGCCCTGAAGGCTCATATTTTCCGGTTACGATATCCACAACGGCCTGATTGGAGACATTGAAGTTCATCAGAATCGCATCGGCATGCTTTTCAAATTCGTTGAAGACCATCGGTTTTGAAGCCGTTACAGAAACAATCACAGGTTTTCCGTTCATTGCCTTGTATGTATTTTCAATCGTCAACAGATCTGTAAAGTTGGCAGCGGTTGAAGTTTTATTTCTGAATGTTCTGTCGTGTACATTCGGGGCAACAACCGGATCACCTGCTGCAATACTTTTCTCACGGGCTTCGGTTGCTGTATAGGTTTTGTATTGAAGAGAAATCGGAAGGTATCCGTTTCCGCCTTCTGCAGCATCAATATCGCTGTAACCGCCTTCTTCACTGTGCGGACTTTTCACAAAAACCAATGCGAAATCAGCTTTAGCAGGATCTTCCGTTACGTTATAATGTTTTTTGATTTTTTTGATGTCAACAGGATAATCCAGAGAAGGAGCCGTGTAAATTCCCCACCAGTTAAATGTTGCCGGAGAATATCTCTTCGGAATATAAACCGTTTTTCTTTCTTTGATAGGAAGAATATTGGATTTATTTTTTAACATTACGATGGATTTTACCTGAGCCTCGTACCCTGCTTTCATAAACTCAGGATTACCAACTATTTTTTTGGTTTCTTCAATGTTGACGTAAGGATTTTCAAACAATCCTGTTCTGAAGAAATTTCTTAACAAACGAACTGCAGACTGCTCAAATTTTGCACGATAGGCTTTTTCACCATGTTCTTTCACTCCCATCTGATATGCTTCCAAAACAGGCCCTTTATCATTATTCCCTCCAAATTGGTCAACGCCGGCTTCCAGCACTTTATAATGACGTTCAGCAATAGATAATTTCTCAGCACCCCAGGGTTTTCCTGCAAATCCTCCCGGGGTTTTGGGTTCATCAGCGGTAATCAGCCAGTCGGTACACACCACACCATCGTATTTGTATTTTCCACGAAGTAAATCTGTGATCAGATATTTACTGTAGCCGTTTCCGACATTTTCTCCGTTTTTCGTATCCTGATTAAAGCTGATCGTATAATAAGGCATTACTGCGGAAGCTTCTTTTGTTCCTCCGTTTAATTTGAATGCTCCTTCGGTAAAAGGTTTTACGTGGTTTTGGAAGTTATTTCCCGGATAAACTGCGAATTTTCCCATCGCCCAGTGCCCGTCGCGGCCGCCTTCTTCAGGTCCGCCTCCCGGCCAGTGCTTTACCATGGCATTTACACTTTTATTACCCCAGCCGTTTTTGCTTCCGGTGGTGGTCTGGAAACCGTCAATATAACCTCTTCCTAAATCTGCTGTCAGTTCCGGACTTTCAGAGAAGACATAAGCAATTCTATACCAACGCGGCTCTGTTCCCAGGTCAATTTGAGGCGACAAAGCAGTTGAAATTCCCAATGCTCTGTATTCCTGAGCAGCAATATTTCCAAACTTTCTAACCAATTCCGGGTCAAACGTTGCCCCCATTGCCAGCCCATCCGGCCAAAGTGAAATCTGTCCGCCTGCTCCTTCATTAAATTCCGCAGTTACGGTTGCAGAATGCCTGGGATCTGTACTGTTGTTGGCTGGAATTCCTAATCCCAATCCTTCAATATAAGCCTGGATATTGTTGCTCCATTGGGCTGCAATTTCAGGAGACTCAACAGTTGTTACCAAAACATGACGAAGGTTATCATCTTTTAAAAATTTCTTTTGCTGGTCTGTTAAATCCGAGGCTTTTGCCCCGCTTTCTTTATACAGCATTCCATTGTATTTACCTGCCCGGAAACCGTCTGCAGGTGCAGGAACAGATTGATGGCCACTGTACAGCATTAACCCTGCAATCTGTCCGACCGTCATTTTTGAAGCTAAATCCTTCGCTCTTTCGTCAACGGGAAGTCTCCAGTCTTCGTATTTATCAAGCTTTCCGTTTTTGTTTAAATCTTTGAATTTATTTCCACCAACTGTCAGAATTTTAACCCCTGAGTTTTCGGAGTACCCTAAAACAGGACCTTTGGAATTCGTGACCATCTGAATATTCTGTGAAAATGCTGTTACTCCTAAAAATAATGCTGCAATATTTAAAACCGTTCTTTTCATTGTTTATATTTTAGAAATTAAAGTTTACCGATAATTGGCCTGTCAATGGCATAATGTACGTTCCTGTCAATAGTTTTCCGTAATATGGACTTGCATCTGTAATCAATTCAGCACCATTGATAGTTCCACTCGCTCCTCTTTGGTTCAGGAAGTTAATCACTGTTGCACCTACGTTGATGTTTTTGTTAACAGTATAGCTTACTCCCCCGAAAGTTTCCCATCTTGGCGCAAAGTATAATGCATTGGTAAGATTCGCATATTGTTTTGAGAAATACCTGAAACTCGCCCAAAACCTCCATTTGTCAATAGAATAGCTTGGGTCGATTTCCATTAAAACTTTAGCAACCCCCAAGACATTGTTATCGTTATAATCATAATCCTTCCCGAAAGCATTGAAATTAAATTTCTTATACACAGGATTCTGGAAAGTAACCAGATAATGTAAATTGAATCCTTTGAATGGTTTTAAAACAAAATCCGTAGTCCAGCCCAGCGTCTGAATATCGTAATAAACAGTTGTGGTTTGCGCCTGTGAACTATTTGCAGGATTTACCAGATTATATCTGTTAAGGTTGTTATTTTTCTTCAGATAGGTAGCCTGAGAGATCAGTTGAATCCAGTTGGTATTCCAGAAAACCCCGAACGCTCCCAATGGGCTTTTAATTTTATTGGTATTGGGTTCAAAAGCCTGAGAATAACTTTCCAATCTTCTGTTTTCTTCGGTGTATAAGAAGTTAGCTAAAACTCCGAAGTTTTTGGTAATATTATAGGTAGCATTAAGGCTTCCGGCTATATGGAACCAATTTTCGCTGATATTTTTAAAATCATTTGGCCCAAAAGTAAAGCCCGGTGTTCTCGGAGTCAAAGAGAACGTGCCATCAACCATATGATGCCTTAAATGCAGGCCGTAACTAAGGTTAAAGTTATCAGACACTTTCCATTCATCAGTTGCATATAGTGAGATTTTGTTTTCTGTACCGCTGTGGAATTCGCCGCCCACATTGTAGTTGTAGAATCCGTCACGATCTGTAGCTGGTCCAATCAGCCTTTGAGGCTGTGCGCCCACAGTTTGAAAGAAGAACGAACGGTTGGATGTGAAATCGTCCACCTTATAGTACTGTTCCAAAAGCCCTATGGTCAGATTATGAGCTCCCAGCTGTTTGTTTAATGAAAAACGTCCTGAAAGACTTGTTACCGGCGTTTCTGGCGTGTGCATAGCCAGCTGGGTACCAACAGCTCCGGAGTAAGGCTGTCCATTGGATGCCAGGGTATAACCACCTGCTGCATTTGTCTGGAAGATACTCAAAGGAATAATAGTGGAAATTTTCACTTTGGCAAAATGCGCCCGGGCTGAAAATTTAAAGTTCCAGCCATTATCAAGAAGATAATTACCAAAGACGTCGATATTATGGGATTTCGACCTGTTGTCATTTCCGTTCATGGAGGCCCAGTACTCTTTACCGGACAGGATATCTTTCATCTTTATCTTCCCGTCATTAACCACGTAAGAGTCTCTACCTATTCTGAAATCGTTCAGCTCCGTCACTTTACCGTTTTCCCCATATTGGAATACGGCATAATTACCCACATTATATGAGTCTGCATATTTGTAAAGTGCGGTAATCTGTCCTTTATTATTGTTAAAATACTTAGTTACTCCTGCTCTGAAAATTTTTGTTTCATCAACATTTCTTGCAAAACCTAATTTAAAGGTACTGGGATCATAATTCAAAAATGCACCTGCAGTATAGGTCCAGCCATCTTTGGAAACAGGACCCGAAACATTGGCATCGGCCTGTAACCAGCCAAAATTGCTTGTGGTAAATTTGCCTTTGATTTTAAGGTCTTTAGTTCCTGTCTGTGCATATGAATTGACAGCAAAACCAAGATCACCCATTGTATTGGCTAACTGATCCATTTTTAAGAGCCCTGTTCTTTCCAGCCCAACACTTTGTCTCCATGTTTTGTTGGGGAGCTCGGGCCAGAAAAAATAAACAACCGGAAGATCATTTTCAAGAATCGTGATTCCTCCGACTGTAGAAGGAAGTCCGATATTGACATCACGGGGACTGGTATTATTGGCAGCATTGAGCATCACATTCCTATTGTTATCCTCTTTGGAAGAAGCTATCTCTTTTTTCTTCGACGCTAAGCTGTCAGTTTGCTGACCAAATGCTGCTCCACAAGAAAACATCAGCAACAAAGTAGAAATTTGGAGTCTTGAGTTTTTCATAATTATCAATTAATCTGTTTTTTGCTTGGATTGTATAATGAAATCTTAGATTTCAGACAGGTAACTGGTTTAAGATTAAACAAATAGTTAACGGAAATTGTTCACGTAATTTTTGATATCGCTTAATAAATTCCAGTTGCTTCATTATGAAGCAACTCAATATTACATTCTTTTTTTGATACAGCCAAATGAATGTTAAAAAATTATTAACACACATTCAATACCATGAAATACAAATAGTTACATTTTATCAAATTAAAATAAACCAGTAAAAAGATCATTTATTTAACCGGAATTGTAAACTATATATTACCAAAAAACAAAGCCAAAAGCCCGAATGTTTGCTTCTTCCTGAATATCACCTTAACTTTGTTCGGCACGAACAATTAATATACACATGAATCCCCATCAACAGATCTTACAAAAATCAGCTGAAGCCTATCAGTTATATATTCCGCATATTTCTATTGACACTGTTATTTTTGGATTCAGTGAAAATGAGCTCAAGGTCCTGGCTATTAAGATGAAGTTTAACAAACAATGGTTTTTACCGGGAGGTTATCTTAAAAAAGAAGAAAACATTGATGATGCAGCAGTAAGAATTCTGCATGAGCGCGCTGGTGTAAAGGATATATTCCTGGAAGAATTTTCCGTTTTTGGCAAGAATGGCCGAAGTGAGGAAGTTTTTAGTGATTACGATGATACTTTATGGCATAAACAAAGGTTTATTTCTATCGGCTATTATGCACTGGTAAACTACCATGACGTTTCTCCCAAAGCTGATGAACTGAGTGAAGAATTTGAATGGCTCGATGTTAACAATCTTGATCATTATCAGATCACTATGGATCATAAACAGATTATTTTAAGAGCTCTACTGACACTCAGGGAACGAATAACCTACAAACCTATCGGCTACAATTTACTGCCGGAAAAATTTACGATGACAGAATTGCAGCGGTTATATGAAACAATATTAGGCAGAAACCTGAACAGAGGTAACTTCTATAGAAAAATAAAAAACCTGGGGATTCTGACCAAACTGGATGAACAAAGAAAAGGTGGAGCCCATAAAGCACAGGATGTCTATTCATTTAATCAAGAAAATTATGAAAAGGCTCTTCAGGATGGAGTAAACAGCTGGTAACGGCTGAAAAAATCAATGAAAAACTATCTTTTAATTATATCTGTTTATGCTGAAGTATAAAAGTTTTGATAATTGATTTCTAAATCTGATGAACTATTGGCCATTCCCTGCCATTCTTTTTAAAATTACCGTTCTCAGCCGGTTTTCATTTTCATCAGCCCAATATCCTAATGCAGAAATTACAGGAATTAAAGTCTTACCAAAATCGGTAAGGGAATATTCAACTTTTGGTGGAACCTGGGCATAAATTTTCTTTGTAACAAGTTCGTGCTCTTCAAGTTCTTTTAACTGGATATTTAAAACGCGTCTCGAAGCATCCGGAATTTTACGCTGTAGTTCACTTGGGCGCAGATGACCTTCATTGATAAACCACAGCAGACGGATTTTCCATTTACCGTAAAGGACTTCACCGATAAGGTCAAGACCGCAGTTTAAATTCAAGGGTATTTTTCTTTCATGCATACACAAATTTAATCCAATGTCCCAAATTGCACAATAGGGGAAAAAATTATCCCTATGCAATTCGGTTTTCCGTTATTGCCTGAAAAAGTGATACTTCGGAAATTTGTATCAAAGAATTTAACAATGGAAAATCTATTTAATTACAACAACGAACTTCAAGGTAAAATTGCCTTAGTAACAGGCGGAACAAAAGGTACCGGCAAAGCAATCGCAGAAAGACTGCTGCAAGCTGGTGCAACGGTTATAATAACTGCGAGAAACGCGCCTGAAAAAGAAAACAGCAACCTGCATTTCATTCCTGCCGATTTGAGTAAAGCAGAAGGAACACAAAAAGTCATCAGCGAAGTGCTGTCGGCTTATGGGAGACTGGACATTCTTGTGAACAACCTTGGTTCTTCATCAACACCCGCTGGTGGATTTGCAGCATTAACCGATGAAGATTGGGAATCAACCTTACAAGCTAATTTGCTTGCTCCGGTTCGTTTAGACAGAGGGTTTTTACCACAAATGATAGAGCGAAAAAATGGTGTAATTATTCACATCGCTTCCATCCAGGGTAAATTACCCCTTTATGATTCAACCTTACCTTATGCAGCTTCAAAAGCAGGACTGAGAAACTATAGTAAAAGTTTATCGAACGAAGTTACCCCAAAAGGTGTTCGGGTACTGGCTGTTTCACCAGGGTGGATCAATACAACAGCTTCGGAAGCCTGGCTGGGTGAAATTGCGAGAAACGCAAACAGTACTATAGAAGAAGCGCAAAACAGCGTTATGGATGCATTGGGCGGAATACCTTTCGGAAGACCTGCCGAACCGAAAGAAGTAGCTGAATTAGTTGGTTTTCTTGTTTCACCAAGAGCCAGTTATTTAACCGGAACTGAATTTATAATCGATGGCGGTACAGTGCCAACCATTTAATCATCTTAAAATACTATACAATGAATTTACCAAACATTATTTCAGAATTGGTGAAAGCCCAAAACGAATTTAACAGTGCAGCCTACGCAAATTGTTTTGCTGAAAATGCGGAGGTATTTGATGAAGGCAAAACCTACAACGGAAAAGCAGAAATTGAAAGCTGGATTGACAAAGCCAACAAAGAATACAAAGCCAGTATGAAACCATTAGATTATAACGAAAGTGAAAACATCTTATCGGCGGAAGCTTCGGGAACATTTCCGGGCAGCCCAATTGTTTTAAAATATCATTTTCAATTGTCTGATGGACTCATTCAAGCTCTGAAAATAACGGGTTAATATTTCAATAAGCCTAAATGTACTGGATTATGTTCTAAAGTTCTATATTTCAATAATTTACAGATGATTACTAGAGTCCCTTTGAAACGTAAGCACAGCTTTCATTAAAATCTACTTTTGACCGTTTCGTTTACAGTTGATATACTCTAATTTCGATGTAGGTAACTCAATTATTATTTTCTTCCCTATATTTATTGTTTATTCAATCAAAATCAAATGAATTTAGACTTTGAAACATTTAAAAAAGACATCAATTGGTTTATCAGGCCAAATGATCTTGTTACATTGTATGATACAGAATCAGTTCTGAATCTTTCCGATAATTTTACATCAACATTCCCTAAATTATCTCAACTTATTCAAAGGGCCAGAAAGCTGGAATTTAGTGTAAACAATAATCCCTACCGATTGTTCTCATGGACCAATAAGTACAATAAAAGCTGTGGCTGGTTAACCAAAATTGAGTTAGAAGATACGGATAACATTGTGTTAGCAAAAGAACATGAATTATTACTTAAAGAGATAGGCGGGATTTCAGAATCTTATCATCAGCCCGAACCGGCCCTGACTAATAATCAGGACTATTTATTCTTAAAATCTGCCTGCATAACGGGAATCGGCGAATGGGAAGAATATTATGAAAATCTTTGTGAAGAAGAACACAAACAACCGATACAATATAATGACTTCATTTGCTTTGCCCTGGAAGCTAATGGCAATATGACAATGTATGAAAAGAATTCAGGGAAGGTACTTTTATTTGCACATGATCATTGGTTTGAGAATGTTGATCCCCTTGAAGATCAGCCTGAATACACTTTTTACACAATACAAGATGTTGACAATTTTGTAGATTATGTTGAAAAGATGGCTGAGGAATGGTCAGAGGCTGTATTATAATGTAATTGAGACTGTTCTACATTTTAAAACTTAAACAGGAAATGATTAGAACTGCAACAGCAGCCTTATACAATATCAAAATTGTAAACAAAAAATCCCGGATAAACCGGGATTTTAATTTGTAATTCAAATTATTTTATCTCTACAGGAACTGAGATTTTGTCCCAATCCATTGTGAATCCGTTACTGTTTATTTTATAAACTAAAGTTTCCTGTGTTGCTGGCAAAGCCTTTGTTTTTACGTCAACACGTAAAGCATCTTTAGCTTGTTCATATTTATAAGCACCCCATTGTTTTGGTTCTTTGTTAAAAATGGCTGTCCAGGTTCCGCTTTGTTTAGGGATTAAGAAAAAGCTGTATTTACCTGCAGGCAGTTTTTTACCCTGAACGGTAATATCTTTATCCGTTTCAAAAGTAGTGGCTTCATTGGCTCCCGCCCGCCAAACTTTATCATAAGCTTCCAGACCGCCCCAAATTGTACGTCCTTTCACAGAAGGGCTGCTATAGTTTATTGTAATGTTGGCATCTTTAATTTTTCCTGTAGCCGTAGCAGGAGGGCTGGCAGGTTTTTTAGCCTCCTGTGCAAAGGCATTCATTGAGATCGTCATCGTAGCAACAAGTACAGTTGCAGATTTAAGAATCGTTTTCATAATATTTTTATTTGTTTGTTTTTAATATTGTTCGTTTACGAATTTACTGTTTTCTGCTTATAAAACAGCAAACCGATTGCAGAAAATATAATGACTGCTGCTGCCCCGATTACATTAAGCCAGAGGAAAGAAACGATATCGAACTGATACACGGCAATAACCGTAATTTCCGATAAAATGGCAGCAATAAATACATTCGGACCGTTGATCTTTTTATAGTAAAATGCAACAAGGAAAATCCCCAATATAGGTCCGTAGAAAAGAGAGCCTAATACGTTAACCGCTTCAATAAGTGAACCCATCTGAGTGGCAAACATAGCTACACCAATTGAAAAAATACCCCAGGCTAAGGTGTGCAGGCGGCTGTATTTCAATTCGGTTTTATCATCAGGAATTTCTTTACTGTATAGTAAATGAACATCTTTTAATGAGCAGGCGGCAAGGGAATTCAGTGCTGCCGAAATGGAACCCCAGCTGGCCAGAAAAATGACGGCAAAAAGCAGCCCGATCATTCCTGCAGGCAGTGTATTTTTCACGAAATACAGGAAAATATAATTCGTGTCCGTTTTCTCCGCATTATAATTTGAATTATTAATAGCTTCCTCTACCCTTCCGTGCAGTGCTTTTACTTGCGATTGCGTATCTTTAAAATCCTGAATCGTTTTGGCAAGCTGAGGAGAATTTTGTTCTTTAAGCTTTAAAATTTCTTTCGATTCTGCATTAAATTTTATTTGTAAATCCTGATGCTCTTTTTCAAAAACTGCAGCCTGCTCAGGTTGTTTTTCCTTTAAATACTCATAGGAGCGTTCGTTAAAATAAATCGGAGCCGGTTTCAGAGAAAAGAATGCGAAAAGCAAAGCACCAATCAGGAGAATAGCAAACTGCATCGGAATTTTAACCAGTCCGTTCAACAGCAAGCCCATTTTTGCATTGGTATTATCTTTCGCAGTGATATATCTACCGACCTGGCTCTGGTCCGTACCGAAGTAAGAAAGCGCAAGAAAAAAACCGCCAATCAAGCCACTCCAGATATTGTATTTATCTTTCCAGTCGAATTCGGTGGTGATGACATTGAGTTTCCCGGATTTTCCCGTCAGATACAGCGCATCACTAAAACCAATTCCATCCGGCATATTCTGAATAAGGAGATACCCTGCAAAAGCCATGGTTCCCAGAATAATAAGAAACTGTAATTTCTGGGTATGAGCAATAGCTTTTGCCCCGCCAACATAGGTATAAATCAACAAAATGCCACCTGTCAAAACATTAGTTAAATAAATATTCCAGTTTAAAACACTTGACAAGATGATACTCGGAGCATAAATACTGATTCCCGTTGATAACCCTCTGGAAAAAAGGAAAAGCAATGAAGTGAGTACCCTTGTTTTTTTATCAAAACGGTTTTCTAAATATTCGTAGGCGGTGTAAACATTTAAGCGCTGAAATATCGGGATGAAAGTAATACAGATCACAATCATCGCCAGAGGCAAACCAAAATAATACTGCACAAAGCGCATACCGTCTGTATAAGCCTGTCCCGGAGCTGAAAGAAATGTAATAGCACTCGCCTGGGTTGCCATAATACCAATAAGCACAATATACCAGGGCATTTTATTATCTGCTTTCAGGTAGGATTCGTTACTTTTCTGGCCACGGCCGATGAATACGCCGTAAACCACCACTGCAACAAGTGTAATAACGAGAACGGTCCAATCTATAGTACTCATGCCCAGAATTTAGTAAACCAATAATAAAATGCAATCTGCAAGATTAATGCAGCTGTTAATAACAGATACCAGGTATTCCAATTTTTAAGTTTTTTGTTCATCAGTTTTTCTGTGCAGATAAAAAGTTTAAAAATAAACGTGCCGCCCCGGCATTTCCTGCAGGCAGCTGTCTGAAAAATGCCAGTGGCGTATAAATAAAATTACCTTTACCGTATTTCGCGTATAAAGTTGAACCCTGAAGAGGCTCTTCATCTGCATCGTGCATTTCAAAAAGCGGTTCATACGCTGCATCCCATTGAGCGGGGAAATAGGCACCACGCTCCTGTACCCAGCCCTTAAAGTCATCCGCAGTGATTTTATTCGGAAAGTTCAGTAGTTTATGATTGGGATTTAAAAACTTTACCGCAGCATTTTCTTCAGTAACACGCTTATTGGCAATACTGAAATTGTACATTCCCAATTGATCAACGGTGGTATCCTGGTTGGTATTATACTGCATCACCAGATTACCTCCGGCTTTGGCATAAGACCATAAAAAAGGCATCCAGCGCCCCAGCTTTTTCTCCGTGTTGTTGGCACGGACACCAAGCACGATGGCATCATATTGCGACAGCTTGTTTTGACTGTCGTTTCCACCGGATTCATCTAAGTTACCATAAAAATCTCCGTCTTTCAGGATATCTACCTGAACACCTGCAATGCGCAGAAACTCTGGAATAAAATCACCCGCACCTTGTATATAACCTACTTTTTTTACTTTCGACTGAATATCGCCTTTCATCACTGTCACAGTGGCAGGCGCAAAATATTGCAGGGAAGGCAAATGCGGATACTGAATTAATATTTGTTTTTTATGATAGGTAGCCCCATCTGCAACATAATCAGCGTCCAGCTGCAAACGGTTTGAGTTTATGGAGGCAAGTTTAGCTTTTGGAATAATGTAATCGAAAGTAAAATCTTTCTCTTTTACAGAATTTACTTCAGCACTTCCTAATCTTTCTCCGTTATACATCAGATTCAGAATTCCTTTATTGAACGGTTTGTTGGAATTAACCTTAAAATTTATACTCAATCGTAGATCTTCATTTTCTTTGACCAGATAAAGTGGTTGGATAAATTTCAGCTCCACAGCCGGAACAATACGCAAGGCTTCCACCACATCACCACGCACAGGGTCCAATTTCTTGAAAGATAAAGGAAGTTTAACCTGAAACTTTTCCGAACCGATTTTTAAACCAACCAAAACATTCAATGGTGATTCTGCTTCAGGCAGACCAACTAAAGTTTCATCCGGAACAGCGAAAGTTGCTGCGTTCACAGGTGGTTTTGCCAGCCAGTAAGGTTCTGTAATTGCTGCATCTGCAGGAATCTGAATATCATGCTGAATGGTAATTAAAGAATCTTTTGACAGTTCCCTGTTGAAACTTTCTGATTGACTTAACCATTTAACATTTTCTAAAATGACAGGATTTACAGTTCTTGAAATCAGATTTAACCTGAAATTATAATGATCTCCGGCAACCGCTTCAGCCTGATTGGTAACCACCTCGCCCATAAACCCGGCACAGCTTAAAATAATGTTGTCAAGAGATTTAATTTTATCCTTTTTCTGGTCCGAATCCCGCAGCGCCATGACCTTTTTTCTTAATGCAAGCAAAGCAGGCAGGCTCTGATCAGGGTTATTGAAATTGAAAGCGGAAATAATCTGATCTAATGACTGGTCAATATCAGCATTTCCCTGTGAGGTCCACGTTTTAGTAACTCCGTCAAAAAGGCTTGCTTTTGCAGGCTCACCGGCAACGTGGGCAAAATATTCTGTTCTGATGCCGGCTACAGACTGGGTTCCTGCACCCTGGCTTTTATGTAAACTTCTGCTTAATCCTGCCAGCTCCCCATAGCCCATTCCCAGTTGCGCATCATATTGCCCAACGGTAACTTTCAGTTGATTTTCAGCTGTAGTATTAACTCCACCAAACCGGAAAGTATTCCACAATACACGTTTTGGCTGCCATGTATTCACATATTTCAGCTGATCCGGGAAAGCATTTTTATCACCTGCCAGCTTAAAAGCTTTTTCCGCAACTACCGCCGAAGCTGCATGTTGTCCGTGCCCTGCCGCAGCAGTAGGAGGAAAACGACAAATGATAATATCCGGACGGAATTTACGGATTATCCAGACTACATCTGCTGTAATACTGTCTGCATTCCATTGTTTAAAAGTGTCGGTCGTATTTTTAGAAAATCCGAAATCAATCGCACGGGTAAAAAACTGTTGGGCACCGTCTAACTTTCTTGCTTCCAAAAGCTCATGCGTTCTGATTAAACCCAATGCAGCACCCTGTTCCGTGCCTAATAAATTCTGACCGCCATCACCTCTGGTTAAAGATAAATACCCCGTTTCTACATTTTGACTGTTGATTAACCAGGAAAGCAATCCTGTATTTTCATCATCGGGATGCGCCGCAAGATATAAAACTTTAGGCAGGTTTTTAAGGGTTTTGATTTCGCGGTAAATTTCAGATGATTTTGATGGCCGGACCTGCTGGGCCGAACAAAATACCGTATAAAAGCCAAGAATAAATACAGTGCTTACTTTTTTGAACATTTGAATTTGCTTTGCAGGCAAATATAAGTAAATCATCTTTCTTTCAACATTAAAAGAATCAGGCTGTGAATTTTACAGAAAAGTTTTCAAAATTAATCACAAAGGCAGAAAAATCTGAAGTTCAAAGATGAAAATTTTCGATCCTCTACAATACTTTAGGGCACTTCTTATTTTTAAAGTAAATAGCTTACATAACTAAAGTTCTTAAAAAGCTTTTGTGCCTTATATTGCTCGTAACAAAACAAAAATTAAACGGTAAAAAAAATGAAATTTTTATCTTAAAAACATATCATAATGAAACTGAATATTACCAATTAGTTAATTTTTATCAACCACAAAGGGTTTTTTTTCATTTTTCACAAAAAAAAGAATTATATTTGGTACACACAAAATAACACCCTCATATGAAAACAAAATTTACACTCCTCGCTACTATTCTTATTTCAGGAGTTTCCTTCGCCCAAGTAGGGATTAATACCGCCTCACCTAAAACAACATTGGATGTATCTGCCACAAGGGACGCTTCAGGGCTGATTACGAATAACACACAAACATTCGGATTACAGGCCCCAAGACTCACCAGAGCTGAGCTTACAGCCAATACCGCTACCTATGGTACCAATCAGACCGGCGCATTAATTTATATTACGGACGTCACCGGCGGAGATGCCACAGGGCAACGTATCAATGTTACTGCTATGGGCTATTATTATTTTGACGGAACAGTATGGCAAAGACTGACACAGGCAACCAATGCCGTAGCTCCGGCGATTTCTGCATTACAATGTACTACAGCTTACTTAAGTCCTTCTAATTATACTCCCGGTACTCCTTACACCGGAAACCTGAGAGTTACTTATAGCGGAGGAAACGGCGGAGCATATAATTCAGGAACTCCTTTTACCATCAACGGATTAACTTTCCAGTTAAGACCGGGAACTTTAGAGTTTGGTGATGGCGAACTGGTATTCTCAGTAAGCGGAACTCCCACCACTGCTAATGACATGACTATTCCGATGACCAACAGTACGGTTTCTTTCCTAACAGCAGCGCAAAACTGTACCGCTACAGTGGGAAATAGCAGCCGTGCAGACATTGCACCTGTTGCAGCAATGGGATATCCTACTCTGACAACTGATTCCAATGGGAAACAAGCTTATACCTTCCCTCTTGCTACCCCGGATGGTAAGTATTCTATCAGAGTAATATTTGACACCACCAGTGGTACAACCGCTGCCATTCCTAATGTACAATTATTTAACAATACAGGTTCTACCGTAAATCTATATTGGAATTACAATACCGAATATGGCGGTTATATTGGAGCAGCTCAAACTACCAACAATATTACTTCAGGAGTATGGGGCGGTATGGGAGATGCAACAGCTACCTGGTTTCCTCAAGGCACCGGAGCAGTAGGAAGCGCTTACTGGGGGAACGTAGGGATTATAGATGGTTCCAGTGGCGGACCTGAGCATAGAAGATATACCTGGATAGACAGCAACGCTTCTTCAAAAACTGCTTATACCGCAACCATTATGGCAGGAGCCCCCACCTCAGGGAGTGCCCAACCCAACCTTTCTAAAATTTACATAAAGATAGAGCAAGTAAAAGCTCAATAATATAATGCCCCTGAAAAAGGGGCATTTTTTATTTTTAATGGGTTTCAGCTATCTTCTTTTCTCTTCTTCTCTGAAGAATAAGGTGTGCAGCATCCAGCATTTTCACCGTATGAATATAGGGCATAACGATATTTCTTTCCGGTAGATTTTCATAAACACCCATTGAAAAATAGACGATTCCGGACATAAAGTAATCAAATTCCTTGATGCTGTAGGCACTGAATGCTTTTTTGAAAACCAGAAGAGGATTCCGGTATTCTTTCTCCGAAAGCAGACCAAGAACCCATGGGGAAATCTTTTCCGGTTGTGTATCTACCGTCCATTTTCTGTCCTTCAGCATCATGAGATAGCCTGCCCGGATCAATGACCTCATCGACTGATGAAACTGGAAGATCACCGCCGGATCTTCATGGATCCAGCTATTTCTCTTTACCGCATAATTCATAATGTTGCTGAGCCTTTCTTTGGAAACATCCAGCTCATTGAACTGAAAGAAAGTTTCTATCAGCTGCAAGCCGGAGTTCTTCTTTTCTGCCCGAAACCGGGGACCAAAGTTTGTTCTGCTTTTTTTCATTGTTTGTGTTTTTTAGTGTTGAAATTTTTCTTAACCATTAAGAGCTTTTAAGGGGTGAAGAATCGTTAAGCTATAGCTGAAGCTATTTTTTAAGCGAACCGTTTTATTCTTCTTCAATTTCCTTATGGCTTATTTTTTTATAAATGTAAGGAAAAAAACAACAAAACACATATATGTGTTGATGAAAAATTTTAGAAAGCTCAAACTTTACTAAATGTATAAATGGCAAATAGAAGAATTAAAATTTCAAATTGGAAAGCTTATTCAGTTATATAGGCTTAAAAAGGGACTTTCACAGTTTCAGCTTGGAAATGAACTTAATATCTCAAGTAACCATGTTGGTAGGATTGAAAGGTCTGAAACAAACCCAACCATTGAAAGTCTTGTCACATTCTGTAATTTTCTTGAAATTGATCTATTATATTTATTCACAAAACTCAATGAAAAAGAATTAAAGAAGGTTGAAATTGAAATCGATCAGCTACAAAAAGAATTTAAAAACCAAAATAAGAGAAAATCCTGACGAAAGTTGGGATTTTTTTTGATGAAATTTCGAATAATTTCCGTGAAAATACGGATACAAAATATTTAGACGATTTTTATTTTTGTTATTTACGGGAAGCCGTAACGTAAACCAGAAGTAGATGAGTAGATTTGAAAATGATCAGAATATTGTTAATTCACTACAAAAAAAATAGAATTAAAAGACTTTTTATAATCATGTAAATTATTAAAATGTAATGTGTGACAGAAACGCTACAGCCAGTTGGAGTGGCTACTCGCATCAAGGTCAGGTAGGACTATTAGTTGCTCTACGCACTATGCAAGAGCCGGGAATCAATTTAAATACACATTTTGTCCAATTTGAAACACATGAAGATGTTGCGATTTATGAAGATATTCCTGGGACTAATCCTATTTATAAAACAGTTCATCAGGTTAAAGCGTATTATTCTGAAGGAAACCAAAATAAAAGTAAGTATAATACTGTATTAAATGAGGCTTTTGAAGCTGGAAATGATAAGTTTCTACATACAGCAGTAGAAATAAGAGATTGGGATACCTCTACTACGACGAATATTAATAATGTTCGAAGGTACGAATATACAACAACACAGTTCCACTGTGGAACTACTGAAATTGAGAATTTTATAAAGGTAGAATTAAATAATATTCTTAACGAAAATGATGCCGTAATCTCTGAAGCTTATTGCAGGTTAACGTTTGAGCTAGATCATCGTATTAGGCACGAGCATCAAAAAAAACATAAACATTTGTTTGATATTAAATTTTGTTTATCCGAAGTTAACGATCTAATTAGAAGTAGGGAAACATTTGCAAAAAAAGAGATTTTTGAGTGTAGAAGATTATTCTATGATACCTATGCACAAATATTAAAATCTGAAGATTTAGAACAAGCACGAATTGAATTTCTTGAAGAAAATATTTTCAAACAAATATACTCATTAAATGATAGTAATTATTTATCCTTTCTTCAAAGGTTAAACTTACATGAAACTCCAGAAAGATTAAGACATTCTCAGATCTATTATAATAAAGACGGATTAAAACAGGTATTTTTCAAAATGATTATAAAGATTATTCACTCAGATCCTTTGCTAATAGAGAATGTGGTGAAATATCATCTAGAGAATGAACCAAGCAGATACATTTTAACTGCAATTATCTCAGAAGAAGAAGACCAGCTTGAAGTCATCGAAAATATATTGACTAATATCGATTCCCAGAATCTATTATGGGAAAATCATTCTTTAATTAATAAATATATTGAGGTTGATCTTGTTTCAAGAAATCCTAATATCAATAATATTCCTAGTGCAGAACAGCAACTTGATGACAAGAAAAAATTTATGTCATTTACTAATAGCAAACTTATTAACAGAGAAAATGCGTTAACAAAACTAAATAATGGAGGAAATAATTAGCAAAATTTTAAATGAGTCAGGCTATACTAAAGTAGAAAATGCAACACTTCAATATTATACAAGAGAAGAAAAATCATACTTTTTTATAGTAAATATCTCAGAAGCACACTTCACTAGTTTAAAGAGTAAAGAACTAATTAAGGAGAATGAACAGTATAAAAGAGTTTTAGATAGCTTCACTGCAATTGTAAATAGTGGCGAACAAATTACAATAGAAAAAAATTCATCCCTAATTGTACTAGTTAAATGTAATAATATAGAATCTATTGAAGGATTACAACAACAGATTCTTCTATTTGAGGAGGATGAATATTTTTTTAAAAAGTATGTAATACTTTATACTGACGAATCAATCATTCAACTTACTGATAATCCATTGGTCCCTTCGTTAAGAGAGAAAGTTGGCAATATTGAACTTTTTAATGTTTTTGCTTCAATTGGTTATAAAACCAATATAGCAGAATATGTTGTCATCATAGAGCTATTTATAAAACTTCCATTTTTAAGTCTTACTGAAGATAGAGAAGGATTTACATCACTCAGTGAGAAAATCACAAATACCCTTGATGATGATATGCATGGTTATACAACTTTACTTAGTAAAACAAATGAAATACAACAGCTTGATTTTAGTAGGTCTGAGGATGAAGCTGAAATAAATGAACTTTTAAGTTTTTTTCCTAATGATTAAATTAAAAAAAATATCCCTCCAGAATTTTAAAGGAATTAAGTACAAAACAATTTTTGATTTTAATGATGCAAACGTACAAGTAAATATTCTTTCAGGTCCAAATGGGTTTGGAAAAACGACTATTTTTGATGTTATAGAAATCTGTCTTACAGGTGAATTTAAGAGAATAAATTTGTTTGAGAATGTTCAAAAGAAAACTAATAATAAGAATAAACCGTTTTTCCAAAACACAGATAACGAGGATGTTATTCTTAAGTTGTGGCTTCATGACTCAACATCAAATACCGAATATATTATTATAAAATTTTATGACGATGATGAATCACCCACAAGAAAAGTTTTTGGAAGAGATTTTATCCCGGGAGATGCGGGAAATATTTTTACGACATTTCTGTCTAACAACCCAATTCATTTTTTAGAAGATGATTTTTCAGAACTTTCACCAACTCAACAGACTCAAATTAATGCTATAATTTATGGCGGAGATTCCAAAGTTGATTTATCATCAGTATATTATCTGTTTAATTATATTCAACAAGAAGACAGCATTTATTTTCTTCGTAAAAATGAAGATGACAAAGGCGCTTCATTAGGTTTTCTTTTTAACATCGAAAAGGAAGAAGGTGAAAAACAAAAACTGCAGGAGTTGAAAGATGCTTTGGTGAAACAACAAATAAGAATTACTGAACAATTAAACCAATTAAGAGAATCCTTACCAGATTCGGAAACAAGAGAGTATAAAAAATTACTTCAGGGAAAAGATTTTGATTTTGATTTGGAACTACCATTTAGAAATTTAGACTCAGCTAAGGAACAACTTATTTCTTACCAGGATTTACTTTCTAAAATATCACTTCTTCGAAATAATTTTTCTACAGACGAGTACGAAAAGTCAATAAGATATCATAAACTGAATAACGATGTACTGGCTAATGAGCAAGTATTAAAAGCGATATTAATAAAGCCTATTTACAGTACTGAATTGGTGGAAATCGTAGAAACAATCAATTCAAAATTAGTAAAGGCTAGAGAATTTTTAGATACTAATAATAGTACATTTATCAAAAAAGAATATTTTGACTTGTTTTTACCTGGCAAACAAGAATATTCCGATTATCTTATTTTTGAGGATAGTATAAAAGACATAGACAAAGATTTAGGAGATATCGGTAGAATTATTTCAGAAATAAATTCTAACCGAAATAAAATTATTGAAGAGTTTAAAAAAATAAAACATACTGATCACATTATTGAAACAAACTGTCCTCTATGTGATTCAATTTTCGATTCGTTTGAGTCCTTAGAATCTGCTATACAATCTAAAACTATTATATTAGAGTTATATAATTCTCAAAAATTACAACAAAAAAAAGAATTAGAAGAAGGTTTGAAATTGGTACATGCTAAGATAGCAGAATCTGCTAAATTATTTATGTCTACAAACAAATTTACCGAACAAGCTGTTATTTCTCTCTTCAGAGGATTCACTAATTTAAGGAATTTAACGGATCAAATTCTTGAAAACTACCCTATTTTGAATAGTGCGTTACTGAATGAAATAAACTTTCTCCAACCACCAACGACTTTAGCTGAAATTGTCGAAAAACAAGCTTTACTTAAAAATTTTTTAGAACAAAATCTTTTAGCAGACTTAGTATATAATGAAGCATTAATAGAAAATAAACATTTATATATTCAATATTTTGATGCAGATAAAGAAAAATTCTCAATTGTAACAAATGAAATGATTCTCGATAAAGCAATATACATATCTGGAGCCTATGCTTTAATGGCAAATAAAAGACTTATTTTCCTACAAACAAGGTTAGATAAATTATCAGGTCTGTTGGAAAAAATTAATCGTATTTTTAATAAAGTACATAAAACCATCCAAGACCATAAAGCTGAAATGATTGAAAGAATAAAAGTTCCTTTCTATATTTATTCTGGAAAAATTCTTCAGAGTTACCAACAGGGGCTAGGTATATTTGTCGAGATACATTCAACTGGTCAAAGTAACAATGTTAGATTTAAGACAGGAAATTATTCAGATCATGACATAGTATATCATCTCAGTTCTGGCCAAATGGCAGTAGTATCATTAGCATTTTGTTTATCACTAAATAAAGTGTACAATACTAATGATAATTTTAAATTTTTATCTATTGACGATCCGGTTCAAACAATGGATGATTTAAATATTCATACTTTCATTGAACTTGTAAGAAATGATTTTATAGACTACCAAATTCTATTATCTACACATGATGACTTTACCTCAAGATATATAAAATATAAATTCGATAAGTTTAATATGAATACCGATATTAAAAACATTCAACAAATTGTATTAGAATCAACAAATAATTAGTAAAATAAATCAAAAAAGAACAAATTCATCATTTAAAACCATTATCATAATTTAGTATCAATACCTAGTTCTCAAAAGTCTTCTAGCTGTGGAGCAAGTTTAAAGGAAATAACCTTATTTCACCAGCCTAAAATCAGGAGTATTTTCATAGCTGAAAATAAATAATCCCAGCTATCGTTGGGATTTTTAAGCAAAAGATATCTAATATCTTTACCTTATTTTTGCATCACTCTACACTAGGTACCTTTCTCAACCGGCGCTTTCTGTAGAATCTGTATGGCTCCGGTAGAAGTATTTCCATAAAGCTGAATATAAATATCATCGCCATTTGACCTTCTGATGACATACACTTTTACGGGTTCATTCCAATAATCTATAGAGCCTTCCTCACCAAAGTATTTGGCATCTTTTTTTATTCTGTCAAGCTCTGGCTGAGAAACTTTACCATCAAATATTTTCACACCGCCAACTTTTGTAATAGCATCATCATAACTTTTCAAAAAATACGGTAATGACCATTCTTCCGTATTACCTTTCCCATTGACTACATATGTTTTCCATACTTTTCCTTCTATGGGCGTCATTACGCCGTTAAGTGGAAAATACAGCCTGTCAAAGCTTCTTTGTACGGGTTTATTTTGAAAGTCCAGTCCTTTGGGAAAACTGAAAAAGGGAAAATCTCCTACCTCAGCGGTGGAAACCGGCACAGAGTTGATGTCAAATTGATGAGTTTCTCCCGGAGATTTTTCTCCGGCTGTACTATTTCCTATGGCGACAGTATCCTTAGCGGCCTTTGTTTTCTCTTCAGTCTTTTTGTTGCAGGCAGCAAGCAAAGCGCCTATTGATAGAATAATCAGTGTCTTCTTCATTGTAATACATTTAGTTTTTGGGTGTATAATTTTTTTAAAACAGTGAACGATAAAACAATACGAATCCTTCTTCATCAGAATTGTTCTGTATATTTTATCCCGTACTATTTTTGCTGCACTAACTTACAAATAAAAATAAGGATAGGAAATCCCTAATTTTAAGGAATTTAGTAAATAAAAAGATAATATACTGATGATATTTGACGGAGATTTTTACTTTTGAAACTGATGATTTTTAAGATAGCAAAAATGTAGAATCAATTTTGCTGATTCCCCGAAACGCATGGATAAGCACACCGCTTCATGAGCGACGAAGCCGAAGCACTTAGCTCACTTACAATACAACGAAATGATCAATGAACTTTGCGTTAAAAAAGAATTCCAGTCTTGATCTGATGAAAGATCTAAAAACTTACGCCTTCCTGATGATATCGCGGGTAAGATAAATATAATTAAACATACAAAACGTCGCCACCGCCCCGAAAGTATGCCACAAAAAGTGGGTCCCGAAACTGAACCATTCCCACTTATCAGCAATACGGAAGGTCAGTGCAAAAACAAATGACAATACAGCAAAGCCTACCCATTTGCCAGCCTTCCATTGGGTATACATCAGATACCTGAGTACCGAGAAAACTACAAATGAGGCCATGATAGCATAATTGACGTTGATAAAAAGAGAAGGATTATCGATCAGAATCCAGTTTCTTAAAGCAAACATCAGAATGACATATCCCAGAACCATTACAGCAGCATAGTACCATCGGGTGCTCTGCGCTACAAAATAAAACCCGGCAGACAGACAGAGCAGCATAATAGGCAGCCAATCCATCATGATAAATACCGGCCATTGCCTGAAAGAATGGTAAACCGTTCCCCCTATGGCACCAATATATAATAATACCAGGCAGTAGGTTAAAAAAGGATGTTTTTTAAAATTACCTTTCATTTTAAAGGTCCAGAAAATAGCGATGGCTAAAAATAATAGAGCTGTTACTGCATTGAAGGGCTCAGGGAACAACTGAGTCATATCTGTTTCTTTATATAACAGGCCTCCATCCGGAGGTATCGGGTTTATCGGCATTGTCTTTTTTTATTATATGGACAGGCCTGTTTTAAGATGTGAAATACAAACACAAGCCATTTTTTTCTAAACATGAGTAAATCATACACTTACTTCTTCTAAATATAGAAAAAATTATGGCATCATCTATCTACGTGCCCAAATTATATTTTATTGCAACTGACCTCCTACTCCATCAAAAGAAGCCAACCCTGAAACTGTTATCAATTCTTTTTGCTGATCAAATAGCTGCTGGCAAACGCTTTTTAGGGAAATATTTATTCGTAGCACAAAACCAATAAACCTCTGTGGCGCTTTTGATTATGGAGTTCTTTGCAGTTCTTCAGGTATTTTAATTAAGATTTGTTTTCAAAATTTTAAGTTTTTTTTAAATACCACATCTTTGCAGATATCCCGTTTGAGGCACAGCACTTGCAAAGTTCATAGTACCAATTTAAAATATAAAAATATGAACAACGAGAAAACAGTTTCAGTATTGAATGATTTACTGAACATTACCAACGACAGAATTCAGGGATTTTCAAAGGTGGAAGACAAAGTATGGGATGAGTATCCACAACTGAGAGCAGACTATGATACCATGGTAGCCCAGTCTCACAAAATGAAAAACGAATTGAGCAATCTGATTACAGAAAGAGGAGGCACACCGGATCAATCCGGATCTACTGCAGGAGCCATCCACAGAGCATGGATTGATGTTAAAAATTCTTTTGCCACAGATACAGCCGGCTCTACGTTAGGAAATGTTGTATATGGTGAAAATGCTGCTATAGATGCTTATCAGGATGCTTTAGACAGCGGTGATCTTTGCCCGGAAAGTTCGAGAGTGGTACTGGATCAGCTTCATCAGCTTAAGGCTTCTCATGATAAATTTGAAGTTCTTGAAGATTTAAAAAAATAGATATCCTCTTTCTCATGAGGTAAGTTTTTATTTAATCATCACACAACAATCGAACGTTGTAATCGGAGGTCACAGACCTTCCGATACTTAACACAAAAAACAGTACTATGTCAAAGAAAATCGCAATACTGGCCACACATGGCTTTGAAGAGAGTGAATTAAGTTCACCTAAAGAATATCTTGAACAACAGGGATGGACCGCCCATATCGTAAGTCCTGAATCCGGAAGTATTAAGGCATGGGCAGAAAAAGACTGGGGTAAGGAATATCCGGTAGATCAAACGCTCGACAATGCAGCGGCTTCAGATTATGATGCGCTGGTATTACCGGGAGGCGTTATTAATCCCGATCAGCTGAGAACCAATGAAAAAGCACTCACCTTTGTAAAAGATTTTTTTGCCCAGCATAAACCTGTAGCAGCCATTTGCCACGGACCGCAGGTACTGATCAACGCGGGTGTGGTAGAAGGAAGGAATCTGACTTCCGTCAACTCCATCAGCCAGGATTTAAAAAATGCAGGCGCACGCTGGGAAGACAGCGAGGTGGTAGTAGATGAGGGACTTGTTACGAGCAGAACACCAAAAGATCTTCCTGCCTTTAATGCCAAAATGGTAGAAGAGATCAGGGAAGGAAAACATAAGGAACAAACGCTCTGAAGCTAAAAAGTCTGGTTCTGCCAGACTTTTTTCTTCTCTCCAAATTTGATAAGAGCTATGTAAATACTTAAAAAGTACCACATTTCTCTCCTATGGCAAAAAATTTGTACCTATTTAAATCCAAATCACAATCGTATGAACAATATAGTAAAAATTACATTGGCTCTTGCAGCAGGAAGTTCTTTGCTTTATCTGGGCCTGCGAAAAAAAAGCAAGAAAAGCAAAGTATATCTTGCCCCTGACGGAAATACTTATAAAGAAAACCAGATTTACCGTACTTACGATAATAAGCTTTATAAGAACGGCAAGGAGTTTCATTATTCCATGCCACAGTTAGAGGATGATCAGTCTTTCAATAAAAATTACAGTACGGTTACTGATACTGTTTATTCCAACTATAAAACCGATCATAAAAGCACCCAATATCACCACAAAGGTATAAGGCATCGATAAAACGAGGCCGCAGCTATACACTACACCACAACACTAACCACAAAAAAATAATAGTATGAGAAATTTATTATGGCTTGTTGCAGTCATCTGCATCGCAGTCTGGCTACTCGGAATGCTTGGAATCATTCCCGGTATGGACACTGGAAGTTTAATCCACACCCTTCTGGTGGTTGCCATTATTGTCGTTCTGATCAATATTTTTACCGGCAGAAAACCTCTTAATTAAAAACAAAAAAAATCAGAGTAGAAAAACCATCTACTCTGATTAATTTTAATAAGCTATATAAGATAAGGTTAGAATTCTTTTTGTTGAAAACTGTCCGTCATCATTGGGAATCCATATATTTTTTCAGGTCTGAAATAGTTTTAATTTTAAGTTCATCAGCCTGTTTCCTCCGCATCATCAAAGCATATGCATTGTTAAAACCAAGTGGCTGCAGCCATTCAATTCCGTATTGTTTCTGAAATTCCCGGTTGACATACTCCAATGTTTTTTCCGGACTCTTAGACACTTCTTCTATCATTTTTGCCGAAGGTTTCAGCAAAACCAACAGTCCGGTTCCTGTGTATTCAGGATATACATCAATGGCATCATTCATCAGAGCATCAAAGCAGATTTTCGTTCCGCCGAGCCCTGTTTTTGTTTCTACTTTATAATCTGTGTAGCCTTCAATGAGCATTTTGTACATTTCGGCCAGAATATATTGCTCACCAAAAATTTTGGATCCGATTTTTATGGTTTGGGAATTTCCTTTGCGTGGATCTTTATATAAATTTGTTTTCATTAAAAAATCTTTAGCAATTTTTTCGGGAGTCTGTTTAAGATAATCGGCTTTGTAATTCAGTTCAGTCATGATAGAATCATTGAATTTACCTGCCAAAAGGTTCAGTGTTTTTTCCAGTCCGGGAAACTTTTCCAATGTTTTTGTTTTGATCACCGGAGCCGCAAAATAAGGAGGAAAAATCTTCCTGTCATCTTCCAGAACATACAAATCAAAAGCTTTGATCCTGCCGTCTGTTGAATATCCGCTGATGAGGTCCAGCTCTTTTTCGTAGGCTGCTTTGTACATAATGGCATCGCTTACAACCAGTGGATGTGCATCAAGCCCATATACCGAGCGAAGTCCAAGATTTCCGTCCTGCCGGCCCATAAATTCAGGGGTAAAACCTGCCTTAATCTTATGGTTTGAAACAGAAGTTAAAAGATAAACAATCCCGATAACAGCCGGAATAATATATTTTAATTTCTTTACAGACTGATAGCTTAATTTCTGTAAAACGGTAATGGTCTGATCTAAGAGAACAGCCAGTAAAGCTGCGGGAATTGCACCGGCCAGAATCATATGGGTGTTATTAAGGGAAATTCCACCAAAAATAAATTCACCCAAACCGCCTGCCGCCACAAATGAAGCTAAAGTTGCCACCCCCACATTGATCACCGCTGCCGTCCTGATTCCTGCAATAATAACAGGCATCGCCAAAGGAAGCTGAACTTTGAAAAGCAGCTGTTTTCCATTCATTCCCATTGCTTTTGCAGCTTCTGTTACCGCCGGATCTACTTCCGTTATTCCGGTGTATGTATTCCTGATGATCGGTAAAAGAGCATAGATCAGCAATGCAACAATGGCCGGAGCTGCTCCAATCCCGAAAACAGGAATCATAAAACCAAGCAGCGCAATACTGGGAATAGTCTGTAAAATCCCTGCCATTCCTAAAACAGAACCTGATAATTCTCTTTTTCGGGCAATGAGAATTCCTAAAGGCACCCCGATCATGATCGCCAGAAACAGAGATAAAAAAGTGAGTCCCAGATGCTGTACAACCTGAGTAAGCAGTTTCTCATGCTGCTCCGTGATAAACTGCCAAAAACTTTGCTCGCTCATACAGTCTGGAATTTTCGGTATTCATTAAATGCTTTAACCAGATTTTCGTAATCTTCGGAAAGGAAAGTATCTGTACTCAGATGTTGCAAAGCGTCCCAAACATTGGTATTATCTGAAAACTGAAGTTCTTCATAGAAACGGCTGCCTTCAATCAGAGAGCTCAGATCTTTCAATCTGGCTACTTTGTATTCCAGTAAAAGCCGGTTTTTAGCAAAAAAATTCTTAACAAAATCATTTTTGGGCTGATACAACATTTCTCCCGGAGTTCCTGTCTGAATAATTTTCCCCTGATCCATCAGGCAGATTTTATGACCTAAATCGAAGGCTTCCTGAACATCGTGAGTCACCAGAATAATGGTTTTACTTTTAAGTTCTTCCAGGGATTTGAATTCTGAATGAATATCACTTTTGGTGATATTGTCCAGCGCTCCGAACGGCTCGTCCATCAGCAAGACAGGAGCATCGGCAATCAAAGCCCTGGCAATTCCCACTCTTTGCTGCTGTCCGCCGCTTAATTCATTGGGAAACCGTGTAAGCACGTCTTCAGAGAGATGGAGTTTATCTAAGAGTTCAAGAGTTCTTGCGGCTGTCTTTTTTTTATCCCATTTCAGCAAATCGGGAATAACTGCTATATTCTGTTGTATGGTGTAATGGGGGAACAACCCGGAATGCTGCATGACAAATCCAATTCCCATGCGCAGCTCTTCCGCTTTTTGTAACTGAATATTCTTGCCATCAATCAAAATAGTTCCGGAATCTACTTCGATGAGGCGGTTTATCATTTTCAGCATGGTGGTTTTTCCGCAGCCGCTTGTTCCCAGAAGCACCAGAATTTCCTTATCATTGGCCTGAAAGGAAATATCATCAACTGCTTTTTTTCCGTTAAAACTTTTTGAAACCGATTGAACTGTAATCATAGGCAAAATTATTGTGCAAGTCTGATTCCGGTGAACTGCCACTGTAAATGAGTCGGGAAAAAGTTCCGGTAGGTATTTCTGCTGTGTCCCGGCGGAGTGGCCACCGAAGCACCACGAAGCACCATCTGGTTCACCATGAATTTTCCATTATATTCTCCCACTGCTCCAGCTTCTTTTGTATATCCAGGATACGGAAGATAAGCGGAATTAGTCCACTCCCAGCGGTTTCCCCAGTTGAAACAGGCTGATGCAGCTTCCCATTCAGCTTCGGTTGGCAGGCGTTTTCCTTTCCATGAAGCAAAAGCAGAGGCTTCGAAAAAACTGATATGGCAGACCGCTTCCTCTAAGTCGATTTCCTGTAAGCCGTTTAAAGTATAGTTCATCCACTTCCCATCAATGAAATGCCAGTATAAAGGGGATTTTACATTATTTTGCTTTACCCAGTCCCAACCCTCGGCGTGCCAGTGTCTGAAATCTTCATAGCCTCCGGCTTCCATAAATTCTACATATTCTTTATTGGTCACCAATTGACTGCTAATTTTAAAATCATTCAGATATACCCTATGCCTTCCCAGCTCATTATCAAAACAGAACCCTTCACCTTTAAAACCGATTTCATAAATTCCTTCTGAAAAACTGATCATTTCTGAGTTTCCGGCAGATTCTTTTTTTGAAATATTTTCTTTTTTATAAGCAGGAAATAAAGGATTGTGTCCTAAAATGTATTTGATATCTGTAAGTAACAATTCCTGATGCTGCTGTTCGTGGTTTAACCCTAATTCCAGCAGAGATTCCAATGGCTGTGTAAGATATCCGCTTTGAAGAAATTCATCCATCTTTTGATCCACGTATTCCCGGTATTTAAAGACATCAGAAACAGATGGACGGCTCAGGTTTCCCCTGTCGGTGCGGATAACGCGGGCTCCGATGGTTTCGTAATAACTGTTGAACACAAAATTATACTGAGGATCAAAAACTTCATATCCTGGAAAATTGGACTGTAAAATAAAGGTTTCAAAAAACCAGGTGGTATGGCCCATATGCCATTTCGGAGGGCTCACATCTACGACGGGCTGAACTACATAGTCTTCAATTTCCAGAGGGCCGCAAATCTCAACGGAACGATTTCTAACTTCAAAGTACTTTTTTGTCCAGTTTTTATGAGTATTCGCTTTTACAGACAATACATCTTTTTTCATAAAAAAATCATTTTTAAATTATACCATCCAGATAGAATCTACAAACCAGTTTTTAGAATCTTTAATCTCAGCAAGAATATGAAAACCCGAGTCTCCGGCAAGTTTTCTGATATCCTGTTCAGAAAATTTCCGGGAGATCTCCATATCAATGAGTTCATCTTTTTTAAAGGAAAACAAACAGTTTCCTATATGAACTTCCTGATCACAAAGACTTACCAGGAAACTTCTGCAATCTCCTGAAACAGGGTCATAATTTTGATAATGCTGGAAATTTTCCACCTTGAAATCTCCTTGCAGTTCGCGGTTGATTCTTGTAAGAAGATTTAGATTGAATGAAGCGGTAATTCCCGCAGGATCATTGTAAGCAGAAAGAATGGTGTGCGGATTTTTCTTTAGGTCAAATCCTACAAGAAACAGATCCCCCGAATTCAGTTTTCTTTTCACTTCACTGCAGAAATGGGCGGCTTCTTCGCTTTCCATATTCCCTATATTTCCACCTAAGAAAAGAACTACCTTTTTCCTTTTCGAAATTCCGGTGGCTTTATCAAGCATATCAAAATACTCTCCTTCCAACGGTAAAACTTCCAGTTTTGGCAGGCTTTTTTTCAGGTTTTCCTGCAAAACAGAAAGAATATTTCCTGAAATATCAATAGGCATATAGGTAAAATTTGTTCCTTTCTCTACTAAATTTCTGAGAAGGTATGATGATTTCATCGCATCGCCAGCTCCCAGTTCTATAAGATCAAAAGATTCATTGATATTGGAAATTGCTTTTACAAGTTCCTCTGTTTTATTTTGAAATATATCCAGTTCACAATTGGTAAGATAATATTCCGGCATCGCCATAATCTGCTGGAAGAGATGGTCGCCTGTTTTGTCGTAAAAATATTTTGAAGATAATTTTTTCGGATGAGCGGACAATCCTTTTAAAATGTCCGAACCGAAATTATCGGCACCGTCATTTTTAAAATGACAATTCTGTTTTAACTGTACATTCATAGTTTATATTCTGTTTGGTCGTTCATTGAGTACAACTATCTTGCCGACACCGGAATTACTTTCCGCATATCTGTAAGCTTCTCCAATTCATCTAATTAAAGATAAGCTTTATTTGCGGTTTTAAGGTACCACATCTCACCTTATTGAGAAAATTATCAATTTTGTCGGGTGATTTTATTAGACTGTATTGTTTTATAAAACATCATATTGTTAAAAAACACCGGTAGTTCTGCAAGTAAAAAATAGCCTGTACATTGGATAATTATAAGTTTTTAACCTTTCCGGAAGTCTTTAAATGATTACATTAGCAAAGAATTAAAATGTGCTGAGATTTCTATGAAAAATATATTCTGTGTAATGCTTCTTTCAATGGTACAGCCTATACTGGCACAAACCAGACTGGAAAAAGCAATTACCAATCTTGAGGATCATTACGAGCAGGAGAAAGTATATATACTTACCGACAAATCACAATATGCAGCGGGCGATAAAATCTGGTTTAAAAGTTTTGTATTTAACGGTTACAACCGATCGCCACTCTCTACTACCCTATTTGTAGAGCTTTACAATGTTGATAAAAAATTAATCGACTGGAAAACTGTACTTCTTACGAACGGGGAAGGCAGCGGGGATTTTCAACTGAAAGAAGATCTTCCGGAACAGGTTTACTTTGTGAGAGCCTACACTCCTTATATGACCAATTTCAATGAAGACTTCCAGATCGTCAAAACCATTCCGGTTTACAATCCGAACTCTGCGGAATCATTGGTTATTGCAAAAAATTCCGACTGGTCTGCCAAAGTATTTCCGGAAGGCGGAACTTTCATTAATGGTACCTCTACCAAATTTGCTGTAAGGTTATCGGGTAATTCTTCCCTCCCGGAGAGCTGGTCCGGAAAAATAATTGATATTCAAGCTCCCAATACTCCTGTTACTACCTTCAAATCTTTTGATAAAAATGTGGCTTCTTTTAAGATTACTCCGGTATCAGGAAAAAAATATCAGGCCATCATCCAGGATAATAAAGGAAAAAGCCAGACCATTGATCTGCCGCAAGCTGCAGACAGCGGTCTGAGTATAGAGGTTGCAAGTTCCAAAGAAGGGATAAAATACAACTTAAAAGGAATTAATCTGAAACAACAGCTTCAGGGTTATAAAATTGTCGGGCTCATCAACAACCATCTTGCTTACAGAGCCAATATCAACCATCTCGCCAATGAAGTATCCAGTCTTATTCCTACCAAAATAAGCAATGGTGCCAACGGTATTTTACAATTGGTGATTTTTGATGAACAGGATAATATCGTAGCAAAAAGGCTTTGCTTTATAAAACCTGCTGATTTAAAAATTGAGAAAGCAGAAATAATAGGCCAAAGCCTAAAACCAACACCAAGAGTATTCAATAGTATTGATCTTTCCCCCGAGTCTTATTTTAAACATTACACAGTTTTGGTGAGTGAAGATGACGGTAGCCAGACTCCTGAAGAGGAAAATATTCTGAGTGGACTTTGGCTGACGGGAGATTTTACAACAAGAATAGACAGCCCGGCGCAATATTTTTCTAAAAATGCCAACACTGAAGCTCTGGACGCCCTGCTTATTTCAGAAAACTGGAAAAGATTCGACTGGAATTCTGTACTCAGCGGCGCGGCACCCACCATTAAAACACAGTCTCAGCAATATCTTTCTTACAGGGTAAAACCTATTAAAAATAATGCCCTGATGATTAATGCGGCGGTCAATTTACTATCAAAATCGGGTGAAAATCAGCCTGTATTCGGTCAGTTCAAAACAGATCAGAATGGGTATATCTATTTAAACAACCTCAATAATGATGAACCGCTGGAGATCTCGGCCTTTGTGAATTCAGAAAATAAAGAATCAGGAAATGATGATTTATTTGTTACCATAGAACCGTTAGTAACTCCCTCCCCATTTACAGGTAATTTCCCGGCAACCCCATACACATTGGTAAAAACCGACAAAAATAAAAGCCTGCCTCCAACCATTTCCAGAGCGATCAACACTCAGAAAAATACTAAAAAGAAAGAGAGTAATGATATACAAATCCAGGCAGTAGCTTTGGTAGGAAAAAAGAAAGATCCGAAAGCAGAGCTGGATAAACAACTGTCCAGCGGCATGTTCAGTTCTGTCAATTCTACAGTATTTGATTTCGTTAATGAAGACCAGCATATTTCAGGATCAAGCAATATTTTAGACTGGCTGCAGGGAAGAGCTGCCGGCCTGACATTTCAGAAAAACAACTCAGGAGCAAGCGTTCCTTATATCCGCGGGCAGCAGGCTAAGCTCTATTTGGATGAAATACAGACCGATCCTACCATGATTACCAGTCTTCCGGTTAATACTATTGCGATGGTAAAGATCATCAAAGGATCCGGATTAATAGGCGATGCCGTAGCCATCTATACCATGAAGGGGAATATGAAATCTAAAAGTAATGAAAAAGAATTGAAGAAGAACAATGTATCAATCATCAAAGGATATGATAAACCTTCAGAATTTCCTATTGAAATGATCGATGACGATGCTCCGGAAAAAATTGAAAATGATACCCGCGAAACCCTGTACTGGAACCCTGATTTATTTGACAGCGACTACGTTCCTCCAAGAATTAAATTCTTTAACAACGACAGCGCCAAGCAATATAAAGTTCTGATCATAAGCTTTGATGAAGATGATAATATCCTGTATGATCAGCAGGTTTTAAAATGATAAAGTAGAGAGACTGAGATAGTCTCTCTATTTTATTTTGAAGAAGAAAGCCCTAAATCATAGTATTCATAAAGATACCGCTACTTTTCTCATTTTTATGCTAATCTACCACAGACTACCGCCTTGTAATAGTTCAACGAAAGTTCTTTAAAGTATTTATTGGTAAGCTTAGAGTCAGGAGGCTTTGCCCAGATGGATAAGGAGAAACCTATTTTTGCCTAATCCCTCAAGCAAAGCCATTCGACATATAGTTTAAGTTAAGATTTTCGGTTTCTAATAATTAATTCCAGATTTCTAATCAGAAAATGAAGGAAAACGCCAATACCAATACAATAAATTATGATATAATGAATTGTATAAAATATATTGGCTATAGGTGTTAATGGAGACATATTTCCTGTGAATAAAGAAGATGCGCTATAGGGAAGTAATGTTGCATAAGTCCAAAAATTATTTTTGTCTAACTCAACTTTTTTAACTTTGTAGTAGTGGAGTTTATCTTTTAAATAACTAATATCATGAGTGATTACGCTACCAAATTTCATAGAATCCAATTCGTTTTGACCACCAGTCTTTGTAAATTTCCTTTTTAAAACCCCCTTTTTATCAAATATATAAATTGTTGCCATAAAATTCCTTCCAGGAATATTAAAATCAAAATCTGAATGTAATATATGATTCTCTGTAAAAGTTAATTGCTCTAATTCTTTTAACGATTTGTTTAAGATTGTATAATTTGCCAGTTTGATATTTTCAAGAGCTTTAATCTGAGAGGGAATATATTTATAATCATCAATCCACTCATTCAACACTATCTGTTTTCGATTATCATGAATCGCCGTTTTAAATTCAAAGCTATTTGGGTTACTTTTAAGCATTAAAGTATATAAGAAAGGAAAAGCGACTAAATGTAATATCACCATGACTGCAAGAGATGAAATTGCATATTTAGATTTCTGGTACTTTTTAGAAATCCTATAGAGATATGCACAGGATGACAAGATAATCAGGATTAAGAATGTTGTTGAAAAAAAATTCACCAATACCAAATGATATATTAATTATGGTTAGTATCATATTAGCTTTTATTCGCAAAAATAAATGAGATTATAAAACCTCAATTACGGGAAACCGTATCCGTACTCTACAAGGTTCTCCCCGCAGCCTCGCGAATACTTTCGTGTTGGGCATCATAAATCAAATATTCTAAAAACAATAAAGCATCCTTGTCAAGGTTTAAAACCTTGACAAGGATGCCAGCATAAGTGTATGCCAGAAACAAAATTTTAAAATAATAACAAAAAACCTTTTCTGTTTTTCTGCAAAGGGTTTTCTGGTTTTGAAGCTGGAAGGCTATTATAAAGTTGACCAGAACAGCTGCTTATCTTTATTAAAAGTAGTGTTTATAACTGCAATATCATTAAGATACTTATTACAAAGGTGTACAAACAACGGACATTGTAGCTTCCATCTGCCTGTATGTCCCACCTTTATTACATTGACTGTATGCATAAAATTGTTCACCTGCATTTAGTATAAAAACAGCAGTAATATTGGTGTATCCATTTCCCATATAATTGGATCCATAATGCTGGGTAAGCTTATTTGTTGTGGTCTTTACTCCAACGGTTACTCCTCTGTAGGGGCTTTCTGCTTCCGTTCCTTCAGGAACCTGGTCAAAGTGGGCTGTGATACTTATTGTGTATAATCCTGTTTTGACTGCCTTAAAAGTACCGTTATCAACTCTTGTCAGATAGGTATTATCAGAAAGGTGGGTATTTTCAAACCACATGATGGCTGCGGAGCCATCTCCCGGTTTAGCTGACGGTCCGGTTCTTGTAGCAACCAAAACACTGGCCGGTACTTTGAGGTCTACTTTTTTAGCAACTCCATTAGCATCCAATGCCATCAACATGTCTGTGCTGTTCATTGTGGATGATGGAACATCTCTGAATCTTACATTTCCGTCTACATCCAGTTTTTGTGTAGGAGACATTGCATAATTGGTATCAATACGTCCTATTCCCATACTTCCGTTCTCATTAATTAAGACAGCTGGTCGGTCGCTGGTAGAAAATGTAAGAGATGAAGAATTGGTTGCCCCATTACCCCAGTAATTGGCTTTTATCCCTGCTAATGGGAAGTTAGTTCCTGAAATCTTTCCATTAAAGGATAATTTTCCAAGTTCTGCTCCGGCAGATAAGTTATTAGTTCCTGTTCTTTCCAGATTAATTAATGGAGAGCTATTGGTTGACTGAACTTTCAACTGGTTACTGTCAGTATTGCCGTTTTCTTTTATATGCAGGCCTGCCTCAGGTAATTGCGTCCCTATTCCCACTTTTCCGTTGTCTTTAATAACGAAATCGGTGTTTGAAGATCTGGCAGTTCCGGTAGAAGATGCTCCTAATTTCACCATTGTATTGGCGGGGTCATCTATGAAAGCATCGGTTGTAGGATCCCCTACGGCGATATTTCCCGAGTTCAGTTTTTGCCAGCGGTTCAGTTTGCTGTCAAAATAGAAATACCCGGTGCTGGTTACTTCTGCTGTCTGCCCGCCGGGAGCTGTATCAGCAGCTGTTACATAAACCAATGCTCCCTGTTGTTTTTGAGTATATGTCTTTGCTCTGAGTTGTGCTCCGGTAATTCTGGGCGCGATAATACCGTCGAATACATTTGTAGATGTGGGCTTACCTACTACATCCAGGCTGGCCTGAGGGTCTGGCGTGTTAATACCTACTTGAGAGAACACCTGAAGGCTAATTATTAAGCCTCCAAGTACTAGAAGTTTTTTTTTCATTATTTGATCATTTTGTTGGCGCAAAAGTAATGAGATAAGAGGGTACACCAACAATATCTATATACATCAATGATACACTTTCAACAAATTTTACATACATCAATTATGCATTTATCTAGTATATATGCGATATAAATGGGATATATTTTTCGTCTGTTTTAAAATTGTTCTAACTATTGATCTAAAAAGTGACAGATATGTTTTTGTTTTCTTATTGAGTTTTTTCTCATTACCTTGATCTGGTTTTAGTAGTAAAAAGCCAACATTCTAAAAACAAACAAAAAAAGTCACAAAAAGGTTTTATTTAAAACACTTATATTCACTTAAGTTAGTTTAAAATAATACCGCAGAAAAGCCTACATAAGATGAAAACCAAAGATTTTCACAAAACTCAGGTGTACTTATCACAAATAAGGTTGGTTTTGAAAAAGCTAAAGTATTTAAACTTTTGTGCCTTTTGTGTCGGAATTATACTGCACAGGAAAAACTGTACTTTGTCTTTTTTACCTGAGCTTGCTACTATGAAGAAGCCTTTTGCATAGTAAACAATAGGAATCTTCAAAAAAAACATCATCTTTCAAAAGAAACTCCCAAATATTCCGTTTAATTCTTAAATTTGGCTTATGCGAAAGAATTTTTATTTCATCCTTATATTATGTACTCTTACCAGCTGCTATACCTATCAGGTAAAAAAACCAGCGGTTCCGGCTGCTGACAATAATCAGGCTCCTAAAAAAAATACCGCTGCAGCGAATAATACTTCTGCAGAAATGACAGGTTCAAACCCTGCATCGCAAAGTCTGATTGCCCAACCTGCACCTGTGAATATTCAGGAGAAACTGGCCGCCGGTAAAAATGTTAAAATTGAAGTTGACAACAAAAGCTATAAGGTAATTGTTGACCGATGGGAAGGAGACAGTCTGGTAGTACACCCGGTTCGTAACGCTAAAAAAAGTCTGAAGTTCCATAAGAATCAGATCAACAGCGAAAGAATTGCAGAAAAACGCTTTTCACAGCCTATTGCTGATATTCTTACCGTTACGGCTTATGCCGCTATTGGTGTTGGAATCTATCTTCTGGTCAAATAGTTTTTAATTTCCCTATTCTTTAAATTCTCCCCGGCTCCGAACAGCAAAAATTTTGAAAATTGACAGAGTAAGAAGACCTTAGTATAAAATCTAACAAAACAGACTGTCTTGTTGAGACAGTCTGTTTTTATTATTTATTTTTTGTTGATTATGGCCAGATCACCCCGGATTGTTTAGGGCTTGTCCATGGTTTTCCTGCAGGACTTGTACCCGGATGGGCGGCAAGACATTCACTTACCCATGTAGCACCTACCGCATGTGATTTTACTTTTTTCACAGAACAATAGGTCGTTCCGAAGTTATCTTTATACAGCTGGTAGTTAGGATACGCACCTTTAGCTACTAACTCTTCATTATTAAGAAGCTCAACATCATCACTCACTTCCGCAGGATAATCCACAATAGCACCAAGAACCCACGCTATGGAATCTCTATTATTACCGGCTACCAGACTTGGCGGAGGGCTGAGTGTAATCTTGATTGTAGATTTTGACTGATCCACAGAGAAGGAAGAAGAATAAGTAGATTCTTTAACACTTGCCAGAGGAATTCCTAAGAAAGAAAGCGTAGCAGAAGAAGACTGTTCAAAGGTTTTCTGAATGCTTTTGTAATCTTCACCTGTTACGGTGATTTCTACCGTAGGATAATTGGAAATTGCCACCCCGTTCAGTAAACCGAAAGGTCCTTCAGGTCCGAATTTCATTCCCGGATCCGGAGAAAATTTGTATCCCGAGATATGTTTTTCTTCCTCTTTGTCTCTGCTGTTGATCTGTGCTTTACGGATAGGGTCAAACCATGCCCAGTACATATTGCCGGCAATATTAAAATCTTTTGGTCCAAAGTTTACCAGGGTAACTCCTGTAAACATCATTGATATTTTGATGGAGTTTTTGCTTGTCGCAATATTTTCACTGAAATAGTTCGCATTGCCTCCAATTCCTAAGGTAAAGAAATCAAAGATAGGAATAGAAAAACCCGTTTTTCCCTCTACGGAAACACGGAAACGGCTATCAGATTCACGGCTTACTTCCATATCGATCTGAGCGGTCTGAGACGTATTTTTAAGACCATTTAAAATCTGGTCAAGCGGAGTGGTCACCTCAAAAGCCGGTAAGATACTGTCGTCATTCAGCAGCAGTCCGCCATTTTCCTTTTTTGGATTCTGTACATTCTTTAAGGCTTTGGATAAGTATCCATTATTCATTGTCACATTGTTCTGCAAAGATATGGTGGCACCCAGCGCATCCAGATAACTGGCTAATACCGGGATAATAGGTTTTCCGCTTGCCGGTGTCTTATTCAGTAAGGCATCGAGGTTATCGCTTTTCTGAATCTGGTACAAAGTAGTAGCGGGATTTGCCCATTCTGTAGCAATTTTATCCATAATGATATCAATAGGCTGCATGGTATCGGTGGCAGGAGGAAGCGTATTATAAGCAGCTACCCAGGCGTTAAGCAATGCCATTTGCTGATCTGTAGCTCTTGTATGGGCATCATTCAGTACAGCTGTATCTTCTACAGATAGAGAATAGTTGACTTTTGAGAAAGCATCAATAAAGTAATTGGTAAATACCTGATCCAGCTGTACCGGCTCAGTATTGGCTCTGAGATTGGAAGATATCCAGTCGTAAGTTTTTTTATTAAACTTCAGGTTAGACGGATCCTGCCAGTAGTAAGGGAAATTTCCTTTTCCATTGATGGTGATCGCAGACAGTTCTGTACTTAAAACACTGGCAAGAATATCATTGGCTCTGTCTTTCAGTTCTGTAATAATTTGTGATGCTTCTACAAAGGGAGCAACATTTTCTGGATTTTTCATGATAATAATATTGGGTATGGTTCCTACTCTTTTGCTGGCTTTTCGGATACTGCCGTTGTTCAGGGTTTCGAAGCTTCTTTTGAACATACCAAAGTAACGGTGAAAAAAGAACGGATTTTAGGGTATAAATTTCCGATTTTGAAGCCGGGTATTTTTACTGTAGCCTATAGGCATTTGTACGTACGACATAATAGTGACCATCAAGCACGGAAACCACAAGACCTGTTTTTGGCCGTGTTGCTTTTGATAATCTAGGTTCACAAAAAGTTCTGGAAAAATGTGGGTTTATAAAAATCGGTACCGATAAAGGTTTTGCCAATGCCAGGCAAATAGAAATTGAAGAATTTATTTACAGACTCGACCAGATGGTAGCTCATTAACTAAGAAAACATTAAATACCAAACTTTTACACACTCAAAAACAAATCAATCCTTAAAGTGATAAAGAAAAATAACATCCCCTGTATAAGCAGGTTTTACGTGATCTTTGATCAGGAGTCTGGCCTCCACAATTGCTTTCACAGTTCCCCTGAGGTTAACCACAGATTTTACGGTTGCCTGCAGTTTTACTTCACTATTTACAGGGACAGCTTCTCCAAACTTAAGGTTTTCTATTCCGTAATTGATTTCCATTTTTACATTTCTCACATCTGCAATCTGTTTCCAGAGATAGGGAATCAGGGATAATGTTAAATACCCGTGAGCAATGGTTGATTGAAAAGGGCCTTCTTTTTCTGCCTTTTCCTGATCCGTATGAATCCACTGGTGATCCTGTGTTGCATCGGCAAATCTATTGATCTGATCCTGACTTATTGTATGCCAGTCAGAATCACCTAACATCTGCCCTTCAAGGGACTTATACTCATTAAAATTATTAATAATAATCATATCTTTTCTGAACCTTTTGAGGGATTAAATATGTACAGCTCATCTATTATTACTTTGGTAAGTGTAAATCAAGTCTGCCTATTTATTTTCCGGGCATCCGGTTTTAATGTGTCAATATTCAGACCAATTGCGCCCTTATTTTCTTAAATCCCAGAAAAACCTCTCACATATAAGCAAGAGGCAAATGAACATAATGAAAATAAAAATAATCTAAATTACATCAATGTTCTTTCAAACAATATCCAGATCCTGAAGTTTCATGAATTTTGAATGAGAAAAAATGTAAAATACGAACCCTGATATGGCAAAGAATGTTATTCTAACCCATCTGCAAGCAAGATTTTTACTATGCTAACTTTACGTTAACAGCATTTAAACCTTTATCGCTTTTTTGTACATCAAAAACTACTTTATCGTTTTCGCAAATCATTCTTGTGTTTAATCCTGAAGAATGTACAAATATATCTTTACTTCCGTCTGCCGGAGTAATAAAACCGAAGCCCTTTGCTTCATTGAAAAATTTTACGGTGCCTTCTTGCATTGTAATTGTTATTAAAAATTGTGTATTATGATCTGTAAACGCTACAGATTTTATTTATGATATTCTGACAGGTATTGTATTTCCCATCATTGGTTGAATATTTTTAAGGTCCGGGCGCTTCACCATCTGGGGTATTGAAGAAGCCGGATCTGCAATAATCTCTAAGGGATTATCCAGAATTGTTTTGGCAAAATATTTTAAACTTCCCGGCATTGTTGCAGAAAAAAACATGTTTTGTCTTTTATGGGAAACCAGATTCAATATTTTTTTTATATGATTAATGAATCCCATTTCAAGCATCCTATCTGCATCATCCAAAACAAACAACTCAATTTTAGAAAGATCAATATGTCTCTGATTTTCTACATCAAGCAGTCCTCCGGGTGTTGCTACAAGAATATCTACCCTTTTTCGGAGTGCTGCAAGCCGGCTGCCAATGGAAACGCCTTCATAAATAGAAAGCTGGGATAATGGCAGATACTTACTGTAAATTTTTAAATTTTCTTCTATCTGTATTGCCAATTCTCTTGTTGGAGTAAGGATTAAAGTCCGTATTTCTTTATGATCCGGAGTTTGTCTTTTCAGCAGCTGCAGAATAGGCATAGCAAAAGCACCTGTTTTCCCGGCACCTTTTTGTGCAGACCCTATAATGTCTCTTCCTGCTAAAATATGCGGAATCACAGTATACTGTATCTCAGTAGGCCTGGAATATCCTGCTTCTGTCACCGCACGGATAATAGGATTGATCAGATTTAAATTTTTAAAATTCATTATAATTCCGGATTCCGGTATTTTACAAACAAACCTGCTGAACAGAATTTGAATTGGAGTATTATAATGATACACAAAAGAGAATTCTTTTCTGCTCATCTTTTTCTTGCTTCAGCTATCATAATATCCTTGAATATATTATGGCTTAACCGGCAATAACGTGTCGCTCTTATCTACAATAGAACTTTATAATCTTTTATTTTCTGTAATGAAAATAAAGACTATAAATTGGTAGCTGAAAAAGCAAAACTGAAAGAAAAAAGTGATTTTAAACTATGACAGAATAGCAAAGGCAGTGACCTGTTTTTATAAATGTCCTGCAAACTTACAATAAAAAAAAATGATTATCACTTTATTTAATTAACTGATTATCAAAAATTTATTCGTACCTTCTGCCAATTAACCAAATTGTTTGCTGACGCGGATGATTTTAAACTCCGGAATATGCAAGCTTCTTCCCCCATCCCCCAACCTTCTCCCAGAATATTAGAATCCCATTCAGGCCCACATGTAAGAATTGCTTATTTCATTATGATACATCATAAACCTGAAGTATTTAAAAGCATGTTTGAGAAGATCTATACAAGAGATCAGTTTTATCTTATCCATATTGATAAAAAAGCGAAACAAGAGTTCATTGAAGAAATACAACTTTATATCGTTCATTTTCCCAATGTCTATATTCTGGACAGTATAAATATAGTTTCGGGAGGTTTCAACATCGTTCAGGCAGAATTGAACGCTATGGAATTTCTCCTGAATGCAAGTAAAGAATGGGATTATTTTATCAATCTGAGCGGTGAAGATTATCCACTGAAATCACAAAATATTATCCGTAAATTTCTTACCATCAATAAAGGCAGGAATTATCTTTTTTATTATGATCAGAAGTTTTACAGACCCGACACGCTGAAAAGAATACAAAATCACTTTACGGAATTGGCTTACATGATCTCGTCTTTCATCTACAAACGATCTTTTATGAAAGATGTGATTCCTTATATAGGTGGTAAATGGTTTATATTTACAAGAGAAACCTGCTTATTTTTAACCAACAACAAAATGGTAATGGATTTTGAAGACTATTATCTTCATACTTTTTTACCGGCAGATTCATTTTTTCAGACTGTTCTTATGAACACATCATTCAATGATATTATCGTCAATGATGATAAAAGAGCAGTACTGGAGACCTCCTTTTTTCAAAATACACAGAATACATTCAATTATATTCAATCATTAAAATCCGGTAATCAGCTTTTCATCAGGAAGGTTAACAAAAAAACGGATGAAAGTATCAGACAATACATTGAAGAGAGTTACCTTACTCCCCTTCCCTATGTGAATGAAATTGAAAGGGAGCTGAAAAGAGATAACCGTCAAAACAACTGATTTTTAACCTGCCCACCCTGAGTATTAACAGATCCTGTTCAGTGCTTTTCCCTTAAATCACTATATTTGATAGAAACATCATAAAAGCTGTTTCTCCGAATTTCAAATATGGAAAAGAAGTTGGCATCAGGACAATTGAAACTTGCAACACTGGATAGCCAGGGATTAACGCAACACACGCCGTTCGGAACCGGAAAAGATGCGGTTCTTAATGCTTTGGAGCACCTTGGATATATACAGATCGATACTTTATCTATGGTGGAGCGTGCTCATCATCATACTCTCTGGACAAGAATCCCTGATTTTCATGCAGATTATCTGGAGGAACTGGTAGAAGAACGTAAGGTATTTGAGTACTGGTTTCATGCTGCGTCTTATCTTCCTATGAAAGATTTCCGGAATGTTTTGCCTCAGATGCTGATGATTAAAAGAGGAGAATCCCGTTACTACAATGCTGATCACAGGGTAATGGAATATGTGAGAGACATCATTCGTAACGAAGGCCCTAAAAGAGCAAGAGATTTTGAGAATGAAAGCCATAAAGCAGGAAGCTGGTGGAACTGGAAACCTGCCAAGCTGGCTCTTGAGAGACTTTTCATGCAGGGAGACCTGATGATAAGCGGACGTGTGGGAATGCAGAAAACATATGATCTCACCGAGAGGGTTTTACCTTCTTCTATTGATACTACAGAACCTACTCCACTTGAGTTTGCAGAATATCTGGTAAAAACCAATCTGAGAGCTTATGGATTTACTACATTAAAGCAGATCACTCACCTTCGGAAGGGAAATGATGTAAAGAAAGATGTCAAGAAGGTCTTGCAGACAATGCTTGAAGAAGGATTGATATCTCAGGTGAAAACAGAAGGATTATCTTCTGTCTTTATGCTGAACCATGTTCTTGAAAAGACATTTGATCCCGGAAATTCCAATATCTGGCTTTTGTCTCCGTTTGATAACGCTATTATCCATCGGGACAGAATCAAACAGATCTTTGATTTTGATTTCCGCCTGGAATGCTATACTCCAAAAGAAAAAAGACAATACGGCTATTTCTGTCTGCCCATCCTGTTTGGGGATCAGTTTATCGGAAGGGTTGACTGTAAAGCGCACAGAAAGGAAAAAAAACTGGAGCTTATTCATCTGCATATTGAAAACAATACTGTAGACATAGGGTTATGGCTAAAACCTTTCGTAGAAACCGTAAAACGTTTTGCTGTTTTCAATGGCTGTGAATCTTTGGCTCTGACTCAAGTAAGTCCGTCAAAGTTGAGTACATCTGTAAAAAAAGAATTATCAAGAGCAAAGTTTAAAAAGTAACAGATGTATCTGTTAAAATGATAAATCGCATTATTGAAGGTCAATAATGCGATCTTGTTTATTCAGGAAAATCTGTTTAGTTTAACGTCTGATTTGTTTTCTTAACAAAATCATTCCATTGCTGGTTCAAATAAGTTATTGCTTTCTTTTTTTCACCATCATTCATAGAAGAATAATTAATAGAATTGAAAACCAGTTTTTTCAGGGCTTTAACATCCAGCTCCCAATACACCTGTGTTGCCCAGAAATCATAGCTGAGACCGGTATATCCATAGACAGAAGGGTCATCACTGCTGATGGAACACTGTACTCCGTTACTTAATAAAACTCTTGCCGGATGATTCCTCAGATCACTTACATATCCTAAGATCTGATTACTGATCGGGCTCACTTCCACCAATTTATCCTGTTTTCTGATCTGATCCATGGTTTTTGGAAAATAGATGAGATTCAGTCCATGACCGATTCTTTTATTATTGAGCGGTGCTACATCCAGAACATTTGTATTCAACATAGAATTGCTTTCTCCGGCATGAAGGAAAAGAGGCAGCTCTACCTTATACTTTGTACTCAGTTCATTCATTTTTGCCCAGCTTTTTTCAAAAAAACTGATATGATGACCTGCTGCTTCATCCGCTACAAGGTCAAAGCCTGAGATCATATCCGGAAATTCTTTCTTCATTTCAAATGCTGTTTCCAGCTGTTTTCCGATGCTTTCATTATCCAGAAATTTAAAACTTGAATAGATCAGTTTCAGGGTAAACTGCGGATCTGACTGGTGTACTTCTTTAAGAATGTCCTGCAGATCTGTGACAGAAGTTTTCAAAGGATATTTTCCATGCTTAAAATCGTAAAGCTCATCAAAGATATATCTGATTTCTATGTGCTGAACTTTGTCTTTTATCAAATCCTGAAATCCTTTCAGATAATATGCTTTAAAGAAAGGACGATACGGAAGCAGTAAACTGATACGTTTAAAACGTTTTTCAAATTCAATCCAATAATCTGTATAAGAGCAAAGGCTATCACGTTTCAGCGTAAGAAGATCCTGCAGTTCTTTTTCAAAACCAGGGTTCGAAGTAAGCTTTTTATCAAGGTTTACAAATCCGGCCGGGACTTTTCCTTTTTCAAAAAAGGCCAGCTGTCCGAAAATGAACTGATTGTTGTCTTTCTGATCGTAAACATAACATTCCTCATATTTCCTTGCAGCTGAAATGATCCATTTCACATCTGTTATTCCACCGCTGTGGGTATGCAGCAAACCTCCTTTCGGCATTGTCTGAAGAATTTCAAACAGCTTGCTGCTTTCTATTAATGGTTTTAATTCATTAAAAGAGCTGTTATATAAAGATATTTTCTTTGCTTCCGAATCACTTAGAAACTGTTTACGAATCTGGAATAGTTTTTTATCCAAAGCGATTTCTTCATCGGACAATTTTATATCAGCATCAAATGCCATTAATGCATTTTCTGTCTCTGATAATGCCAGTTTCTGTTGGTATGCAGATTTTTCGGTCACTTTACCTTGCCCCCAAAATAAGGATGCTCCAAAAAGTGATATATATATAAGGAATTTTTTCATCATAATAAATATTGGAGGAATTTTTTGTACTATCGGCTATGCTTTAACCGTTAAAAGTAGCTTTTTACAGCAAAAATTGTGCAAAATAAAGCTAATTCAAAAATAATATTAAAATTTTAAAAATCTTCAGGTAATTATAATGAAATAAAAAGTCTGCAACATCAATGCTGCAGACTTATATTGATCAAAGATTATTTATCCTCCTTTACGGGAAAGAGGTTCTGAAATGCAGATGAGAAAGACTGGTATTATTTTTAAACAGTTTGGTGAAGGATTATGGATGCTCAAAACCTAGTTCATCGCAATTTCATTTATTTTTTCAATGAAACAGCCTAATTTTTAACACTTTTTTAATCTTTAGCCGTTGCACCTATTTTTAAGTTTAATTACCTTTGTCTCTGGGATGCGGAAAAGATTTTTTCAATATTTGTACAGCTTGTTATTTGCGATGCTTACCGTTTTAGGATGGTATTATGGGCAAATTCAGCAGTATATTTCAACAGATATTTCTTCCGATCTTCATTTTACCACCGATCTTCTTGTTCACGAAAAAAAGAGCTTCAAAGACTCTTTTGCCTTTCTTAAAAATAATGAAGCTCATGATACTTACAGTGTCAGCCATCCCCTGTACAACAAAATCAGAGCTAATCTTTCTGAAAACGACAATGAAAATGACGACAACGTAGAGACCTCCGGTTCTACCGAGCTTCTTGCCCTTTTCAAAGATGGTTTCTGGCATCTGATTTCAGGTTTCGTTACTACATTTCACAACAGACAAATCGCTGTTTCACTTGCCCAATCAGAACATTTAAAGACCTTACATGATGATCTGTACCTCCAGTACAGGGTCATCCGACTGTGATTTTATACTAATTTTTTCGAAAACCTTATCCGCTTTCATACTCTGTTATGAGAGCCGATGACACTATTTTTTCAATTATAAATTATCATAAAACAATATATTATCATGGTCAAGAAAAGTCTCATGTATATCAACTTGTGCCTTATTCTCTTGTTTGTAAGCTGTCAATCTGAAAAAAAGGAAAAAACAGAAGCAGCGTCATTCAACGTAACAAGCCCGCTTATCAAAGATACTTTGGTGAACAAAGATTATGTTGCGCAAATCCGTTCTATTAATCATATTGAGCTTCGTGCCCAGGAAAAAGGATACATCCAGTCTATTTATGTAGATGAAGGGCAGTTTGTACAAAAAGGGCAGCTGCTGTTCAAAATCATGCCTAATCTTTATGAATCTGATGTAAACCGTGCCAAAGCGGAATCCAAATACGCGCAAATCGAATATCAGAATACCAAAAACCTTTCTGACAAAAACATTGTTGCCCCTCAGGAAATGGCTATGGCTAAAGCAAGGTATGAAAAAGCACTGGCCGAACTTGCTTCAATGAATACCCATTTAAAATTTACCGAAATCCGTGCTCCTTTCAATGGAATTGTAGGAAAGCTACACGTACGTAAAGGAAGCCTTGTAGATGAAGGCGAGCTTGTAACTGAACTTTCCGACAACAGCAAAATGTGGGTATATTTCAATGTACCGGAAGCTGAATATCTTAATCAGATGGATGCCAAAAAGGATAATAATCCAATGCATGTACGTTTAAGAATGGCCAATGGCAAAGAGTTTACACAAGACGGTATCGTACAAACCATAGAGTCTGATTTTGATAATGAAACAGGAAATATTGCTTACAGGGCTACTTTTCCGAACCCGAAGGGACTGTTGAGATATGGTGAAACCGGAAACATCGTTATCACCTCACCTTATGCCAATGCAATGATGATTCCACAGAAAGCGACTTTCGAGGAACTGGAAAAGAAATATGTTTATGTGATCGGTAAAGATGGTAAAGTACATGCAAGAGAAATAAAAGTGGCTGCCGAATTACCGCATATTTATGTAGTGGCGTCAGGACTTGGAAAGGATGACAGAATCCTTTTGGAAGGTCTTAGAATGGTTCAGGAAAACCAGAAGATCAGCTCAAAATACCAAAAGCCTGAAAAAGTAATGTCGAACCTGGATCTGTACGCCGAGTAACCCAACAACAGCATTATGTTTAAAAAAGTAATACACCGACCGGTTTTCGCTATTGTGATATCGGTTGTCATCCTGTTTTTGGGAGGGATTGCGATGAAGCAGCTTCCTACGGAGCAGTTTCCAAAAATTGCCCCTACCACCGTAGCGGTTTCTATTGCCTATCCCGGAGCAAGTGCAGATGTATTGGTAAAATCATCTTTGATTACGATTGAAAATGCCATCAATGGTGTTCAGGGAATGCGTTACATCACTACCGATGCCACCAGTGCCGGAGAAGCTACCGTAAACGTTGTCTTTGATCCCGGAACCGATCCCAATGAGGCAGTAGTTCTGGTAAAAACCAGAGTGGATCAGGTAATGCCTTTATTACCCGAACTTGTACAGAAAGAAGGAGTTGTGGTAAACCCGATTCAGCCAAGTATGCTGATGTACGTAAACCTTTACAGTACGAATAAAAGTATGGATGAAAAATTCCTGTACAACTACTCTATGGTAAATATCATCCCTGAGATCAACCGTATCCATGGGATTGCAAAATCACAGATTCTGGGAAGCCGAAGATATGCCATGCGTATCTGGCTGAACCCTGACCGTATGCGTGCTTATGACATCTCTGTAGATGAGGTGATGAAAGCTATCGGCGAACAGAGTATCATCGGACGTCCGGGAAGAATCGGGCAAAGTTCCGGTATTGCAGCACAGTCGCTGGAATATGTATTGACCTATAAAGGACAGTACAACAAGCCGGAAGAGTATGAAAATATCATTGTCCGTTCCAATGCTGAAGGTGAAAATGTAAAGCTGAAAGATATTGCCAAAGTAGAATTGGGAAGTGAGTTCTTTGATATTTATTCCAATCTTGACGGGCATCCTTCCGCATCTATCGTTTTAAAACAGAATTACGGAAGTAATGCCAATGACGTAATCAGAGATGTGAAAGCAAAACTGGCAGAAATGAAAGGGAACTTTCCTCCGGGTGTTGATTATAAAATCAGTTATGACGTTTCCCAATTCCTTGATGCTTCTATTGAACAGGTAATGCATACGTTGAGAGATGCGTTTATCCTTGTGGCCATCGTGGTTTTCATTTTCCTTGGTGACTGGCGTTCTACTTTGATTCCTATTATTGCCGTGCCGGTTTCTTTGATCGGAACATTCTTCGTGATCCAATTCTTTGGGTTAACCATCAACCTTGTTACTCTTTTCGCATTGGTATTGGCGATCGGTATTGTGGTTGACAACGCGATTGTAGTAATTGAGGCCGTTCACGCCAAAATGGAAGACAGTAATATTTCGCCTTATAAAGCGGTAAAAGAAGTAATGGGTGAAATTGCCGGGGCTATTATTGCCATTACAGCCGTGATGGTAGCTGTATTCATTCCTATTTCATTTATGACGGGTCCGGTGGGAACTTTCTATCGTCAGTTTTCGATTACTATGGCGAGTTCTATTGTGATTTCAGCGGTAGTAGCCCTTACGCTGACTCCTGTTTTGGCCGCAATGTTATTGAAAAACCACCATGGAAAGCCTAAAAAAGCCAATATTTTCACCAAAGCTTTAGACTCATTCAATAGTGGTTTTGATAAAGTAACCGGAAAATATGCTTCATTCCTTAGAAAAATCGTAAGCCGAAAAGTAGTAACGTGGGGAATTCTGATTGCTTTCTGTGCCGGAATTGTGATGATCAATAAGGTTCTTCCGGGAGGGTTTATCCCGAATGAAGACCAGGGAACAATCTATGCCATCATCCAGACTCCTCCGGGTTCTACCCTTGAGCAGACGAATAAGGTTTCCAGAACATTACAGAAAATCTGTATGCGAGTAAACGGTGTGGAATCTGTATCATCACTGGCAGGATATGAAATCATGACTGAAGGCCGTGGTTCGAATGCAGGAACATGTCTGATCAACCTTAAAAGCTGGAACGACCGTGATCATTCTGTGAAGGAGATCATGGAAGAGCTGGAAGAAAAATCAAAAGATCTTGGTGCTACCATTGAGTTCTTTGAACCACCAGCTGTACCAGGATTCGGATCTTCGGGAGGTTTCTCCATGAGATTGCTTGACCTGAACAGAACGACCGATTATCAGGAATTTGACAAAGCCAATAAAGATTTCATCGCACAGCTTAAAAAGCGTAAGGAGCTTTCAGGAGTCTTCACCTTTTTTGCGGCTAATTATCCTCAGTACGAGCTGGTTTTTGATAATAATGCAGCGATGCAGAAAGGAGTTTCTATCGGAAAAGCGATGGACAACCTCAACATTCTGATCGGTAGTACCTATGAACAGGGCTTTATCCGTTTCGGGCAGTTCTTCAAAGTATATGTGCAGTCGTCTCCGGAATTCAGAAGGCTTCCTACGGATATTATGAACCTGTATGTGAAGAATGACCGTGATGAAATGGTTCCTTATTCAGCATTTATGACGATGAAAAAGACACAGGGACCGAACGAAATTACCCGTTACAACATGTACAATTCCGCAGCAATCCGTGGTCTTCCGGCTGCAGGCTATACAACGGCAGATGCTATCCAGGCCATCAATGAAACCGCGGCCAAAACACTTCCTCACGGATACAAAGTAGCGTGGGAAGGATTGTCTTATGATGAGGCACAACGTGGTAATGAAGCGATCTATGTCTTCCTTGTTGTTTTGGTATTCGTGTATCTTGTTCTGGCGGCTCAGTATGAAAGTTTCCTGATTCCGTTTGCGGTACTTTGCTCTTTACCGGTGGGAGTTTTCGGATCTTTCTTATTATTAAAAGCAATGGGACTGGAAAATGACATCTACGCACAGGTTGGATTGATCATGATTATCGGATTACTGGGTAAAAACGCAGTACTTATTGTAGAATTTGCCGTGAAAAGACGTCAGGCAGGAGATTCTATTCTCGAAGCCGCTGTAGAAGGTTCTAAAGCCCGTTTCAGACCGATCCTGATGACTTCTTTTGCCTTTATTGCAGGATTGGTTCCGCTTGTTTTTGCAAGAGGTGCGGGAGCGATCGGAAACCATACCATTGGGGCATCTTCACTGGGAGGAATGCTGATAGGAACGCTATTCGGAGTGATTGTCATTCCAGGGCTCTACTACATATTTGCCAAGTGGTCTGATGGTAAAAAAATGATCAAAGACGAAGATGAATCTCCATTAAGCGAAGACATGATCCATTATGAATAAAAGAAAAATATATCAATATGCAGGTCTGGCAGTCGTCTTATTAAGCCTTACTGCCTGTAAACCTATAGAAATAGCACAACGTACTGAGAACAAAACTGTTCCTGAAAAATACGGCTCAGCAGAAAATGACACTATCAATACGGGAAAAATGAAGTGGAATGAATATTTCAGTGATCCGCATCTTCAGGAGCTGATCAGTCAGGCCCTGCAGAATAATCAGGAACTGAATATTGTTCTTCAGGAAATTGAAATGTCTAAAAATGAAATCAAAGCCAAAAAAGGGGAATATCTTCCTTCTGTAGGTTTAAAAGCCGGAGCTGGCGTAGACAAAGTAAGCCGGTACACCAATATCGGAGCAATGGAAGCCAATACCGAAATAGAACCCGGCAGAGAAATGCCGGAACCTTTGTTTGATTTTGGGGTAGGAGCTCAGGCACAGTGGGAAACGGATATCTGGGGAAAGCTGCATAATGCAACAAAAGCACAGGTACAGCGATATCTTGCCAGCATTGAAGGAAAGAATTTCATGACAACTCATCTTATTTCTGAAATTGCAGATTCTTACTATGAACTGTTGGCACTGGATAATGAGCTGGTTATTTTGAATCAGAATATTAAAATTCAGAATGATGCGCTGGATATTATCAAAGAGTTAAAAAAGAATGCGCGATCCAATGAACTGGCAGTACAGAGATTTGAAGCCCAGGTTCTGAAGACTCAGGGAATGCAGTATGACATTCAGCAGAAGATAGTTGAAACGGAGAACAGGATTAATTATCTGGTGGGAAGATTTCCACAACCCGTGGAAAGAAGTCAGGATTCTTTTGATTCTGTTATTCCGCAAGCTGTGTATGGAGGAATGCCTTCTGAACTATTGGAAAACCGTCCGGATATCAAACAGGCTGAATATGAACTGGCTGCTGCCAAGCTTGACCTTAAAGTGGCCAAAGCAAGGTTCTACCCTTCTCTTGATCTTTCTGCAGGAGTCGGGTTACAGGCTTTTAATCCACTGTATATCATTAAACCTCAGTCGTTTCTGTTTTCTCTTGCGGGAGAACTTACAGCACCTCTGATCAACAGAAGAGCGATTAAAGCGGCTTATAATAATGCCAATGCCAAACAGATTCAGGCAGTATATCGTTATGAGCAGACTGTTTTGGGAGCTTATATTGAGGTAGCGAATCAGTTGTCTAAGATTCATAATCTGGAAAGCAGTGTGAATATCAAAACGAAGGAAGTGGATGCTTTAACAAAGTCTATAGATATTTCCAACGACCTGTTCAAATATGCCCGTGCTGATTACATGGAAGTTTTACTGACTCAAAGGGATGCTCTGGAATCCAGGTTTGAGCTGGTAGAGAAGAAAGTGAACCAACTTAAAGCGAGTGTTGCTGTTTACAGAGCGCTTGGCGGTGGTTGGGATCAGGCTCCGTTGGCAGTTCCGGATATTAAGAAAGAATAAATCCATATTTTAATCTTGTTTTCATAAGAAGTCTATCGAAAGATGGACTTCTTTTTTTGTTATCACCGCAGATCTCACAGATTGACACAGAGGTTTGGGATAATTTTATATGATGATTCAAACCGTCCTTAGCCCTGATAGCAGCGGTTACCCCGCAGCAGAAGGTGGATTCAGCGAGGTGCGAGGGAGTATGAGCGGATAGCAGGATGAAGCTCCTGATCCTTATTCTCATGAAAATACAGCTATAAAATAAATAAAAAGTCTACAAAATAAATAGACTTATGATTTTAAATTTAATTCACACATGAAAATTAACTTTTTTATTATTTTTTAACATTTTCAAACATGGAATTAATTAATTAAAAATCAAATATTTACGATTCATAAATTTAATTCAAATCAATTAACCTACTAATTTAGTAGACTAATATGATTTATCTCATGCTCTTGTTTTATCTGGGTTCGTCATTTATTAGATAATTTTGACCCAGTTAAAAAAATCATAAACTTTATTCTCATGAATAAGAATACCTTTAATTCTTACCTATGCACCATTACGGTGGCAGCTTCTGCACAGCAAAATTGTTGTGGAATGTCTGCCCTTTCACAGCACAACTGCATTTCTCAAGACATGTGCTTTGATATGATGTACATGATGATGATGTGCTAACTTTTTAAAAGATACATTCATTACTGTAGGAATTAAAGCCAAAGAGTTCAAGGCTTCTTTCATCCGGGTACCTCTCCTGTAATTTTACTATTCGTTTTATAACCTCCCTGAAAAAGGAGGCGGAAAATCACATTTTTTAACGGGAGATCAGCAGTAATACACAATTCAGTTTTAAACCTAGATTAATATAATGAAAAAGAAACAATGTAAGCTTGGTGTATTGGCCTTACTCCTGTTCGCGGAATATGGTTTTGCACAAAGCAAAGACAGTCTTTCCAAAGAAACTTCCATCAAAGAAGTGGTGGTGGTAGCTTTTGGGAAGCAGAAAAAAGAAGAAATTACAGGTTCTGTACAGTCATTGAAGGCTAAAGATCTTTCAAATCTTCAAAACGGAAATATTCTTCAGGGAATTGGAGGAAAAGTAGCGGGAGTACAGGTGATTTCTTCCGGGCAGCCAGGCTCCCAGCCCACCATCAGAATGAGAGGAATAGGCTCTATCAACGCGTCCAGTGATCCGTTAATTGTACTCGATGGCATTCCATACAGCGGAAACCTGAACAGTATTGCCGCATCGGATATTGAAAGTATCTCTTTTCTTGAAGATGCTTCTTCGAATGCTTTATACGGTTCCAGAGGGGCTAATGGTGTTATTATTGTGAACACCAAAAGAGGAAAAAGTAAAGGTGTAAGTATTGAGGCCGATGTAAAAACAGGGGTTAACTTCAGGTCTATTGAGGATTATTCTGTCTTTACTTCTCCTCAGGATTATTACACCGCTTATTATAACAGAGCAAGAATTGGCGAAATTGCAAGACTGAAACAGCCGGGAGCTGTTCCTTCAGGCCCTTCTCCCCATGATGTGGGACTTGCTGCTCTTACCAAACTGGGATATAATGTATATAACGTTCCTTTTAATCAACTGATTTCAAAGGACGGTTTTTTCAATCCCGACGCAAAGCTGCTCTACCAGGACGACTGGAAAAAACTGCTTTTCAGACCGGCTTTGAGAAGGGAAGCAACAGTGGGAATCAATGCCAATGGTGATCAGGTAAAATCGTACACTTCCCTTAATTATCTGGATGATAAAGGATATCTGATTTCTTCAGGTTTCGAAAGATTCGGGATCAGATCTAATGTAGACTACTCTATCACCTCTAAACTGAAGCTGACCAGTGCTTTATCCTACACTTACAGCAAACAGGATTTCGGAGAGACCGGAGGTTTTTCCAACCCTTTCCAGTTTGCCAGAAATATTGCTCCTTTCTATCCTGTTTTCCTGAGAGATAACAATTACCAGAGGCTTTATGATAGTTATGGAAATGCTCTATATGACTACGGAGACGGCCAGGGACCTAACGGTGCCACAAGATCTTATGCGGTGTTTGAAAATCCTGTAGGAAACCTTCAGAAAGATAAGTCACAGACTGTCAGTAATATTACCAACCTGAACCTGGGTTTAAACTATGAAATCATCAAAGGACTTGATTTCACTTATAATTTCGGAGCTTATCTCGAAAATACCAGAAACCTGCAGTTCGGAAATACGGAAGGAGGAACTTCATCTTCTGTGGGAGGAACCATTTCTCAAGGTTCTAATTTTAAATATACCCTGAACCATCAGCAATTGCTTACTTACCAGAAAAAGCTGGGAAATCACAGCTTCAACCTCCTTGCAGGGCATGAACTGAATAAAATAAAAGATGATGGATTCTCAGGATCAAAACAGCAGCTTTTACTACCCAACTCTCAGTCATTTGACAATGCCGTAAAAATTACCGACTTATCCGGAAGCGGTTATGAATATGCCGTAGAAGGGTATTTCACGAGGTTATTGTATAATTATGACGGAAAATATTTCTTTAATGCCAATATCCGTAGAGACGGTTCTTCCGTATTTTCTCCGGAAAGCAGATGGGGAAATTTCTATGGATTAGGACTTGCATGGAATATCGCAAAGGAAGATTTTCTTAAAGACAATCGTATTATCAATGCTTTAAAATTAAAAGCTTCTTATGGGCAGCAGGGAAATGACAACATTCTTTTAAGTGGTTCCAGCAGAGATTATTATGCTTATCAGGATATCTACGGAATCAACAACTTCGGGGACGACAAACCTGTTCTGTCGCTTAAAAAACAAGGAAATAAGGATTTAAAATGGGAAACCTCCAAAAACCTGAATGCCGGTTTTGAAATTTCACTTTTAAAAAACAGAATCAGTCTGAATGCCGATTATTTTGAAAGAAAAGTTTCGGATATGATTTACGCTCTTCCTCTTCCTCCATCCAATGCGGGTTCATATGTGAAATACGGAAATATCGGAGATATGACCAACAGAGGTGTTCAGGCGAATGTCAATGTAGATATTCTTCGCGGTGATGAATTTCAGTGGAGTTTTTATGCCAATGCCACTCATTACAAAAATAAGATTACCAGATTACCGGCAGAGCAAAGAAATACGGGGCTTGTTTCGGGCTTATTTATTCTGACAGAAGGCGGTGACCGTTATACTTATTTCCTGAAAGAATTTGCAGGAGTAAATCCTGAGAATGGCGATGCTTTATGGTATCGCACAACCATCAATCCAACTACCCAAAAGGAAGAAAGAACGGTGACCAGTAATTATAAGGAAGCCACCGATTATAACACCGGAAAGTCTGCTATTCCAAAGGTATATGGAGGATTCGGAACAGATTTCAGCTTTAAAAGATTTAATCTTGCAGTGAATTTCGCTTACCAGTTCGGAGGGTATGGATATGATGATATTTACAGAAGCTTATTCCATTCTGACAGCTATGGTTCCAACTATTCAACAGATCTGGATAAAACCTGGACTCCGGAAAATCCAACGGCTGCCTTACCTAGAGTAGATCTTACGGCTACGAACCAGAACGGAAATTCAACACTGTATCTGATCAAATCGGATTATATCAGCCTTCAGGACGTAACCCTCTCCTATCAGCTTCCCGATGGTTTTGCACAACAGGCAGGCTTATCAGGTCTGAAAATCTATGTGACAGGAAACAACCTGTACCTATGGTCCAAGAGAAAAGGCTATGATCCGAGAGCTTCGCTGACGGGAGTTTCTGATCCGTACCGTTATTCTCTGCTGTCCAGTGTCTCATTAGGCTTTAAACTTAATTTTTAAAAAGAACAGGAATGAACACAATACAATACTTTATTACAGCTGCAGCTATAAGTTTTTTGGCTACCAGCTGTGCCAATGACCTCAATACGTTACCGGAAGGGGATATTTCCGGGGAGCAGCTCAATAACGATGCAAACAGTCCGGAAAAAATTCTGGGTGGAATCTATCTTGATCTTCGAAGCAATGGCGCAGGCGGTACCACCGTTCACTCAGATTTCGGAATCATGGGAATTAAAGCAGGTGCTGATCTGATGTCTAATGATGTGATCCAGTCTACCAACCAGCATTTAGGAATGTTTTATAATTATGAAGCCACCAATGCCAGTAATATTGCTTCTGAGATTGTATGGACAACTTTTTATGCAAGAATATTCGTAATCAACAAGCTGCTGGATGGTCTGGATAAAAATGCCAATGCAAAAAACAGAGCGATTGCAGGGCAGTTACTTGCTCTGAGAGCCTACTCCTACTTTTATCTGGTTCGTTTCTATGCCCATGATTATAACGGACATCAATCTGAACCGGGGCTTCCATTGGTTCTTACGGCAAGCAATCCGAATCAGGGACTTCCGAGATCAACGGTTGCTGAGGTTTATTCACAAATCAAAAAAGATATTGAAGAATCTATTACGCTTCTGGATACGTATGCCCGACCTTCCAGAGCCCAGATAGACCAAAGAACTGCTAAAGCTATTGCATCCGAAGTATTTCTTGAGACACAGGATTATATCAAGGCAGCCCAATATGCTCAGGAAAGTAAACAGGGAATTGCCCTTATGACCGAAGAAGATTATACCAACACCGGTTTTTCCAACATCAATAATCCTGAGGTAATATGGGGTTTTCATAATACCATTTCCACAATGAGCATCGGAAATTATTATGCTTCTTTCTTCTCCATGTTTGACAATACGAATGAAGGATATGCCGGAGCCGCACAGATCCGTAAGCTGATTGACAAGCGTCTTTATGATGCCATTCCGGCAACGGATTACCGTAAAAAAGTATTCAATGGAAACCAGAATGCTGCATATACATTCAACGGAAAAACGAAGAATTATCCGCCTTACGTAAGCTGGAAGTTTAAAGATCTCACGCTTTTTGAAGGAGATTATATTTACATAAGAGCATCTTCACTATATTATATACAAGCGGAAGCTCTTGCCAGACAAGGAAGAGAAGCCGAAGCAAGACAGGTATTATTTGACATTACCTCCAAAAGAGATCAGGCTTACACATTATCTACGAAATCAGGCAGCGAGCTGATTAATGAAATTGTCCTGCAAAAGAGAATAGAACTTTGGGGTGAAGGCTACGCCTGGTTTGATATGAAAAGATTAAACACCCCTTTAGAAAGGGTATACACAGGAACGAATCATACTTTTGGAAGATTCAACCTGACTCCTGATAAATTCAGATTCCAGATTCCTAATAAAGAGATTAATAATAACCCACAAATCAAGCAGAATGAGTAGATAAACCAAAAACAATTTTACATTCAAATATATTCAGTAACGAGGTGCCATTTACTTGTAAGTGGCGCCTTTTTTTATTGAATAAGGTAAGGTGCTGATATATTTTTGACTTTCACTTGCTAAAAATCTTTGATTTTTTCGCGCCTTAAAATTATGCATAGAATTAAAAAGCTTTGCGTCTTCGCGTTTTCAAAAAACACAAATAAGAAAGGTATAATTGAAAAACGCAAAGACGCAAAATTCTATTAAGAAGACTGCTATAAGGCGCAAGGATTTTATCTGTGATAAAATTGCATACTGTTTATTTCCAAGTCTCTTGCAGATTCTTTATTTTATAATAATATCAGACTTGTAATGATCTTTTACGAGTTCACCATTTTTATACAATCTCTGGTTAACCACTTTTCCCTTTTCATTAAAATAAAGCCACAACGCATTTTTTCTTCCTAAAGAATCCAGACGTCCCATTTCTTTCGGCATTTTGTTGTTATGAAGAATCTGAACGGGATATAACCCTTTCAGGGAATCCACTTCTTCAGGGATCAGTTCTGAGTCATTCCCGATTTTGAAAATATATTTTTTCCCTTTATCACTATTCAAAATCAGTTCATCACCTGATATCTTATATTTACCTTCTGAAAAAGGTGCTGTTACCATGTGATCATAGCTTACAAGTTCTGTTTTTAAAAACTCAAAATTTCCATCCTTTATAAAAAGTGAATAGCTTCCATTTCCCGATTCCAATTCAACATATTTAGGGTATTCTTTATCTTTTTTACAGGAAATAATAGTGAAAAAAATGATAGAAAGGCTAATAGTTTTAATTTTCATGGAAACTAAATTATTAAAATATTCTGAATAAAATAACAGTAGATCACCATTCTTGTTATTTTCTGTCTCCTCCTCTACCTTCTTCCCAACTCCTTAAGTTTTCTTTTCATCAGCTTGATTTCTTCGGATTCGGTTTTAAGAATATTTTTCTGCAGGGTAATCAGCTGCGGATCGGTAAGATGAGCCTTTTGAGACATTAAAATAGCTGCTGCATGATGAGGAATCATACTTTTGACAAACTGCCTGTCATCAACATTCATCTGTTCTCTGATTCCGAACCAGGAAAAAATACCTGATGTTACGGCAATGATTACTATAGTCCAATTTATTGTTTTGTTAGTATACATCTTTCGCATCACCCACAATTCAATGAGAAGCATCGCTGAAGTCATCAACAAAGCCATATATAGATTATTAATGTTCGAAATAAGATTCTTCAGGTTGTCTATCATAGCATACATAATGATATACATCGCGCAAAACATCACCACAGCCATCAACACAAATTGTCCGTACATTGCAGAGGAAGGACGTTTTGAATGCTTTTCAACTTCCATGGAAGAAGGTGCTCCATGCTTATGCTCTGTATTTTCCATAAAAAAGAAATTTAATTGATTATTGACATTTCTGAATAAGGTACCATCAGCATTTTTGAAGTATTACTCCTCATATAAATTCAAACCACCTTTAAAAATACAGACTTTTATCTTACTGATTTATGTTTTCACTCATATTAATTGACAAAAATATTTACTCGTACAATCCAAGGAAAAAGATATATTTGGAAGTTCAAATCTTCAAAAACAACCATTTACAAAAGATTCAATGAGAATTTTCTTATATCTCAGTTTTTAGCAAAAAAATAAGTAATGACCAAAACAAAATTATTTTTCACAGGTGTATTTTCTACGTTGTTATCTGTTGCCGCAACAGCTCAGAAACTAGACGCTTACACTCATAAAATCGACAGTATTATAACGTCTCCCAACCCGATAGCTTTCAATGGCGTCGTTTTGGTGGCTCAGAAAGGAAAAGTACACTATCTGAAATCCAATGGCTACAAAGATTTTGATAAGAAAATTCTTTTGAAAACAGGAGATCAGTTTGAAATCATGTCCAATTCTAAGCAGGTTACCGCAGTATTGGTTTTACAGGCCGCCGAACAGGGAAAGCTGAACCTTCATACTCCTATCAGAAAATACCTTCCTTCTCTTACTCAAACCTGGGCCGACACAGTTACCGCACATCATCTTCTGAACCATACCCACGGGATTAGCAATCTTGAAAAACCTGCTGCTTTCAAAGCGGGCACCCAGTTTAAATATGGTAATCTTTCCTATATAATGCTTGGTGAAATCCTTAAAAATACAACTGGAAAAAGTTTTGCTGAATTAGCCAATTCTCTTTTCAAAAAACTAAGAATGGATCAAACTTTTGTTTACAATACAAAGAATAATCAATCTCTGGTTGCAGGTTATATGAATGAAAATAATCAGTTTAAAAAAGTAAAAGAAACCTTACTGAATGATAAGATAGCACCTGCTGCAGGCATTATTTCTACGGCGCAGGATCTTGCAAAATGGGATCAGGCTTTATTTAAAGGAAAACTTCTCTCTCCTGAATTTCAAAAGCTGATGCTGACACCTTCTACCACTTCTCAGCATAATGTGTTCGGAAAAGAAAGCATGGGATTCGGGTATAATGTAAGATTTATCAGAGAGGCAGGACTGGATTATTTTGCAGTCACGGGCCTTGGTGATGGTTTCACTTGCCTTAACACTTATTTTCCTTCCACTGATACCACCCTGATTATTCTTGAGAATCAGATGCCTGAAAACAGCGAATACTGGAGTTTCAAAGAGGCTGCAATAAAGAATGTAATTCTTACAGCTATAGCTTCTCATTGATATTTTTTATTGATTAATTCACAAAACCTCATTTTTAACATTTATTTTTAATAAATTTTTAATTTAATTTTACATAAGGATTTTCAATCTGTTTTTCAACACATTACATTATATTCAGAATTATATACCTGATGTAACAAAAATAACAGCACTTTCACAAAAGAGAATAAAACTTCATGATTTACAATCGTTTATATAAACAATGAAGCCCATAGCATCAGCAGATGATCTCTTATAAATATTAAAAAAAAATGTTACTTTTGCTTTAACGAATTAAAATTGCTTTTTAGCTTTTTTATGAGTAAATTTATGTGCACCAAGTTATAAAACATTAAAATTCATTCCATGAGAAAAATAATTCTACTTATTACATGTATGTTCGGTATTTCAGTTTTCTCACAGATCAAAGTGTTGAAAAATGAAAGTTTGGTGGAAATTGGTAAAGATAATTCCGTTGGTCTCTATAAAAAGGAAGATAAATTTACAGTGAACTACCAGGATCTGAACACCAGCAACCTGAATACAATCCGGTCTTTTTCATTCCAGAACCTTAATGGAGATGTTGCCGGGCTCTATAAACTGATTATGGATGGTTTTATTTCCACTCCAGAAGAAAATATTATATTGGAACTGCCTAATGATATCATAGAGCTTCATTATGAAAAAAACTATGGGCAGCAGACCATGCAGTTTATTCAGGTGATCAACAAGAACCGGAAATACATTGGAAAATCACAGTTTTTAACCCAAAAACAGGTGGAGAAAATTTTTGGAAGAACGAATGGAAAGTATGCCATGTATGACAAACCTTCCGGTATAAACCCTTCAGCAGTAAAAGGAGCCACCAACACTGCTTCTACAGCAACTCCGGCATCTGGCGGAGCCAAGAAAAAATCAAGAAAATAATTATATTTTATAAATATTGCTAAACTCATTCTATCGGATGAGTTTTTTTATTTTATTTTTGCAGAAAGACATTACAATTTATGCCGCTTCAGATAATCAATTTAACCAAAAAATTTGGTGAACAGACTGCTCTTGACAACATCAACATTTCTATTGATAAAAATGAAATCATCGGTCTTCTTGGCCCAAACGGTGCCGGAAAATCTACGCTGATGAAGTCTATTGTCGGGGCTCTGAAAATTGATCAGGGAGAAATTATTTTTAATGGAATGAATATCTCAGATCATGAGATTGAAAGCAAAAAGAAAATAGGTTTTCTTCCGGAGAATAATCCGCTTTATCTGGAGATGTACGTGAAAGAATACCTTCAGTTTGTAGCCAATATCCACAAAATTTCAGAATCCAGAGTAGATGAAGTGATTGAACTCGTAGGAATTACTCCGGAAAAATCAAAAAAAATCGGACAGTTGTCTAAGGGGTACAAGCAACGTGTAGGATTGGCACAAGCGATCATTCATCAGCCGGATCTGCTGATTCTGGATGAACCTACCAATGGTCTGGATCCTAACCAAATCATTGAAATCCGTCATGTGGTGAAACAGATCGGACAGCAAAAGACTGTTTTACTATCTACTCACATCATGCAGGAAGTGGAAGCACTGTGTTCAAGAGTCATTCTGATCCATAAAGGAAATATTCTTCAGGACTGCCCTATTGATGAATTCAAAGGGAAATTTGAAAGCCTGGAAGATGCTTTTGCAAGTTATACACAGAATTTTGAGATTAAACCTGAATATTAAATTAGGAGGTCTATTTTGTAATTATGAATACAAAATTTACTTTTAAAGCTTTTTTACCAGCTTTATTGTTGATTGCCTGTTTATATATTATTATATCAATTATCCCCAGGATATTTATTACAAAAAATTATAATACTCCAGTATTTCCAAGAATATTTCTCCCAAGTATACTTATTTTTTCGTTTGTAGTACTCTTTGGAGAAGTAAGAACAAAATGTATCAAGATAACAATCGATAAAGATACTATTGTTGTGAGAAGATTTTTTGGACTTCTAACTAAAACTTATAAAACTCATGAAATTGAAGGTTGGAAGTTTAGCCATTTGGCAGGTAAAGGAGGAACTTACGAATATCTTTACTTGTATAAAGAAGGAAATAAAGTTGTAAAAATATCACAATTTTATCATAAAAATTATTTTCAGATAAAAAATTACATTCAAGGAAATTTTAAGCACTTAGGTTATGAAAAGTTATCTTACACAGATGAGTTCATAGAAATATTTAAATAATTATTTTTAATCTATTTTTAGCTCATACAAATTTATTATAATTAAAAAATCATTGTAATAAACTTTACGCACTTGTTCCTAAAAAGAACATTCAGCTGAAAAATGGCTCTATATTTGATAGAATCTGAAATGTTAACCAATAACCACTTAATATGATAAAGCATATTTTATTAGGGACTTTCTGTTTAGCCCAGTTTTCTTTTGTTCAGGCTAAAGAAGTTCCCGCTCCGAAAACAGACGGTTTTATAACTTCTTCTGCCCTTCAGCAGGTACCGAAGACTGTTATTATTAAAACCAAAAAGTTCAAGATCAGAATCGACAAACAACCGAATGGAAAATACCTTTACCAGTCCTGGAATGCCAATGCAAAGATCACCGCTAAGCCAAGCATGATCATCAGCGATGGTGAACTGATTCCTGACGGTACAGGAGGAAATTATTATATCGAATTCAGCAATGAAGGACACAGCTATCAGATCTGGAGAAATTACCTTACAGATTCTCCAAAAAAAGCACCTTACACGCTGGTTGTAAATGATGCGAATGATCGTGAAATTGTTCGCCAGGATGGCTATGTAGTGAAGAATTAAAGATGAAGATGGAGGTGAGAAGCTGGAAGTTGTTATCGTCTTTCTATAACTTCTCTTTAAGAACTCAAAACCGTTTTAAGCTTTTATAAAATAAAAATCCTGTATGATACAGGATTTTTTTATGTTCCGGATTGTCTTAATTCCGTAAAAAAACTACTTTCTTCATAGCTTTCTTTTGCTGCTTTGTAACCGATATTGAAAATCTCTTCCAACCTGTCTTTTCTCCGTTCGAAAGTTCCGTAGGAAGATAATTTTTGGGAAGAAATGAACCAGTCACAGTAATCAAATTTTATTTTTTCGATTCTGTAGGACAGAAGGTCGTAAGAGCGGGAAACAATAGCTTTAATAGAGTTTAGATCCTTAATCTTTGCTTCATTGGGTGGAGATACAAATACACCGATCAGCTTATCACAGTCTTCTCTGATGATATCTGCCGGAAAGTTATTCAGTACTCCTCCATCACAATACATTTCATCACCGATGATATAAGGAGTTGTGATTCCCGGAATGGAGCAAGAGGCAATAATGGCATCAACAATTTCAAAATCTTTATCAAAAATTTTCTGGGTACCTGCAACCAACTCTGTAGCTACGATTTTCACTTCAATATCAAGATCACCTAATTTCATTTCGTGGAAAATAGGTTTCAGGTAGTTTCTGAAGATCACTGAAGAAACCAGTCCCGGCTGATTGAACGTAAAGTGTTTCCAATTGAAAAAATAGACAGAATTGAAGAATTCCAGGATTTCTTCCGGAGTTTTTCCGACAGCATGGAGACATCCTACAATAGATCCTGCGCTGCAGCAGGAAAGAATATCTATCTCAATACCTTTTTCCTGTAAGAATTTTAATACTCCTGCATGAGCGATTCCTTTGGTACCGCCTCCTGATAAAACAAGTCCTACTCTCTCAAAATTCATTGAATAAATGTAAGAAAACAGTCTGAAATAATTAAGTTAATTTTTATAAATATGTTAATTTTAAAATTATTTTAAGAAAAACTACTGTAATCACATCAAAATTCAATCAAACAGCTTTAAATCCTTAAGCGGCCTGACGTTATAATCTGATATTAAAACCCATACTTTTCAAAATTAATGTAAAAATGATCATGCAGATATTAAAATATATCCTATAGTTTTTTACTTTTATCAAATTATTTTTTAAAAATGGTCCTTGTAAAATCCATCGTTTAAAGTGAACAATAATAATGACTTAAAAGACCTTGCCAAATTATTTCTGAAGCTCGGAATCATTGGATTTGGAGGCCCTGCTGCCCATATCGCAATGATGCAAAAAGAAGTAGTGGCTGAAAAAAAGTGGCTGACAGATCAGGAATTTCTGGATCTTGTTGGAGCTGCCAATCTTATTCCTGGTCCTAACAGTACTGAAATGGCAATCCATATAGGACGTGAAAGAGCAGGTTGGAAAGGACTGATAGTTGCCGGGCTTTGTTTTATATTTCCTGCGGTTATTATTACAGGTATCTTTGCATGGCTATACAAAGAATATGGCCGGCTTCCCGAAGTATCTCCCTTTATTTATGGAATAAAACCTGCCATTATAGCGATTATAATAGGTGCTGTATTCCCACTGGCAAAAAAATCAGTAAAAACTTTCCCATTAGCGGCTGTGGGAGGAATTGTTCTCCTATGCTCTTTGTTACAAATCAATGAAATAGTATTAATGTTCGGAGCGGGATTTTTAATATTGTTAATAGAGTATCAAAGAAATAAAAAACTGAACAATTTTATTTTTATCAGTCCACTTCAGTTTTTACTATCCAACACTTCTTCCCTGCTCAATTTAAAATTATTCTGGATCTTTCTGAAAGTCGGAGCCATATTATACGGCAGCGGATATGTTTTATTCGCCTTTCTGGATACAGAGCTAGTTTCCAGAGGGATTATTACCCGTCAGGAACTTATAGATGCTGTCGCCGTAGGCCAGTTTACTCCGGGGCCAGTGTTTTCTTCAGTGACATTTATCGGATATCAGATCAATGGACTTCCGGGGGCTTTGGTATCTACTTTAGCCATATTCCTTCCTTCTTTTATATTTGTTGCTTTGTCCGGTCCTTTCATAAATAAAATGAGAAATTCTGCAACATTTTCTTCTTTTCTTAACGGTGTAAATATGGCTTCTGTAGCTCTCATTCTGTCTGTATGCATCACTATGGGAATTGACAGCATTACCGACTGGAAAACAACTCTTATCGCCTGTATAAGTATAGCTGTTGTATTCGGATTTAAAAAAATAAACAGTGCTTTTGTTGTTATCGGAGGAGCACTACTAGGTTTTTTACTAAGCTTTTTATCCTGAAAAATACTAATGAGTATACTTTCACAGATAAAAATCTTTGGTTGTATGTGTGTTAAACTTAACCGGTTTTTGAAACCTGTCAGGTTATTTTTACCTTTTAAAGAATCAATTGCCAGCCTTACACGCTATTGAAGAATCTAAATAATAATAAATTCAATTTGGAACGATTGGTTTAAATTGTATATTTGCAGTATGCCAAGAAATAAAGAATTCGACTATACGGAAAAACTGGAACTAGCCCGTAATCTCTTTTGGGAAAAGGGATATCACGCTACCTCAATGCACGATATTGTAGATGCTATGAATCTGAACAGAAGCAGTATTTATGATACCTATGGTAATAAACATGATTTGTTCTTAAAATGCTTATCCAATTATTCTGATTTCAAAGAAAATCAATATTACCAGTCATTACAAGCAAAAAATGAAGGTATAACCGCGCTTGAAAACATTATCCGTGATGTTGTTGAACAAACTGTAACTGATAATAAAGCATGCCTTACGGTGAAAACCATTTTCGAAATTGTTCCGGAAGATCAGGAAGCCAGGCAGCTTATTTTAAAAAGTGGCAAATCTTTACTGGCTATTTTAGAAAAAGCAATATTACAGGCTCAGGAAGGTGGAAATATCAAAAGTACAACTTCAGCTCAGATTATTGCCCGCTATATATTATCTTCTTTCAGCAGTTTCTGGAGCCATTATAACCTGACCCAAAATAAAAAGGAAGTAATGGAAATGGTTGATTTTTTAATAGATCAAATTAAGAAATAATTTTTTTTATCAAATTCTGGAACGATCGGTTTAAATAAAAAAATGAAGAACAATATCATAATAACAGCTACTCTTCTGATATTCATATACATTACCAATATGAAAGCTCAGGACAGGCCAGCAATACAACAACAAAAAAATATGAACAATACAGATCTTGCGACACTTCGCAAAAACAAAGTGAAAACGTATTTCAAAAAAGTGGATGAAGGGCGATTTGACGAAGAATATTTTAATCTCTATACAGATGATGTAGAAATATATTATCCTAAATTCGGGTTTGAAAAGGGAAAAAATGGAATCACAAATTTTGGAAAAGTAATGGGTGCTCATCTTCAAAGCCTCAGCCATGATATTGATAATTTTAAATATGTAATTTCTGACCATAGTATTGTGGTAGAAGGGACAGAAAGGGGAATTACAAGATCCGGAAAGGAGTGGCCTGATCATAAGATTTCTTATGGTAAATTCTGCAATGTTTTTGAATTCGAAGATGAATTTATCAAACGTGTACATGTGTATGTGGATCCTGATTTTGCTTCAGAAGATGCAGATAGAGTAAATATCTTTAAAAATCCATCGTTGCCTATCAACAAAGAATCTCTAAAAACAACAAAAGAGGTGATAGATGAATTCTTCGCTTTACAATCCGGAAAAAAGGAAGGAAATATTTTAGATTTATTTTCTGATCATTTAGACTGGAACTTACCCGGAAATAAACAAAAATTTCCGTGGACAGGTAAAAGGCAAACCAAGAAGGAAATAGAAGAGTTTTTTAAAGAATTATACTCAAATGTCAAACCGGAAAAATTTGAAATTGACTTTATAGCTGTTAATGGTGAAAATGCCACTGCTACCGGACATCTGTCTTCAAAAATTTTAAAATTCAACAAGATATTTACTACTGAATTTGTTGTGATTTTTAAAGTAGTGAATGGTAAAATTGTGAAATATCATTTTCTGGAGGATAGCTATAAACTTAATGAAGAAATGCAGTCCGAAGCTATTAATGTGCAATAGAGATTTACAAAGTTATTATTACTTTCACTAAAAAAACCCGGAAAATCCGGGTTTTAATTATATATAAGATTCTGTATTTCAGATTAAATGTGAATCACTTCACCGTAAGCAGCAGCAGCGGCTTCCATAATAGCTTCAGAAACTGTTGGGTGCGGGTGAATAGACTTGATGATCTCATGACCTGTAGTTTCCAGCTTTCTGGCTACAACCGCTTCAGCAACCATATCAGTTACCCCTTCACCGATCATGTGGCATCCTAACCACTCACCATACTTAGCATCAAAAATTACTTTGATAAATCCGTCTGTGTTTCCGTTTGCAGTAGCTTTACCACTTGCAGAAAGAGGGAATTTACCAACTTTGATTTCGTATCCTTTTTCTTTAGCCTGCTTTTCAGTAAGACCTACAGAAGCTACTTCAGGGTGGCAGTAAGTACATCCAGGGATATTACCATAGTCGATTTTCTCAACATGCATTCCTTTGATTTTTTCCACACAAGTAATTCCTTCTGCAGAAGCTACGTGAGCCAATGCCTGAGTTGGGATAATATCTCCGATCGCATAGTAACCAGGTACTGAAGTTTCATACCACTCATTTACCAATACTCTTCCTTTATCTGTCTGGATTCCTACTTCTTCCAGCCCAATGTTCTCGATATTAGCAGCAATACCTACAGCAGATAATAAGATATCAGCTTCAAGGGTGATGTTTCCGTTAGCTGTTTTTACGGTAGCTTTTACACCTTCACCACTTGTATCAACACTTTCCACTGAAGCGTTTGTCATGATTTCGATTCCTGTCTTCTTCAGAGATTTCTCCAAGTGTTTAGAGATTTCTTCATCCTCTACCGGTACGATGTTTGGCATAAATTCAACAATGGTTACTTTAGTTCCCATTGTGTTATAGAAATCAGCAAATTCTACCCCGATAGCTCCGGAACCTACAACGATCATAGATTTCGGCTGCTCAGGAAGAGATAATGCCTGTCTGTATCCGATTACTTTTTTACCATCCTGTGGTAAGTTTGGTAATTCTCTTGAACGGGCTCCTGTAGCGATAATGATATGAGTTCCTGTATATTCAGTTACTTTTCCTTCTTTATCTGTAACAGAAACTTTTTTACCTTTCTGTACTTTTGCAGTACCAAGAATTACGTCAATCTTATTCTTTTTCATCAAGAATTCGATTCCTTTGCTCATTTTGCTGGCAACACCACGGCTTCTCTGAATTACATTCGGGAATTCAAAGCTTGCCTCCACTTTATTCAAACCATAATCTTCAGCATGGTTGATATAATGAAAAACCTGAGCAGATTTCAATAAAGCTTTAGTTGGAATACATCCCCAGTTAAGGCAGATTCCTCCTAAATTTTCTTTCTCGATAATTGCGGTTTTGAAACCTAATTGCGCTGCTCTGATCGCAGTAACATATCCACCAGGACCACTTCCAATGACAATAATATCGTAATTCATTACTTTAAAAATTTTTATGCGAATTTAAGGAAAAATATTGGATGTTTTATGTTTGTTCAAACTGATCTTAAAATGCACCAATAAAGCTGTTTTCATTGAATTTTCAACAAAGAAAGAGAATACACGATGCATTCTCTTTCAATAAACTTCCCTTATGTTAAAAACTTTTCAAAACTTAACGGATAAAAAACTGGTTTTACTATTTTAACAACTGCAAAAATACTGTATTATTTTGCCTGTCTAAGTAATCGTTTCTCAGCTGCATATCTTTCATTCAAAGCTTTCATCTGATCTCTCTTCATCTTTTTGGTAGCAAGCGGGTGATTAAGGATCAGTTTTTTTTCAGTATTGTATTTTTTGGTAAGCTCTTGCATTTTAATATTGACCAACTCACTTTTTGAAGGGTGTGGAGGTACTGGCGGATGTTTCTGTGCAGCAACATTCATGGATAAACCTAATAACAATACTGTTGAAATTAATAACTTTTTCATAATGTTCATATTTTTGAATGTTTTCAATTAAACCAATATCATTTAATGAAATTCATTCCGGTTCACGATAAATCTTACATATATCATACCAAGATTTTTTTTAAGAAAGCATAGTATGTATCTCCAGGAGATGATTCCGCTTAAAATAATGTATATTGAGAAATGTCTGTTTCCGAACATTTATTGACATTAAAATCTTAATGATTTATTTAAAAAACATTTAAAATATTCATTATCAAATAATTTTCAGATGTTTTTTTTTATATTTTTGTGTTAATTAAATTATGCAATATGAGAAAATACATTTCGATCCTTTTATTGGCTGCTGTTCCATTAACTGCACAAGTAGGCATTAATACAACAACGCCTAACAGTACACTTGCTGTAAACGGTTCTTTAAGGGCTGGCTATACTCAGATTACTGCTACAACGTATAATATTCTGGCTACTGATCATTATATTACCTATAACGGAACTGCAGATGCCACCTTTACCCTTCCTGTGATCGGAACCGGGACAACCAGTTTTACAGGAAGAATTTATAAGATTAAGAACATTTCTCCGAACGCTATTACTTTACAGGCTTCCAGTGGAAATACTTTAAGAATTGACAATACGCCTGTTGCTTCTTTTGTAATCCCTACAGGAGCATATGCCGAAGTAGTAAACAACAGCAATACCTCCGGAGGAACATGGGATTTATCTTTTACAGTTCTTCCAAAACCAAGCAATGTAGAAATTTATGGTACACAGCTTTTCATTCCTCCTCATGCACTTGGAACAGCGGCCCTTGCTGACTGGACCAATCATACTAATACAAGCTTTGATTCAGGTTCCACGACTGACAGATGGTGGATCGTAAGTAAAACATCTGTTGACAGAGCCCATACTGCTTCCTATTCCAATACCAGCAGAATGACCCTTGTGTATGAGTATCAGGGTACCCCTTTCAATGTCACCAATATGTATCCCATTCTTACGGCAGGAAATAACTCAAGTTTCCCGGACGTATTTACAGCATCATTTGTAAGCCTTGCCAATAACGGTACAGGCGGCAGAACAAGACTTACTGTATCTGTAGCCCGTGTAGATTTTATCGGTACAAATGGTGCCACGACCAATAACAGTAACTGGGCAGGAACATTCCTACTGAACGTGCTGCTGGCAAGAAAGTATTAAATATCTTCAATATAATATGTAAAAAGAGCAGACTTTTCTGCTCTTTTTTATGGTTATAAAACTTCAATATTTTGTTTTAAAGGAAGGTTCTTCGATGAATTACCAATCATAATTCTGTACGTTCCCTTTTCTACAGTCCAGTCCATGTTTTCATTTAAAAACTGTAGTTGTTTTACCGGAACTTCTATGGTGACCGTTTTTGATTCTCCCGGTTGTAATTCGACTTTCTGAAAGCCTTTGAGTTCAATAATTGGTCTTGACACTGAAGCCAATACATCTCTTACATATAGCTGAACGACTTCACTCCCAGCTTTTGAACCTGTATTTTGTACTTTGACTTTAGCAATCACAGTGTCATTTTCTGAATATTGGGCTTTGCTCAATTGCAGGTCAGAAATTTCAAAAGAGGTATAACTGAGTCCGAAGCCAAACGGATATAGTGGTTCTCCACTCAGATCATAATAATCATTTCCTCTTCCTGTTGGATGGTGATTGTAAGTTAAAGGTAACTGCCCTTCATGAACCGGAAATGTGACCGGTAGTTTTCCGGATGGATTTTCAGCTCCGAAAAGTGTTTTTGCCACCGCATTTCCGCCTTCTTCTCCCGGATACCAAATGTCTAAGATGGCTCCTACTTTATCTTTCCACGCTGTTGTTTTTATGGCAGAGCCGCCTACCAGAAGAACTGTTACAGGTTTCTTCAGTTTTGAAACCTCATGAATAAACGCTTCCTGATTTCCAGGCAAACTTAATGATGATCGGTCCTGAAATTCACCTTCATGAATTCCGGCCGTAACAAGAATATAGTCTGCTTTTTGGGCAAGATCTAAAGCTTCCTTAAAATCTTTCTGATAATCATATAAACCATAGTTCCAGATCAATTCTAAATTGGCTTCGCCACGATTTTCATGAAATTCGATCTTAATATCATATTTTCTCCCTTTTACAAAATCTACATCCACTGTTTTGGTAGAACAGCTCAGCTTTTCCCATTGATCAATCACTAATTTTCCATCCAGGTATAATCTGAAACCATCATTCCCACGTAAGCCTATCTGATATTTTCCGGAATTGGGAGCTTCCAGTTTTCCGGTCCATCGGATACTATAATTGTCAGACTTCAATTTTTCCGGATCAGGAGAATATAAAGTCCATTTGAAACTGAGGTTTTCATCCTGCCTTCCAAAAGCCGGATTACCTTTTAAATCAGTATTGGCAAAATAGTATCCTGTTAATCCTTTTTTATTTTCAGAGGACAGATATTTGTTTGGAATTGTGGTAAAATCTTTTACATTCCAGTCAATTCCTTTTGAATACATAATTTCAGTCTCTGTATTGTTCACATAGTTTTTAAGGCCATCCAGTATATTTATTTTTTTGTTTCCGGGCCCTGAATAACCGCCTAATCTTGCATCCAAAGCATCCGCTCCTACCACCAGAATCTTTTTAACATTTGCCGGAACAGGAAGCGTCCGGTTATTATTCTGAAGCAAAACAAAAGACTCTGCCGCTGCTTTTTCTGCCAAAGGTTTGTGATTGAGTTTTTTTAATTCTTCAATTTCCTTAACAGAAACGTAGGGATTTTCGAATAATCCAAGCTCAAATTTGGCTCTCAATACTCTTGATACAGCATCGTCTATTCTGTCTTTTGAAATCCTCCCATCCAGGAACGGAGGCATAAAGAGTTGATAATGTTTATAGTCGGTTTGAAAAATCACGTCAAGTCCTGCATTGATGGCCTGTGCAGAAGCATCATCATAGTCTTTTGCTGTAAAATGCAGGACATTGGCGCCTCCTACTGCACTGGCATCACTGATGACAAAGCCATTGAAATTCCAGTCTTTTTTTAATTTTTCGTTTAATAACCAATGATTGGCTGTTGACGGTCTTCCATCAAGCAAATTATAAGAAGTCATCACAGAACGGCTTTTTCCTTTTGTAAAAGCATTGTTAAAAGGAATCAAATGGGTTTCTTCCAAATATCTTTTGCTCCAGTGAATCGGGTATGAATCTCTTCCTCCTTCTCCTACATTGGCCAAAAAGTGTTTGGGAGTGGTAATAATTCCCATCTTTTCAAAGGAAGTGACAAAACTTACGCCCATTACGGATGTCAAAAATGGATCTTCACCATAGGTTTCCTCTGTTCTTCCCCATCTGACGTCATTGGCAAGATTTACTACAGGTGTCAGAATCTGGCGGATTCCTCTCAGTTTTGATTCTTTTGCAATCGCTGTTGAAACCCTTGTCATTAATTCAGGATTGAAAGTAGAAGCCAGGCCAATAGCCTGAGGAAAAGCCGTAGCACCTTCCCGAACCAGCCCGTGTAAAGCTTCATCAAAAGGGATGATTGGAATTCCCAATCGTGATTCTTCCACAAAATATTTCTGAATGGCATTGATCTTTTTCACCAGTATTTCTGCATCTTCACTGGCATTGTATTTCAGCAGTTGTCCTGCTTCTCCTCCTCCCTGACTTCCTGCGCTTACCTGCAATCCAAAAATTCCATGGGAATACTGCCCTTTCGGAACGTTATCCAGATCTCCGGGAATCATGAAACACTGCCAGAATTTTTCTTCTGGTGTCATTCTTTTCAACAGATCCTGAACTCTGGCTTCAACGGGCTGCTTGGGATCTTTATATAAAGGTTTTTGAGCAGAGATAAATACTGAGCTCAACAAGAAAATTCCTAAAATTTCAAATCGAAGTTTAAAACACATCTAAAGAATAATTTAGTTTAAAATTTGTTCTTTTACCTTGAAGCAAAAGAACCAAAAGTTCAAGACCTGGAACTCTCCGCTAAAAATAAAATCTGTTCTCTAAAAATTCTAAAACTCGCGCGAATTTGATGTTAGTTTTTCTCTTCAACAGTTATCTCGCGCTCAAACAGTAGAATTTTCTTAACGTTCACAGACTTTATTCTCTTAACGCTCCGATTTCCTATGTCACTTTAATATAAAAATGAGTCACAAATTCAACTATTGCAGTATTTGAATGACAGTCGAATATTTTAACTGAGCTCTTTCTTTCGGTAAATTAATTTCAATTGAATTCCCTGATTTTTTCCATTGAATTTTGTTTGGAAGCCCTAAAATTTTCAAAGATTTTGGTGTAAAATTTTCCGGAATGGTAAAAATTAATGTTGATGGAGACTCATAATTTGTTTTTTCATCCAAGTGAAAAATATTTACTGTTTTCCCATCTTTGCTTTGGGTATAATAAAAATTTCCGTCGTGATAAGGCACAATGCTTCTTGTTGCAAAAACAGCGGACTGATTTTTATCCATCCAACCTGAAATTTCCTGTAATCTTTCATAAACTATCGGATCATAATCTCCGTTAGGTCCGGGCGCAATATTCATAAGGTAATTTCCTCCTCTTGAAATGATTTTAACCAATGTTTCAATGATCTTCTGGGAGGTCTTATAGTTGTCATTGGGAACATAAGAAAAGGAATCTCCAATAGTTATGCAGCTTTCCCAGGGAATGGAAAGCGCGTGTTCCGGAACAGCTTGCTCAGGAGTAACATAGTTTTCCCATTTTCCGGGAACGGTGCGGTCTACAATAATGATTCCCGGCTGATTTTTTCTAGCCATCGTGCCTATTTTGTCCATACCGATGTCCTGCTCTACTTTGATAGTGCGCTGCCATTCTACTTTTGGATCTATGGTGTGAAAAGGACGTACCCAGCCTCCATCCAGCCAGAGAATATCAACTTTCCCGTAATTGGAAGTAATTTCGTTCAGCTGATTAAATGTCAACTTTTTAAAGTTCTCCCATCTTTCCGGATATTTCTTTGGGTCATAATTGACATTTCTGTCTTTGGGCGGAAAATAAGACCACCAATAATCATCGGAATGCCAATCAGGTTTTGAAAAATAAGCACCAATTTTAAATCCTGCTTTTCTGAACGTATTGAAAATTTCTTTCGTCACATCAGATTTTGGATTTTTTGAAAAAGGGGTTTGGGGAGAAGTAATTTTATAATCCGACTGCCGGGTATCAAACATGGCAAAACCATCGTGATGCTTGGTGGTGAAAACCACATATTTCATTCCTGCCTTCTTCGCCGCGTCTGCCCATTTCTGAGGATTGAACCGGGTTGGATTGAAGGTAGTCTGAAGATTTTCATAATTTTTTACATATTCGTAATATGACTTCCCGTGTTCGGATTTTCTCTGTGTCCATGATTCGTCTTCCGGGCATATGCTCCAGCTTTCAACAATTCCCCACTGGCTATAGGTTCCCCAGTGCATAAACAATCCGAATTTCATATCCTGCCACTGCTCAAGATTCTGGACAACCAATGGGTCTGTAGGCTTCTGATAACCTTCTGATACATTATGAGCCTGTGAAAATGCAATTGAACTTACAAAAAGGGATGAAAGGAAAAAGGGTTTTATTTTGGATATAACCAGCATAAGGAATAGTTTTCTGCTAATTTAATTATCCTTTGGGAAACCCGCAAACATTAGGATTCCAACAAATTACGAATGGCATCATCAAATGTGGGATATGAAAATCGAAATCCGCATTCTGTGAGCCTTTCAGGATATACATTTCTGCTTTTTAAAAGCAGTTCTGTTTCTGTTTTCAGGAATACAGAAGCAATTTCCAGCTGCCAGACCGGGGCGTTAAGTCCGAAAGGTATTTTCATTTTATTTCTCAGTTTTTTCATCATATTTTCATTGGAAAGAGGATCCGGAGCGGTTATATTCACTGCATCTGAGATAGTTTCATGCTGAATAATCCATTCCACTGCTTTACAGAAATCTTCGATATGAATCCAGCTTACCATTTGATTGCCTCTTCCCTGTTTTCCTCCTAAGCCCAACCTTGTAATCATTTTCAGTTTTGGGAAAGCACCGCCATTATTTCCAAGGACGATAGAAGTACGAAGGGCAACTTTTCGTATTTCTTCATTTTTAACTGCAAAAAATTCTTTCTCCCAGCTTTTGCAGATATTCATAGAAAAATCGTCTCCGATAATTCCGTTTTCTTCTGTATTTAAGTTATTTTCAGAGTGAACATAAATGGTTGCAGAACTTGCATTCAGCCATATTTTTGGTTTTTCAGAACATTCACCTACTGCTTTCTGTAATATTTTTGTACTGTTGATTCTTGAAGAATAGATCTCCTGCTTATTTTTTTCATGATACCGGCAATCAACAGATTTCCCCGTAAGATTGATCAGAACATCGGCATTTTCAAGGCTGTTTTTCCATTCTCCTATTGTTCGGGCATCCCAATAGATTTCGTTTTTACGATGAGGCTTCCTGGTCAAAATGTAGACCTGATATCCTTTTTCTGAAAAGTATTTTTCTAAGTTTTCACCGAGAAATCCGGTGCCTCCGGCTATGATTATTTTCATTGTTTTGAAGTTTAAAGTTTTGAGTTCATATTGAAGGTTTTCCAACAGATTTCGCAGATTTTCACAGATGATTATGTTGTATTTTCCTTGTGCTTATTTGTGAAAACATTGGTGATATTTGTGTTTAAAATTGTTGCAACTATTATTGGAAAGTGTTTTTTTTCCACAGATGACACAGATTTTCACAGATGTTTATGAATAAACAAGATGTTTTAATTTCTTCATTTTTCAGCTGATGTATTTCCTGGTTTTGACCTGAATTTCGGAGCCTTCGGCCAGCATTACGGAAAGAGGCAGCTGATGATTCAGGCATTCAAAATTATTTCCGTAGATCTTTTGAAAATCGATTTTCAGCTGGTGATCTTTTACGGTGTAGCAGTCCCATTTTGGATGACATACTTCGTATTCGGAGGTTGTATTTTCCTTTTTTGTAAAGCCAAAATAGTGTTCTGTGATAAATTCAAATTCTGAGTTCTCTTCCATTGGTTTTGCTGTATTTTCAGACTTAATCTGAATAGAATGCCAGTTTTTATCTTTCCATGAATAACGGATCAGCAGTTCATCCTCTCCTTTTTCCATTTGATTTTTCATCTTCATCGTGTGATAGTTTTCCTTGTAAACAGCATTGGCGACCATGCTTAATGCAGGTTTGGGAACAATTTCTTTGATAAACACCACTCCTCTTTTCCAGATGCCTTTTTCTTTTTTCTTGACATAAAACCTTAGATTCACTTCTTCAAAATTCCGGTGAAAAGGGATAGGAAGGCCTAACAGTCTGGTATTTAAAAACATGAATCCCACCAGGCTTACATAGCATTTGCCTTTATAAAAATCGAGCTCTGTTCCTTTTGGAAGATAGGGCAGCAAAACTTCAGGATTGATTTCATAATTGATGATCGCCAGCTTTCGCCATTCTGCTTTTAAAAAGTTCATAACACTGTTTTTAAGGTTAAAAAATCGCAATCCCATCACGGACAGAAGATTCTGCAATAGTTTTGATCATTTCATTTCTTCTGAGTAAAAATTTCCTTAGATATCCTTTAAGAAAAATTGAGTTAAATAATTTCCCTAAAATACCCAGCGGAGATTCAAATTCGAAAATATCTGTCATCAGGGTATTTCCATTTACGGATTTAAAAATATGTCGGTGGCGCATGGATTTGAAGGCTCCTTTCTGCATGACATCAATAAACTGAAACGGTTTTTCCATGCTGATAATTTTCGTGGTGAGATTTTGATAAACTCCCAGATGTTTTGCCCGCCAGGTTACGGTTTCGTTTTCTTCAATCAATCCAGAGGTACGTCCTGCAATGGCTTTTTCATGAGACTTTGAGGTTGACTGTTGATGAAGATCAATATTTCGTGCCAGATCAAAAACATACTGAATATCTGCTTTGATGATTGTATTTAAATAGATGGTTGACATTTTTAAAACGTTTTAGCTTGTTATATTTTAATTCCAAAAGTGGTCAGAATAATGATTGTTAGCGCTATTATTCTAAATAATATCCAGGAAATGGTAGGAAGATAATTCAGCCTTAGTATTCTGCACCTTCTGATATGTTCCAGAAACATGATCAATACTACAATTCCAAAATATATCATATAAAAAACAGGAGTAAAACTGGTCATCAGCGCAGGAATTAACAGTAAAGTTCCGATTAAAGAAACAGTCATCATATTTCCGAGATAATCCCAGATTTTATCTTTGAGATAAGCTTTTAAAAAGATAGTCTGCCAAAGGATCTGGCCAAAGCAAACGGCAAATTCTCTCACGAAATTCCTCTCTAAATTCAAGTTCAGTTTACCGGAAAATATACTTAGGATATATGCTGAAAAAATAACAACAAAACCGATGTATGCCATTCTGTATTTCAGATTAAAATCCGGAACACAGGATTGTTCTGTATAGTCTTTTGAGGAAGGAATGATCTGTTTCCTGTTATAAGAAACGAAAGAATACAGTTTTTGAAAAAACCAATACAGAGGTTCTGTCCGTGCAATTTTTGCCAACAATGGAAAAGAGTTTCCAATGATGAGGAGCAGACTGTCTAATCCGTAAACGACTTCATTTTTGTTGTGATCTACCAGAGCAATTTCATTTTTCGCACGGTCGAAGTCTATCAGGATTTTATTTCTCAATGTGATTTCTGTAAAGGCTTCTCTTCCATCTTCATCCAGCATTCCGCATTTAGTAAAACCTTTGGAGTAGAGATTGCACATAGGACATTCATTGTCGTAGATTAATGTGTGGTTTTTGAGCGTTTTCATAATTGTGATTGATAAGATTCATAAGTAGTGTAACAGTCATAAACATACGCCGCTGCCATCACAGGGCTATATAAAAGAGCAGCCATTAAAACATATCCAAAAAAATCATTGATGTGTTTCTCTGTAAACAAGATGGTTACAATAATCCAGACCGGTACTATTACAATTCCATACGCGATATACAATGCTGACTTTTTTGTTTTGAAAAATAGTTTGATCAGGAAACTTACCAATTGAGGAATTCCTACTATAAAATAAAACAGAACAAATCCAGACAAACCACCAAATATAAAAGCCTGAGGTCCAATTATTATAAAGAATAACTGAATGTAATAATCATATTTTGCAAATGTTTTCATGGCAGCAATGGTTTTAAAGTGATCCTTTTCTTCTGAAATAAATAATCAGGAATAAGTGAATGATTAAATTTTTCATAATTATTATTAATTTTATATTTTCAGTAATTTTTGAAAATCACATTGAAATAAAAAAGGATTTTCACCCTCTTTATTTTTATTTCAACAGATTGGTAATCTTCCCTACCAGCCAGTGGTCATCACTTTTTATCGCCAGATCCATGATATTGTTGATTTTTCCAGTGACAGAACTGAAATCATTCATCAGCTTGATAAATTCCTGTGCTTCTTCCGAATCTTTATCCTCAATATTTTTTAACTCTTCAAGAAAGGAAATGACAGGTTCAATCTCTCTTTTTCTTCTTTCTTTGGTAATTTGCTTGAACAGATACCAGACATCTTTTTCTGCTACGAAATATTCTTTACGGTCGCCTTTTACAAATTCCTTTTTTACGATGCCCCAGTCTATCAGAGCACGTAGATTCATATTGGCATTTCCTCTTGAAATCTCCAGCTGTTCCATGACTTCATCTGTAGAAAGAGGTTTTCCGCTCGCCAGAAGCAATGCATGCACCTGTGCCATCGTACGGTTGATTCCCCAATTGGTAGCAAAGGTTCCCCAGGTTTGAATGTATTTTTCTTTGGCTTCTGAAAGTTGCATCTTGTTTCCTTTTTTAATTTCTGTAACAAATGTAATTATATTTTTTGAATTTTCAATAATTTTTGAAAATTACTTTAAGGTTATTTCTTTTAAAAAGATTTTTAATGATCCTTGTCAAGGTTTAAAACCCTGACAAGGATCAATGGATGTCTGTTTCAGTTTATCAAAATTAAGGTTCAATACTGATTGTAATCCCTTGGTTCCAATATTTTGCTTCCGGCATATAATACAGATATACGTTACTCGATTTTCCTGTATACGTTCCGGCAAATTCTACTTTGAGATCAAGATTAATAGTCTTTGTTTCCTCTGCATTGAAATGTTCCCAGTATAAAACCAGATAGTTATCGAAAATTTCATAGTAAGAAACCTGTTTTTTATCAACCATATCTTTCAATAAGGCATTTTGCAGCGTCAGTCCTGCCGGGATACCAATCTTTGCTATGGTCATCGGCAATTCACCGTTTATTTTGTTTTTTACAGTAATGGTCATTCTCCTGATCTCCCCTGTTTTTGACATTCCGGATTTTAATTTGGTCTCCATGGTAAGAGGAATATCCTTGCTTTCCGGAGCCTGAAGCGTGTAATATTGATATTCCAGCTTATAAGGCAGTCCATTCTTATTTGGATAATGAATATTAATCGTATTTTCTCCGGCTTTAAAAGCTGATGAAGTACTTATCATAGGTAAGGTTTGTGCTTTATTAATGGTAATCAGCGGTTTTTCAGTTCCATACAACTTATCATTTTTAGAGAAAAAATCAGATAATGCCTGGATTGCCAGTGTTGTGGCCTGCGTAGATCCGAATCCGAAATAGCCATTCAAACCAATAAGCTGATCAACTGCTTCAGCGATTTTCAACTGATTGAGTTTCTCATCTTTCTGAAGCGCCATTATATATAACGAAAGTGTTTCTGCATCTGCAGACATTCCCCATGAACCCGTAAAAGTAACTTCAGATTTTACCTTCTTTGTTTCATATTGTTTGTCCAGAATGTCTATCATATCGTCATATTCTTTTTGTTTCCCCAGATATGCTGCTGCATTAGCAAGTAAAGCCAATTGATAAGAATCTTTCGTAGCCAAAGCTCTTTTCAGCATTATCTGAAAGGAATCTTCAATTTCATTTTTAAAGCCCAGTTTGGATAAAGCATATACAACATACATATTTCTCGACCAGGAAAATTCAGAAAAGTCTTTTTGGGATTCATAGGGTTTTCTTACTTCGAATAATCCGTTTGCATTCTTTTTCGACAAAATAAATGAGGAAAGTCCCTGGATGAGCTTAGTATCCGGGTTCACATACTTCTTTAACTCCGTAAATTCCAGTAATGCGAATGCTGAAAGGGCGACATCTGATTCTCCGGAGCTGAAATATCCGAAACCTCCGTCTTTATTTTTATAACTCAGCAACTTCTGGAAGCCTTTTCTCAGGTTTTTTATCACCAGATTTTCAGTCGCGGTGTCTATTTTTTTATTTGATTTTAAATAATCAAGAATAAAAATGTTAGGATATACTGTTGAGGAAAGCTGTTCAAAACATCCATGAGGTTCCTTTTTAAGTTGCTCTATGTCTCCAAACATCTTCAAAGCCGTATTTTCAAATACATAATAGGATGAATACAGACTTCCGTTGATATACTCCGGAATATTGATTTTGAGATCTTCTGTTTTATTATTAATGATGGAAAACTGATGGAGAAATCCTTTTTCTTCTACTTTAAACGGAAGAATCATTGTCTCTCTGAAATCTCCTGATCTCACTGAAAACTGAATATCAGAATTCACAGTCTCATCAGCCTGTATTTTCACAAATAATCTTCCTGATTCTAATGGTTTCAGAGTGATAAGACTATCAGAACTGATGAGTTTCACATGGTTCGGTACAATAACGTCCATGGTCATTTTACGCGTTTCAGAAGAATTATTTTTAATTACCACAGGAATTGTCATCTGGTCTGTTCTCGTCAGGTACTGAGGAATTTTAGTATCTATCGAAATCAGACTCTGGGCAGCATATGTTGTTTCATCTCTTCCCAAAAGTCCTGATGCGGCAATTCCTTCTGTCATAATTCTGAAAGTGGAATTCGCATCTGAATTATAAAACTCTACTTTTGCTTTTCCGCTTTTATCGGTTTCTACTACGGGATTCCAGTAAAGCGCTTCTCTGTAATCAAAACGGTAAGAGGTACTGGTGGATTTATACTCAGGATAAACGAATTCTCTTGCCCCCTCATATGCTGTTAGTTTTCCATAAGGCACGGTTTCTATAGCAAGGTAAGATTTCGGGGTAATATCAAAACTTATTTCTGATTTTCTATTTTTGGATGAGTTGACGATCACTACTCCATTCACAGCTCTGCTTCCGTAAATAGCGGTAGCCGCAGCATCTTTCAAAACGGTAATACTGTTGATATCATTTGGATTAATCGTCGTATTAAAGTTTTCGACAGGAATACCATCCACAATGAATAGAGGGTGCTTATTGGTAATAGAGGCCGTTCCTCTGATATTGATCTGTTCTCCTGTCCCTGACTGTCCGGTACCTGTTATAACTAATCCGGCAACTTTTCCACTCAACAGAGAAGTTACGCTGGCATTCTGCATTTCCATAGAAGAAGATACTGTAGTATAAGCAACCGTTAATTGATCTTTCTTTACACCGTACCCCACAACAATTACTTCTTCAATACTCTTATTTCTACTGATGGTATCGGTTTTTGATCTGCCGGGATTATTCAGCTGACTGGTATTGTTTCTGTTTTCTTTTTTTACTTCTTCTTTTCTTTCAGCTTCCTTTACAATTTCTTCTACGTCTATATGGGTAAGTTTCTGTTTTGCTAAAGGATTAATATCCAGATTATAAGACAAAATTCTGATTTTCAGCTGATGTTTAGGCTGAAAGGACTTTGCAATAATTTTATAAGAATTATTTGCATTTAAATCCGAAAAATAGAACTTCCCGTTTTCAGCAACAGTCTGTTTGAGGATCTTTTTATTATAGGTATCCAAAAGAAAAACATCTGCTTTCACCGGCTTTTTGTTTTCATCTTCTACCACGCCATAGATGGTGTTTTTCTTTTCAGGAAGGTATTTGTATTTATTGCTCTTCACAATTTCCGGAATAGGCTCAAAATATCGGTAACCGTTTGTCAGCATCACAAGATCTAAGCTTTTATCTGCTTTTTCTTCTTTTTTATCGAAATAAAACTGAGGTTTTTCAATTTTCCCTTTGAGCTCAGAATCCATCAAAAGCCAGGAAATAATATGATTTTGTTTATCATCGGCATAAGTCCATAGCTTATCATCTACCACACTTATTCCAAGATTAGCGGGAACAGGTTTATTATTTTCATCGGTAGTTTCAATATTCAGCATTACTTTTTCCCTCGGCAGATAATGCTGCTTTACAGGGGTAACTTTTATATTCAGATGGTTTACTTTATTGGTAAAAACAATCCTTTCTGCAAGCGGCATACTATTTTCCAGAATGGTAAACCTACAGATTCCTGTGGGGAAATTCTTTTCTGCAATTTCCAAAGAATTCATTCCTTTTTTCAGCGAAATGATTTTGCTGTAAACGTCTTTTCCGCGGAAACTTCCCAACAGGGTAATTGTTTTTTCCTGGGTAGAAACGATGGTAACATTCAGGTTTTTATTTTCATTCCGAATATTCAAAACCAGTCCTTCATTTTTTGCTGCCGGGAGATTAAAAGTCTGGGTAATATTTTCCGGTTTCAGCACTTTTGCATAATAAGTTTCTCCTATTTTAGGCGTAACCCGGAAGTTTCCCATTCCAAAATTATAGGCTGAAATTTCTTTTATTTTTTCATGATTCTGATTGTAAACAGCCAAAACAGCATCTACAGGCTTTTCAAACTCATCCAGAATTTTAAAGGCGATATTCTGTTCTATTCCATTGATAAAAGTTCCGCCTTCTGGTAAGAATTTCACATCCAGATTATTCAGAACAACAGGAATATTTCTGGAGATGGATTCGGTAAATCCGTCAAAATTCACCTTGATATTCAAAAGAGCATCAGAGGATTTCAAAACTTCAGGAAGCTTAAAGGTCAACAGTTTTCTACCTTCTTTATCGGTAATAAGTTTTCCTTCTGAAACGGTTTCTCCGTTGTGCATTACGGTGTAATCTGCTTCGTAAAAAGGAATAGGAAGATTGCTAAGACTTCTCATTGAAAAATCGGCACTTACCTCATCTCCCGGGCCATATCCTTTTTTAGGAAAATCAAGCTTCATTAAAATCCTTGGTGATACAATTTTCTGGAGGGTAATTTCTTTTTCGAAGGTATTTTTCCCTTCTTCATTCTGCATCCAGTTGGTAAAAGCTCTGATTTTATAGATACCACCCTTCATATCTTCAGCAAAATAGAAATCTCCCAGGGCGTATCCATTGGTAATTTCATATTTCAATTTTTTCACAACACTTCCTGCAGGGTCTGTTATTTCGAAATTTACGACTCTGCTTTCTTCGACCGGTAAATTATTGTTTCCTTTTACCACATATATTTTAAAATACATTTGCTCCCAAGGTTTATAAAAAACATGATTGGTCTGGATGTAGGTTTTTTCTTTTTCAAAGTCCTGAAATGGTTGCTGGCCTTTCACAGAAAAGGCTGAAAACAATAAGCACAGCAGGATGATATAGGTTGATATAAACTTGAGATTCATGAGTTAAAATTTAAGTGAAACAATACAGCCAAATGTTTTAAAGGAAGGAAGATTAAAAAAATCCAATCCTCTTCCATTGCTCATATCGTAGAAATTCTGGTTGGGATCTACCCCATTATTAGCCTGCCAGAGCATGATATTGTTTACATAAAAAGTCAGTTTAAGATTCTGTTTCCTGTTGTTAATCGGGAAATCTGAGGAAACGGATATATTGTTGATTCTTATATAATCTGCCTTTTGAACATAATTTTCAGCCACGCCTAAATAACCATACCTCGACCACCTGTTTTCCATAACATTCTGGTTGGGATCATAGAAATCCACAGGAATCTGGTTGGCAGTTCCATTGGCCTGTACACCTTCGAAAATATAATTTTTGATGTTCCTTTCTTCTCCTGAGCCGTAAGAACGACCGTAGTAATCGAGAACCGCCTGTGTCCCGTTCCAAAGGTGGCCTCCTTTTTTCCATTCCCAATTGATATCTAAAGACCAGTTTTTGTAGGCAAAACTGTGATTGAATTTCATCACAAAATCCGGTGTAGGATCTGCAATAATTTTCATTCCGTCTGCTTTTTTAGGAAAACCGAACTCATCAATGATCAGTTGTCCGGCTGCATTTCTTTCAAAGTAACTGCCTATCACAGCACCCAAAACCTGACCTTCTGATAGTGTTTTATAAATATCTTTGAATCCTGAAACCGCCAGATCCTGATATCCCGGAGCTATCCGGTCTACAATATCTTTATATTTGAAAAAGGAAACTTTATGGGTGGTATACATATCGTATCCCAGACGTAATCGTTCGTAAGCAAAATTGAATTCATATCCGCTGTAGGTATGATCTGCTATATTCTTTAACCTCAGCTGATTGTTTTCAAAGACAGGAAAAATATCGTCAGTATTCTTTTTATTAAAATATTCTCCATCTACACTTATTTTATACCCAAGATTCAGCCTGGCTCCAATTTTCCATTCCTGAGTATTAATATTAGATAAACCCCGGAAGCTTTCTACTTCCTGCACCGGAAAGTATTGATTGTAATTTTCCGCATTAAGCAAAGTAGTAGAATACGAAGCATAGGATCTTGTAATTTCCGGCTCGGAGCTTAATTGTGTATAGCTTCCCAACAATTTAAAATTGTAATTATACCAATTGAAGATCTCATTGAACTTCAGATAAAAGTTAGCCTTTGGAAGCCAATAATTATTTTTAATAGAAGTATTAGAGATATAAAATGAATTTCCAAGATTAAGACCTGCTTCGAAATCATAATCGCGGATGTTCATATTATAATTAAAAATATGATCCTGTGAAGTTCTCTGATAGAGATATCTTTGAAGGGTAAGGCTGTTATAAATGTCAGATTTTTTATCATTTAAAATAAAATTCAGGCTGAAAGTATTTCTAAAGTCATAGTTTCCCAATGAATAAGAGCCCTGTATATTGGAATGATAGGAGCTGTTGTTTTGAATCCTTTCATTCGATACACCGCTGATGAAACCATAAGTAGAAGGTTTATATTGGTCCTGATTCCAGGTAGTAATACTTTCATAGGACTGAGTAATATTCAGTTTAAACTGATCCCAGTCTTTCGCTACGCTGAGACTCAACTGTCTGTCCCGATTCTTATAGCGGTATTGGCTATCCTGCTCAAAAAGGAAAGAGGGATTGTCTGCATATTTGCTGTAGCTTCTCTGCGAACCGTTATTCAGGAAAGTATTTTGTTCATTTGAAAAAGAAACCGGCGTTAACAATGAGTTTTGGTAAGCTCTGTTGAACAGCCCTATTCTATTGGTATTCGTAGCTTTATCTTCTTCGTAGTTAAAAGCAAGATTAATGGAATATCTACCCAAATCTGCATTCACCTTTGCTTTAAGGGTATTGGTAATATCAAACTGATCAATAAAATACATCTGGTTCTTTTGCTGCCCCAGATTCAGTGCAAGACGGAGTTTTTCATTGTTACCCTGTTGTATAAAAGCATTTACATTCAACCGGTTATTATAACCTACCGTTGTTCTAAAGAGGTTATTATCATATCCTTTTGCACGCTGAAGTCCATTAATCCACGGAATCAGTTTTCCATTCTGATCGTACTCATAAGGTAATCCATTAAATCCAAGGGTAGATAGCTCTGGTCCAAAACTAAACATTTCATTCGTTTCAGGGCCTTTCCAAACAAGGTTTCCATTTTCAGATCTTCCCTGGACATACTTATTTTGAGTCCCCGGAACAGCATTCCTGCTTTTAATATCAAAAGATGTGGTAAAGCTTCCGTTAAAGAGCAATGTTGTCTTATTGATCCTTTTTAAAACATAAACACTGTCGTTCTTTTGCTTTAATTTTCTTATTTTATCAAAATAAGAATGTGATCTTTTACTGAGTTGGGTTTTAGTTTTTTCAATACTGAAATCGTCTTTAATCTCCTTTGAAACAAGACTGTCATAGGCTTTACTGTAAATATTATCTACACTTTTATTTCCTGTCTGATTTTCCAGAATCGTTTTTAATTCCCTGAGTTCATAAGAAGAAATAACATGGGTATTTTTCCCCTGGTTCCACACTAGGGTATCATAAGGCTTAGCTGCAATAATGGCAAATCCCTTTTCATCAGTCAGTTCATAAATACCACTGTTTTTATTACAAACCTTTAAAAAGTTCTGTTCTTTATCCTTAGATGTTAAAAATTTTCCAGAATAGTACAATTGTGAATTTTGTGCCTGTAATAAGGTAATTGTAAATGGCAATAACAACAAATAATTCTTTTTCATCAGTTATTAGTATGCTTAAAAATATAAAAAAAGAAATTTCCGGAGAAATTTCTTTTCGTGAATTACTTTTGAATTGCTTTATAGCTCTCTATCAGCCTTATAAATTCTGAACGATAGCCTTCTTCATCCTTACTTTTTCCCTGTTTAGCAAGGTTTTCAATATCGGAAAGATCTTTTTTTGTAATCAGTTCCGAGTTTCTTAATACCAACCCAAACCAGGCTACGGAAGATGCAAATTTAAAATCCGGACTTGCAGAAGATATTCTGTTCTCTGTATTTTTAACAATCTGACTTATTTCACGACTGGTATCTCCGTCAGGCTTTTTATATCTGAATTTAATCGTTGCAAGTTCCTCTCCAAATTCTTTCGATGAAGTATTCCGGGTATATTTCATACTACTTTCTTTAGGAGCGAAATCCGATTTTACATCTGCAGGAATCACCTCATACAAAGCAGTAACAGTGTGTCCGCTTCCCAATTCTCCGGCATCGATTTTATCATTTGCAAAGTCTTCATTTTTCAATTTTCTATTCTCGTAACCAATCAGGCGATATGATTTTACATATTCAGGATTAAATTCAATCTGGATTTTTACATCTTTGGCAATGGCATACATACTTCCTGCAAATTCTTTCCCCAGAAATTTATTCGCTTCCTGTATATTATCAATATAAGCGTAATTCCCATTTCCTTTATCAGCAAGGGTTTCCAGTGTATTGTCTTTATAATTGCCCATCCCAAATCCTAAACAAGTAAGGAAAACTCCTGATTTTCTTTTATCTTCAATCAGTGTTTTAAGGTCTGAGGTGGAAGACATCCCTACATTGAAGTCTCCGTCAGTTGCAATAATAATGCGATTATTTCCTTCTTTTACAAAGCTTTCCTGCGCCAGTTTATAAGCAAGCTCAATTCCTGCTCCTCCTGCAGTGCTTCCTCCTGCCTGAAGACGATCCAGTGCCTCAATAATTTTATCTCTTTCTCCTGCTGAGGTAGGTGGTAAAACCATTCCTGCACTTCCAGCATAGACTACAATTCCTACTTTATCTTTTGGTCTGAGCTGATTCAGCAGCATTTTAAAGGAAGATTTTAATAATGGTAATTTATTTTCTTCATTCATTGAGCCTGAAACGTCAATAAGAAATACAAGGTTGGATGCAGGCAGTTTGTTTATTGGAATATTTTTTCCCTGAAGACCTATTTTAAGTAATTTATGTTTAGGATTCCATGGGGAATCGCTATATTCTGTATTGATTGAAAAAGGATCTCCATTTTTAGGCTGAGGGTAATCATATTTAAAATAATTAACCATTTCTTCAATTCTTACAGCATTTTTATCGACTGCCTGACCATTATTGATCATCCTTCTGACATTGGAATAAGAAGCGTTATCAACATCAATAGAGAAAGTAGATAACGGCTGGCTTCGGGTCAGTTCAAAAGGATTTTCAACAAAAGCATCATAGCTTTCATTATTTTGAGTAACCGAACTGATCTGCCGCTGTTTACTGATCTCCTCCTGCAGTTTTTCCAATTTTTTCCTTTCTCTCCTTGAAAGATCTTTGGTGGTTACAACAATAACTCCATTTGCTGCTTTACTTCCATAGATAGCAATAGCAGAGTAACCTTTTAAGACATTTATGCTTTCAATTTTATTAGGGTCTAATTTTCTGAGTTCCTCCTCTGATTTTACGACTCCATTAATAATAAACAATGCTTTATTTTCCGATTTTACAGACGCAGCTCCTCTGATCATCAGTTGATTATTTTTAATATATCCCGGAGCGATGTTGATACCCTGATTTCCCGATCCATTGATCCGAACTCCCGCAACAGATCCCTGCAATGAGGAATACGTTGCAGACTGTGGTACATTACTGACCGTACTTGTAATTGTATTGGAAGCTGATACTTCTTTTCTTTTAATCCCTTTTGAATATCCCATCACTACAACCTCTTCAATCTGTTTTGTCTGTAAGGTATCCTTATATATTTGGGGTACAGATGAAACTATTCTATCCGGAGCTTCAATTGGTCTTGGTAAGCTGCAAGCAGGATAAGGCTTATAAGGATCTGTTATTACAACAGGCGGAGACTGATGTGCTACAGGATTAGGAACAGTTACAGGCAATTCTTCTTTCCTTATATTTTCTTTGATGGTACGGTCAATTTTTGCAATATCAGATTCGGTAATCGGGCCCCTTGAACTTGTATTCTCTGCAATTACAGGTTGTAAAGGTTCTGCAGTCTCTTTTTTATTCATAAAGTAAAAAGCTCCAAGACCAATCATCAAACTTGCGGCAATACCATAGGGCAGCCAAAGTGGATTTGTTTTCTTTTTATCTTCTTTTGTATCTAATTTCTCTTCAATTTTCCCCCATACCTTCTCAAAACCAGGAAAAACAGCTGGCTCTTCTGAAAGCCTGGAAGCTTCATTGAATTGTTGATCTATATGATTATTTTCCATTGTTGTAAAAGTTTAAATGTTTTGATTTACGAGAAGTTCCTGCAGCTTTTTTCGTGCAAAATTGAGCTGGGATTTTGATGTTCCTTCGCTGATGGAAAGCATGGTGGCTATTTCCTTATGAGGATATCCTTCAATAGCAAAAAGATTAAAGATAGCTCTGCAGCCTTCCGGGAGAAAATTCAGTAAGCTCAGAATATCTTTTTCCAGGGAAAGGTTTTCCGTTATTCCTTCAGAATGATCGGTGAAATTTTCTTCCAGGGAAATAAACAGTCCTTTGCTGGATCTTAGTTTCTGCAGGCATTCGTTTACCGCTATTTTTCTTGCCCATGCTTCAAAAGTTTCGGGATTCTGAAGCTGAGTAATTTTCGTGAAGATTTTGTAGAATGTATCCGCTAATACTTCTTCTATATCTTCATCGTTTTTCAAATAGCGTCTGCAGACTGCGTAGAGTCTGCCCACCATTTTCTCGTAAACTTTCCGCTGGGCATTGCGGTTGTTACGCTGGCATTCCAATAATAATTCTTGTTCCATAGTCAGGAGTTATACTATGATAGATGAGGAAACTTTTGAAAGGGTTGGAAACATGATCAACTTTTTTAAGAAAATAATTAAAAAATAAAATTATAAAGCAACTTCTTACTTCTTTTGAGTCTTTTTTTAATTTCAAATTTAACTTTTCCTTGTGTAACAAATCTCTAATATCAACGACTATTAATACAAATAATCTTTTTATAGTAATGAAAAATGCCAAAATTGCATCATTACTTTTTGTTTTGTCTGCAGGAAGTATGATGTTTGCCCAAGATGACTTAATCAACAAGTTAAAAAACAACCAATCACAAAATGCTAATTTTCAGTTCACAACGTTAAAGGACGTAGGTGCGACTTCTGTAAAGAACCAGGGTTCATCAGGAACTTGCTGGAGCTACTCCGGAAACTCTTTCCTTGAATCTGAAATGCAGAGAATGGGCAAAAAACCTGTAGATCTTGCTGAGATCTTTACCGCAAGAAATTCTTACCACGATAAAGCCAAATTATATGTTTTGAATAATGGCGCTATCAGCTGGGGTGACGGAGGAGAACTTCACGACGTAATCAATATGTACAAAAAGTACGGAGCAGTTCCGCAGGATGTTTACACAGGATTAAAAGCAGGACAGACTACCAATAACTTCAAGGAAATGCAGGGAAAACTGAAACCGGTTCTTGACAGCCTTGTTCAGGCTTCTTCAAAAGGAAAGCTTACAGACAACTGGATGGATTCTGTAGATGCTATTCTTGATGAATATTTAGGCAAAGTACCTGCTAACTTCACTTATGAAGGAAAAAACTATACTCCGAAAACATTTGCTAAAGAAGTTGTAGGAATCAATCCTGAAGATTATGTAGAATTATCTTCTTATAAGGATTATCCATATTTTCAAAAATTTGTAGTTCCGATTCCTGATAACTGGAGCCACGATTCTGACTGGAATGTTCCGATGAAAGATCTTACTGCAATTATTGATAACGCTGTAAATAAAGGATATTCTGTGGGTTGGGCAACTGACGTTTCTGAGCCTTATTTTTCTTACAAAAATGGTGTAGCTTATGTTCCGGATATGGATCTTGACCAAATTACTGCAGAGAACAAGCAGACTTTGTTTACAGAGCCTAAAAAAGATAAAACAATCACTGAAGACATGCGTCAGAAAGCACTTAATAACCTTTCTACAACGGATGACCACGGTATGCATATCGTAGGACTCGCAAAAGATCAGACTGGTAAAGAATATTATATGGTAAAAAATTCATGGGGAGTAACCAATGATTTTGCCGGATATATTTATGTAACAAGACCTTATGTTGAATACAAATCAACAGCAATTCTTGTTCACAAAAATGCCATCCCGAAAAGCATCTTAAAACAATTGAAACCGACCAAGAATATCGGTTTATAAGGAAATCATTCCTGCCAATTTAAAGGCAGTTTTAGATATTTAAATCTGTTAAAACCCGCTCATGAAAATTCTGTGAGTGGGTTTATTTTATCTTAAATAATGTATTTCACATTATTATCCGCAAAATGTTGTTGCATTTTCAAAAAATATTATATTTGTGTAAATCAACAAATTATTACCTATGAAAAATCTAAGAAAATTATTAAAATCAGATCTAAAAAAAATCAATGGTGGAAATGCTCCTGATTGTCCGGAAGGGACTACAGCCTGCTACATTCCTGGCAGCAATGGAATCCCTCCCCGCTGGAAATGTGTCCTGGATTCAGTTGGGTGTCCATAAATTTACAAAACCGGCTTTCAGGAAATCCTGAAAGCCGGTTCTTTAATAAATAGGTGAAAATTAAATATAAAATAAAGTGAATTTATGCTGATTTAATACCAGATTGAATCGTCAATTCCTTTTCACAAATGAATAAATTATGCTGTTAAAAAAACACTGCGAAACGAATTCACCATTCCTTGTTGATATTAAAATAAAACGCCCATGCTTTCTGCTGAAAAATCCAGAAGAGCTTCTGTATTGCCGTCTTTGATCTTCTGTACCCACTGGTAATCCTGAAGAATAGCTCTACCTACCGCAACAAGGTCAAATTCCTCATTGTCAAGTCTTCTGATCAATTCTGTAAGGTCTCTTTTTTCTGTTCCCTGTCCTGCAAAAGCATTCAGGAAGTCTCCGTTTAAACCTACAGAACCTACGGTAATGGTTGGCTGTCCGGTTAATTTTTTTAGCCCAGCCTGCAAAGTTTAAGTCAGAACCTTCAAATTCAGGCTCCCAGAAACGACGTTGTGAACAGTGGAAAATATCCACCCCTGCTTCTTTTAATGGTAATAACCATTCTTCCATTTCATTAGGAGTAAATGCCAGTCTGGTTTTATAATCCTGCTGTTTCCATTGGGAAAGGCGGATAATAATGGTAAAGTCCTCTCCTACTGCTGCTCTGATTGCTTTTACTACTTCTACAGCAAATCTGCTTCTTTCTTTCAATGTTTTGCCCCCGTATTCGTCAGTTCTGGTATTGGTTACTTCCCAGAAAAACTGGTCGATAAGGTATCCGTGAGCGCCATGAATTTCAATACAGTCGAAACCAAGATCTTTTGCTGATTTTGCAGAGGCTGCAAACTGAGCAATCGTATCCTGGATATCTTCAATAGTCGTCGTAGAAGCTTTTTCCATTGGAACTAACGGATAGTCCTCTGACATTCTTGTATCTCCAACGTGCCAGATCTGAGGACCCATTTTACCTCCATTCTGATGTACAGTATCAATGACGTTTTTCCAGCCATTCAAAGCTTCTGTTCCATAAAAATCCGGGATATTCTGCATATTTTTTGATCCAGGTCTGTTGATCACAGTTCCTTCGGAAAGAATCAATCCTACTTCTGAAGCAGCTCTTCTTCCATAATAATCTGCAATATTCTGAGTGGGAACTCCATTGTCAGACTGTGCTCTGGTCATTGGAGCCATTACAATCCTATTTTTAAGCTGTAAATTCTTATATTGAAACGGTTTAAATAATGATGATGTGCTCATATTTAAATTTATACTTTATAATTGTTACACAAAGTAACTAATAATAGTTCATTTTTGTATCTTTTATTAAAAAAATAGTGGTAACTTCGCAGTAACTTACATTAGTAACATCAAAGTAACATATGAAACTGCAGTTTCATATGATATTAAAATAAAGATCTCTCTATGAAAAAGAATGAATTAATGCAATACAGCTGCCCTCTGGGTAAGGCCATGGCCGCTTTGGGAAGCAAATGGAAGCCTATTATTGTTCTGGTGATTAAAGACAGAAAATTACGTTTTGGAGAACTGGCAGTACGCATTAATGTCATTTCCAGGAAGGTATTAACTGATCAGCTTAGAGAAATGGAAACCGATGGATTGGTTATTCGTGAAGAGTTTAAAGAACTTCCTCCAAGAGTGGAATATTCTCTTACAGAAAAAGGATTGGCTCTGCTGCCGATTTTATATTTGCTGGAAGAGTGGGAAGCAAAATATCAGGTGAAAGGACAGCATGAAGATAAAGATTGTGCTTTTCTGAATGAAGATGTAAAAAATAAAAAGGCTGTCAATGTTTGATAGCCTTTTATCTTGGATAACACTTTCAAAAAGGTAAGTATATCACCAAAGTGTAAGTATATAGTTTCTAAAGTGTTTCTGATGCAAATTTGCAGAAAAATGTTCATTATGAATTACAAAGAAATTGCAAAAGAAACCATTGGAAATCTCTACAGAGCCCACAACAGCATTAGAAAATCCGGAATTGATGAAAAACTAATTGCCTTGGTGGAACTGCGTGTTTCTCAAATCAATGGATGTGCCTATTGCTGCAGTTATCACGCTAAAGAACTCTCTGATTTTGGCTTTGAACAGGATCTCATCAACAGACTTCCGGGCTGGAAACATACCAATAGCTTCAATGATCAACAAAAGCTTGTTTTAAGCTGGGCTGAAGCTCTCACTTATGGTAAAGATGACTGGCTGGAAATTAAAGCAAAACTTGCAAAGCAATTCACAGATCGGGAAATTGTAGAACTTACGGCAAGTGTAACGCTGATGAATACTTTGAATACACTAAGGATTGCGTTGGCGGAAGAGGATTAGCAACAAAAACCGCTCCCCAAAGGAAGCGGTTTCATATTTATTTAAAATCCCAATTAGAATATCGCTGGATATTTCTGAGGATTTGTTTCATTAAACATGGCGTAGATTTTTTCTACCATATCGTCTGTAGATGGCTTGCTAAAGTAGTCACCATCACTTGCATATGCTGGTCTGTGATCATTGGCAGAGATCGTCAACGGATCTGAATCCAGATATCTGAAAGCTTTCTGCTTTTCAAGGATCTGCTGCAGGATGAATCCTGTAGTTCCCCCTTCCACATCTTCGTCAATCACTACTAATCTGTTGGTTTTCTTAACACTTTCAGCAATTTCGTGAGATAAATCGAAAGGAATCAATGACTGAATATCAATCACTTCTGCAGAAATTCCTAATTTTTCCAATTCGTTAGCAGCTTCCGTTACAATTCTCCATGTAGAACCGTAAGTGACCAAAGTAACATCTTTTCCTTCTTTTGTTACTTCAATTTTCCCTACAGGAACAGTAAATTCACCCAGGTTATCCGGTTGTTTTTCTTTTAATCTGTATCCGTTCAGACATTCTACGATGATTGCAGGTTCGTCAGCCTGAAGCATTGTGTTGTAGAATCCTGCTGCTTTCGTAAGGTTTCTAGGAACCAATACCAAAATACCTTTTGAAAGATTCAGAATACCAGCCATTGGAGAACCTGAGTGCCAGATTCCTTCTAATCTGTGACCTCTTGTTCTGATAATCAACGGAGCTTTCTGGCCTCCTTTTGTTCTGTAATGTACCGTTGCCAGATCATCACTCATTCCCTGTAAACAGTAAAGAACATAGTCTAAGTACTGGATTTCAGCAATGGGTCTTAAACCTCTCATCGCCATACCAATTCCCTGTCCAAGGATCGTTGCTTCACGGATTCCTGTATCAGCGATACGTAAAGCACCATATTTTTCCTGCATTCCTTCCAATCCCTGGTTGACGTCACCGATGTTTCCGGTATCTTCTCCAAAGATTAAAGTTTCAGGATATTTTTCGAAAATTTTGTCAAAATTGTTTCTGATCACTACTCTTCCATCTACCTCTTCGGAACTGTCAGAGTATACAGGTTTGATTTCCTGAACATTCTCAGCTTTCCATTGGGACTGAGAATATAAGTGAGAAGAATAGTTATCTTTTTCAACAGCAGATACTTCATTGTATTTCTGCATCAATTGATTTCTTTCAGCAGAATTTGTTCCTCTTGTCGCCAGTAAAGTCTGTCTTACCAGATGGAAGATGTCTTTTTTAGCTTTTGAAACCAATTTGTTGAAATGAGCGATATAATTTTCAACTTCAGCATTCTGCCCTTTAAGGTTTTCTACTAAAGGTAAAACAGACTGAATAAGTTCTGAAATGGCTTTCTGATAATTTTCCCAGGCTGCTTTCTGTCCGGCTTTTGCTGCTTTTTTCGCTTCTTCATCAATAGCCTCCAGTTCTTCAGCTGTAGCAATCACTTCTTCTTTCCCATCAATTTCGATAGAATAGTTCAGGATCCATTCTTTGAATTTCGCCAGACCGTCATACTCAGCTTCCCATGCAAGACGCTCTTCGTTTTTATATCTTTCGTGAGATCCGGATGTAGAATGTCCCTGTGGCTGAGTAACATCAACCACGTGCACTACCACCGGTACACTTTCTGTTCTTGCAAAATGTTCTGCCTTAGCGTATGCATCTAATAATGCAGGATAATCCCAGGCTCTCACCTGGATAATTTCACATCCCTGGTTTTCTCCCTCTTTTCTCTGGAAACCACTTAGCATTTCACTGATATCCGCTTTTGCTCTCTGGTTTTTTGTAGGAACTGAAATACCATACCCATCATCCCAGATAGAAACAATCATTGGAACCTGAAGAGCACATGCAGCATTCAAGGTTTCCCAGAAGTGTCCTTCTGCTGTAGAAGCATCCCCAATGGTTCCGAAAGCAATTTCGTTCCCTTCTCTTGAGAATTTTTCTGAACCGTCAAATTTTACGCTTTTATAAATAGTTGAAGCCTGAGCCAATCCCAATAATCTTGGCATCTGCCCTGCTGTAGGAGAAATATCGGAAGAAATATTTTTCTGAGCTGTCAGATCTTTCCAGCTTCCATCTTCATGTAAACTTCTTGTTGCGAAATGCCCGTTCATTTGTCTTCCGGCTGAAGCAGGTTCTCTTTCCACGCTGGTATCTGCATACATCTGCGCAAAGAAACTTTCTACCGTCAAGGCATCTATTGCCAATGCAAAAGTCTGATCCCTGTAATATCCTGAACGGAAGTCTCCATTTCTGAAAACTTTCGCCATTGCAAGCTGAGGAAGTTCTTTTCCATCCCCAAAAATTCCAAATTTAGCTTTTCCAGTGAGTACTTCTCTCCTTCCGAGATAAGACATTTCACGAGAGATCCTTCCTAACCTGTAGTCTTCAAGTATCTGATTTTTAAAATCTTGAAAGGATATTTGCTGTGTTTCAATATAGGTTGTTTGCATAGCTAAGTAAAAAAGTTTTTAATCTTCAAGTATTTTGCTAATATACACTTTTTAAATTAATTTTAATTTTTAATAATCTTTTTTAAAAATTTGATAATAAAAAAAATTGTGCTTTATTTTGAAAAAAAATGTAAAAGATGGAAAAAAAATCGCCACATATATTGAATGCTTCCAGCAATCTTTTAGGATTTTCCCTACTCATTATCACCTCATTGAAAATCTCTAAAATCAGTCAGCATACCTATTTGGACGAATTTGCAGGATTTGCCTGTATTCTTTTTGCCTGCAGCTGTTTCTTTTCCTTTCTGGCAATCAGAACAAAAAATAGTAAGCGGGAATACACGTTTGAGAACATTGCGGATTATTTATTTTTAATCGCTTTATTTTGTATAGTTCTAGCCGTTATCATTGTAACCCTGAAAATTATTTAATTTAAATTTTTCGCTTAATTAAGCAATCGAAGGTAATAAATAAGGATAATTATATGAAAATACAAGAATTCATTAAGCAGTTCTTTTCTTATTTTTTACACTGAATCACTATCAGATTCTGAATCTAATAAGAAAAGTGCTGTATATACATTTTCAGTTTCCCGAAAATCTATATACAGCACTTTAGTTTAATTAAAGTAAAAATAGAATCAGATCTTCTGAACAGTTACATTGGTAACATTTCCACTTCCTGTAGATCCGGTTTCTGTCGAAATAATCGTAGAATTTTGATTCGGCGCTGCCGTAAAACGGATCTGATACCCAGCTGTAGGCGCAACAACCACGGTTGTATAATTCATCAGTTCACCTACAGTTCCCGAAGCAGCAACTGCGTTATAATGGCTTCCTCTTCCCAGATAATTCGCATCCGGTACAGGTCTGATACCGATGAGCAGCTGTGTTCCTGCGGGCATATTGGTAAAACTTGCCTGCAGCGTTACCAGATAATTTCCAGGCTGGTTAAAAGTCATCACCCCAGTTCCGGTATTATAAGAATAGAAAGGGGAAGTCGCTATCGGTGCTGCGAATAATAAAGTCGTGATCGTAGAAGAACTGATGTTCTGATTCGCTGCTAAACGCGCATGAAACAGTGAATAAGCAGTAAAATCTATGGTCTTCAGAATTCCGGTAGCATCAGCTACAACTACCCTGTCGGTTCCTCCGATACCAATATTCGAATTAATATTACGGATACGGGCATTTCCAGACGCAACATCTAATTTTTCAGTGGGTGAAACCGTACCAATCCCTACTTTAGCACCTGAAGTTACACTGAAATCATTATCCTGTTGAGCCACAGAAGGAATTCCTGTTGCAGGATTGTCTTTAGAACCGTCAATATGAAAAGTTGTCTGGGGATTTTGAGTACCTATTCCCACTTGTGCGTACGCGATGAAGCTTGAACTGATAGCACACGCTATCATCATTGTTTGAATTTTTCTCATTATTTGTTGTTTTTTTCTAACCACAAATAAACAAAAATTATATTGAAAATCAATGAATTATTAGTAATTATTTTGCTTAAGTAATGCAAAATATTAATTTACAGTAATTTAATCTTATAAAAAAGCAAACTAATCACAACTCATTGAATTATTGGAAGATACGATTATTTTTCTTTCAATAATGAGGATCCGTTACACCATGCGGGATTACAGGAAAAAGGAGAATAAAAAAATTAAAACTGACCAAAAAGTGTTACTATCAGAATTTTCTTTCAATGACATAATCCAGCATAATATGCAGCGATTTTCTTGCTTCAGAATCCGGAAACTCATTCAGAATATCTTTTGCTTTCTGCTGAAATTCTTTCATCACTGTAATGGCATAATCCAATCCACCTGAACTTTTAACAAATTCTATAAGCTCTTTTACACGCTTAGGATTGTTATTATATCGTTTTATGGTATCGAAATAGTACTTTCTGTCTTTTTCACTGGCGATCTTTAAGGTATGAATCAAAGGCAGTGTCATTTTCTGTTCTTTAATATCAATTCCTACAGGCTTTCCTATGACGTTTGAACTCAAATAGTCGAAAAGGTCATCTTTAATCTGAAATGCCATACCGGTAAAAGTACCGAAATCCATCATCTTCTTGGCAAGAGCTTCATCAGCATTGTTGGAAAGAACTCCTATTTCACAACATGCTGCAATCAGAGTAGCTGTTTTCTGCCGGATAATTTCATAGTAAACCTCTTCTGTGATATCCAGTTTTCTTGCTTTTTCAAGCTGCAGAAGTTCTCCTTCAGACATTTCACGGATGGTTCTGGAAATAACCCCAAGCAGATCATAATCTTTGTGGTCTGTAGATAGTAAAACTGATTTTGATAAAAGGTAATCCCCCACCAAAACCGCAATTTTATTTTTCCACAATGCATTGATTGAAAAGAAATTACGACGTTTAAAACTTTCATCCACCACATCATCATGTACCAGAGTAGCGGTGTGGATCAGTTCGATCATAGAAGCACCGCGGTATGTTTTTTCCGTCACCTCACCCACCAGTTTGGCACAAAGAAACACAAACATAGGACGCATCTGCTTTCCTTTGGTGGTAACAATAAAACGGGTTACTTTATCCAATAAAGCTACTTTACTCTGCATTGACTCATAAAACTTCTGTTCAAAAAGTTTCATTTCATCATTGATCGGTCGTTTAATCTCTTCTACAATGTTTGCCACAATCTGCGATGCTGGGTGAATAATTATTAATTCTCACAAAGATAATTTTTTTCGCTCAATTTTAAGACAAATTAATCTTTGAGTTGTTCTTTCGGGATAAAATAAAATGAAGGTTTTGTAGTTCCCAACGGAGATCTGAACTTTTCCCCTGAAATATAAATTCCCGTTTCATCTGCACTTATTCCCTCAATCTGTGCTAATGAAAGCGCAGTCCCGAGGTAATAGTGCTTTGGTTTTTCTTTAAAAAATATTCCGTGTTCTGTTTCTGTAAAAATATCTAAAAAGACTTCTGTTTTCTTGGTATATCCTATCAAATAAAGCTTTTTATCAAAATAAGAGGCATCTGTAACTATAAAACCTGTTTTATAGGTTTCTATTTTTTCTGCTTTTTGCAGTTCTGATAGTTCAGGATCTACGATATAATGTGAGGTTGCTTTTGAAGCCCACTCTTTGGTAAATATATGCAGCTTTCCATTCAGATAAATCATAGCTTCTGCATCGAAATCGTTCTTTGTGTTTTTAGCAATAAATTCGGTCTGTTCAGGATAATAAAACAAAATTTTCGTTCCATCTAAGGCCCTTTCCGAACCTGGAATTTTAATGGCATTAGACTCATCGAGACGTTCGTATGGAACTTTGTAAATCGTCAGATCCTTTCTTGTTCCGGTATTGTTTCCGAAATCCCCGATATAAAAATTTTCTCCGTCATTGGCTAACGCTTCCCAATCTGTATTGATTAAATTGGTTTTCAGTATCCTGATAATTTCCCCACTTTTTTTATCCAATTCAAAAAGTTCGGCAGGATTTCCACTGTCATTGAATGTATACAATCTTCCGTTTAAAATATTCAGTCCTGAAGTTTCCTGAATTTTATCATCAAGGTAGTTTATTCTGTTTTTTTTTATTTTCAGAAAATCAGTCCGCTGGGAAAATGCAGATTGGCCAACGAAAAGAGCAACAATCAGAAGGAGTTTTTTCATAAGACAAAAATAAGGTTTTATTGTGAGTTAGAGAGTTGGAGGGTTTGAGCTAAAAGCGTTTGCAAGTGATGCGAGATACGGGTTTCGGGATGCAGGTTTGAGGGGAGAGTGTGGATTCCTGTGTAATATAAATACTGTATAGCCTTTGAAAATGCCCATTCTAAAAATAGAAAAACGGACTAAAATAGTCCGCTTTTCCCTTAGATTTCTATTGATTTAAATCAGAAGTTAAGCCGTTTTCTGCTCTTTCTGATTTTGCTGTTGTTCTTTCTTTTGTGCCTGTTTTGCAAAATACTCTTTCTGATATTGCCTTACCGTTTTTCCCGTTCCATCATGTCTCCATCCCGGTGAATTGAAAATATAATTGATTCTGTCTGTAAATTTTAATCCAGGCTGCTTCAGATCTTTCCAGATTTTTCTCCATTCATAAAATAATACCGTATCCGGTCTGTTATCCGGCATTTTTGGATAGATTCCATATTTCACAGGTATATTCGGATCTTCTTTTTGGAAGGTTCCAAATATTTTATCCCAGATAATGAGACACATTCCCATGTTTTTATCCAGGTATTTTACGTTACAAGCATGGTGTACACGGTGATGAGACGGTGTTACCAGAATATATTCCAGGAATCCCATACTCTTCACTGTTTGCGTGTGTACCCATGTCCCATACACCTGTCCGATAGCGTATGCCACCATAATATGCCACGGGTTGAATCCTAAAAACGCCAGCGGTGAAAAATATAAATATCTGTAAAGCGGCTGTAATACAGGACTTCTGAATCCTGTTGTCAGATTAAAATATTCTGAGCTATGGTGCGTAATATGAACTGCCCAGAATGCTCTGGAACGGTGGTCCACATAATGCAGCACATAATAGGCAAAATCTGTGATGATAAAACAAGCCAGCAGATACCAGATACTAAGATCCCATGAGAAAATCCTGTGATGATAAAAGAAAAACATTACGCCCATGGCAAATGCCTTCATGATAAGGTCAAGACCAAAGTTCATCAATGCAAGATAAACATTGGTGGCAAGATCTTTCCCGCTATATAACTTAACTTCTGAAACGTGGCTGTAAATCATTTCAGCTAAAATGACAGTGGCATGCAATGGGATAGCCCATGCATACACATTTTCCAGCCCGTCCTCGCTCATAAGAAAATCCATCATCACAAAATAATTTGTGCAAAGGTAGGGTTTTAAGCTATTTTTTAAGAAAGTTTTAGGCTTTTTTTAAGGAAATTTTAATCTGTTGTTTTGTTGGCCAACTGTCCGCAAGCGGCATCAATATCACCTCCACGGCTTCTTCTTACCATTACAGTAATCCCTGCATTTTCAAGCTGACGGATGTAATTTTCTTCTGCCTGCTTGTTACACTGGTCATATTTTCCGTCCCCGATCGGATTGTATTGAATCAGGTTTACTTTTGAAGGAACCTGTTTGCAGTATTTGATTAAAGCTTTAATGTCTTCATCACCGTCATTGATTCCTTTCCATACGCAGTATTCAAAAGTAATCACAGAACCTGTTTTTTGATACCAATACTGAAGAGCATCCATAATATCCGTCAATGGGAACTTATCAGAGAAAGGCATAATTTCATTGCGCTTGGATTCGATAGCAGAATGAAGGGATAAAGCCAGTTTCACGCGCAGTTCATCATCTGCAAGCATTTTGATCATCTTAGGGATACCGGATGTAGAAACGGTAATTCTTCTTGGAGACATTCCCAATCCTTCCGGCTGGGTAATTTTTTTGATGGCTTCCACTACGTTTTTGTAATTCATCATCGGCTCTCCCATTCCCATAAATACGATATTGGAAAGCGGTCTGTCGAAATACATTCTGCTCTGGCTGTCAATCAGGGCTACCTGATCCACAATTTCAGCAACTTCAAGGTTTCTCATCCTTTTCAGTCTTGCTGTAGCACAGAATTCGCAGTTTAATGAGCATCCTACCTGCGAAGATACACAGGCTGTTGTTCTTGTTTCTGTAGGAATAAGAACAGATTCCACCATCAGCCCGTCATGAAGTTTCACTCCGTTTTTGATGGTTCCGTCAGAGCTTTTTTGAAGAAGGTCTACGGAAACAGGATTAATGGTATATTCTTCCGAAATTCTCTCACGAAGTGATTTTGAAAGATTCGTCATTTCGTCAATCGAATGGAGGTTTTTACTCCATAGCCAGTCATAGACCTGTTTCGCACGAAACGGCTTTTCTCCTAAAGACACAAAGTAGTCTTTAAGCTGGTCTAGTGATAATGTACGGATATCTTTCATTGTAAGGTTGTAGATTTTAGGTGGCAGGTTGCAGATACTATTACCTGCAACCTTTTACCTATTATCTTTTTTATAGAATTAACATTGCATCACCGTAAGAATAGAATTTATACTTTTCTTTTACGGCTTCTTCATAAGCATGCATTACAAAATCTCTTCCGGCAAATGCAGCAATCATCATGATTAAAGTAGACTTCGGTGTGTGGAAGTTCGTAATCATTGAGTTCGCTACTCCGAAATCGTGAGGAGGATAAATGAATTTGTTTGTCCATCCGTTGAAAGCAGAGATTTTTTTGTTTGAAGAAACAGAAGTTTCCAATGCTCTCATGGTAGTAGTACCTACTGCACATACTCTTCTGTGAGATTCTACCGCTTTGTTAATGATGGCAGCATTTTTCTCATCGATAATGATTTCTTCAGACTCCATTTTATGTTTGGAAAGATCTTCTACCTCAATCGGGTTGAATGTTCCCAATCCCACGTGAAGGGTAACTTCAGCAAAATTGATCCCTTTGATCTCCAATCTCTTCATCAAATGCTTAGAGAAGTGAAGACCTGCTGTAGGGGCAGCTACTGCTCCTTCTACTTTTGCATAGATTGTCTGATATCTTTCTGCATCTTCAGGTTCTACAGCTCTTTTGATATATTTTGGAAGTGGAGTTTCTCCCAATTCTTTTAGTTTTGTTCTGAATTCGTCGTAAGATCCGTCGAATAAGAATCTTAATGTTCTTCCTCTTGAAGTTGTGTTATCAATAACCTCAGCTACCAAAGACTCATCTTCAGTGAAGAATAATTTGTTACCAATTCTGATTTTTCTTGCAGGATCTACCAAAACATCCCAAACTCTGGTTTCTTTATCAAGCTCTCTTAATAAGAAAACTTCAATTTTAGCACCTGTTTTTTCTTTATTTCCGTAAAGACGTGCAGGGAAAACTTTTGTATTGTTGAAGATGAACAAATCTTCTTCATCAAAATAATCCACAACGTCCTTGAATAATTTGTGCTCGATAGTCTGTGTTTTTCTATCAAGTACCATTAATCTCGCTTCGTCTCTGTGCTCTGATGGGTGTTCTGCTAATAATTCCGCAGGAAGATCAAAATTAAAATCTGATGTTTTCATTTTTTAAATTACGGTTTAAAAATTATTGAAATTACAAGGTGTAATTTTCGGAGTGCAAATATACGACATTGAACACCCCTTTGTCAAGTATTATTTACAATCAAACATAAAACCGTGATTTTACGGGGAGTTTCAAGATATAAAAAGAGTATTTTTGGAAAAATTAAAATTCAATATGGAACCTGTAAGTAAAATATACTTCATTGATAATCCGTATCCTGACGGTCATACAATTGAAAATTTCAGCTGGAGTGGAAGAATTGATGAATCTGGATTTATCTGGTTTGATTTTCATTTAAAAACTGAAAAATATTATGCCAATGACAATGAAAACAATGAAGAAGAAGACGAAGATCTGTCCGACTGGGACTCCAAAATCGTATGGAGAAACTATCATGCCTGTACACTCTCATCCAACTATTGGGGTGAACAGAGAGGAATCAGAATTAATAATCTTGATGAAAAATTAGATTTCGATGTTGTTGTTCAAAATGATCTTTTCAGTAATGATCTTCCGTCTGAACACCATTCTGATGATGACGATCTTGCTTTCAACATCTACCTGCTGGGGCATGACAGCTGTGCCGGACATCAGATCCGGTTTTCAAAAAAAGAGAATCACCGGTATGATATTATATGGACAGGCAAAATAGCATTGACCTACGCAGGCGATTATGAGTTTTCACATGATTTCAAAGCAGAAATTTTCAATGCGCAATTTGAAGGCTTTCATTATCCTAAAACCTGGTCACTGGAAAAGGCAACTGAGATGTTCAAAGCCAGACTTGCCGGTTTTGAAGCGTATGAATTTGTGGATCTGAATCCTAAAAGTAACAAAAGGGAGTATAAACTCGACAAACTAAAATAATAACACTATACATCAACCGATAAAATTATCATTATGAGCAAATATTCAATAGAAGCATTTATCAACGAAACAAAAGAAAATCCACAACAAAGAGATTATTTTGAGCTGGAAACAAAGCATCTTCTGGAAATCAACCTTAATAATCAGGCGGTATGGACCAAAAGAGGAAGTATGGTAAGTTATGTGGGAAATATCAATTTTGAAAGGCAGGGAATGCTTTCCGGAGGACTTGGAAATCTTTTGAAGAAAGCGATCAGCGGTGAAGGTGCAAGGTTGATGAAAGCAGAAGGAACCGGAAAATTATATGTTGCTGATTCCGGGAAGAAAGTCCGTATTCTCTATCTGAACAATGAATCTGTTTGTGTAAACGGAAATGATATTCTTGCCCATGAACAAAGTGTAAAAAGTGATATTACTATGCTGAAAAGCATCGCTGGAATGATGTCCGGAGGTCTTTTCCAGGCCAAACTTTCAGGAACGGGACATATTGCTATTACGACTCACGGAGATCCTTTAACTTTACTTGTAACTCCTGATACACCTGTATTTACAGATCCGAATGCTACTGTGGCATGGTCCGGAAACCTCAGCCCGGAACTGAAAACCAATGTTTCTTTCAAAAGCCTTATCGGCAGAGGAAGCGGCGAAGAGTTTCAGATGAAATTCTCAGGTCACGGATGGGTACTGATTCAGCCTTATGAAGAGGTATATTATATGGAAAAATAAAAGAGACAAATTTTGAAGAGATTTAGTGTACATACTTTAATGATAATGAACTTTTTGGTGAGATTACAAAAATGACTTATCCTGATTCAAAACAAATTGCATTAAGAAAAGCCTGGATCAATCAATAAATTTTCACGCATATAACAAATATTTTAAAAAAAATATAAATGAGCAAAACCAATAAAAAAGTGAAAATTAATAATCTATATTTTAATAACTACAAAACTGTTCAATTTTAAAATCCAATAAGCCTCAAATTCTTACAAACCACCTTCATCACTTCATTCTCTTATTATCTATCACCTTCACGGGATTTACAAAAGTTTTAATATATTTAAAAAAAAAAAAAATAGATGGACAATAGTAACTCCCGCAGAAACTTTCTTAAGACTGCCGCTTTAGCAAGCTTTGGGGCATTGGTTTTACCCAATTCTTTATTTGCTTATTCCAATGATTTTAAAACAGATAAAAAAGTCCGTGTAGGTTTTATCGGCGTCGGTCTTCGTGGTCAGGAACATGTGAAATTACTGGCAAAACGTAATGATGTAGAGATTGTTGCATTTGCAGATCCGGAAAAAAGAATGCTTGCCGCGTCTCAAAAAATCTTAAAAGACAACAATAAACCGGCAGCTCAGGAGTTTTCCAACGGAGAATACGATTATAGAAATCTGTTGAAATTAAAAACAATAGATGCTGTTGTGATCGCTACTCCATGGGAATGGCATCTTACCCAGGGTGTGGAAGCTATGCGTGCTAAAAAAATTGTAGGCATGGAAGTTTCCGGGGCGATAAAGCTTCAGGACTGCTGGGAATTTGTAAAGGTATATGAGGAGACGAAAGTTCCTATCTTTATGATGGAAAACGTATGCTATCGAAGAGATATTATGGCCATCCTGAATATGGTCCGTAAAGGAATGTTCGGAGAACTGGTACATGGAAGAGGCGGTTATCAGCATGATCTGAGAGGTGTTCTTTTCAATGACGGAGTTACTCCATACAATTCCGGTGCTGAGTTTGGAGAAAAAGGCTTCAGTGAGGCAAAATGGAGAACTGAACATTATGTAAAGCGTAACGGCGAGCTTTATCCTACTCATGGATTAGGTCCAGTTGCAATGATGATGGATATCAACAGAGGGAACCGTTTAACAAGGCTTTCTTCATTCTCTTCAAAATCTGTAGGGCTTCATAAATATATTGTTGAGCATCCCAAAGGGGGAGAAAACCATCCTAATGCCAAAGTAAAATTCAACCAGGGAGATATTGTAACCACTCAGATTGCCTGTGCCAATGGAGAAACCATTCTTCTTACTCATGATACAAGCTTACAAAGACCTTATGATCTTGGTTTCAGAGTTCAGGGAACCGAAGGGTTGTGGCAGGATTTCGGATGGGGAGATTTCAACCAGGGACATATTTATTTTGAAAAGACCATGAACCATACCCACCGTTGGGACAATACTGAAAAATGGATGAAAGAACACGATCATCCGATGTGGAAAAAGTTTGAAGCTACTGCTGCAGGTGCCGGACATGGCGGAATGGATTTCTTTGTGATGAATACTTTTATTGAATGTATCAAACGGAATATAGAGTTCCCGATGGATGTGTATGATCTTGCATTGTGGTATTCAATTACACCATTAAGCGAAGAGTCTATTGCCAAAGGCGGTCAGGTAGTTGATATTCCTGATTTCACCAATGGAAAATGGAAAACCCGTAAACCTGTATTTGGAATGACCGATGAGTTCTAAGAAAACATTACTTATACTGGCAGGCGGATTAGGAAGCAGATACAAGGGGCTTAAACAGGTAGACGGAATACTCGATAACGGTTCGCCAATTCTTGAGTATTCCATCTTTGATGCACTGGAAGCCGGTTTCCAAAAAGTCGTTATTATTGTCAACAAACTGATTCCTGAAAGTTATATTGAAAGGCTCAACGGCATTTCAAAAGCTAAAAATTTTGAATTGATCTGGGTATATCAGGAGATAGACAGCATTCCTATTTCACTGGAAGGTTTTGATTATCCCGATCGTAATAAGCCATGGGGAACCGCTCATGCCGTACTGTGCGCCAAATATTCAATACAGGAACCTTTTGTGATGATCAACGCGGATGATTTCTACGGAAAAGAAGTGTATCAGCTTGCTGCACATGAAATTAACCATCATCATATATCAGATACACAATTAGGAATGATTGCTTATCCTGTAGGTACAACATTGAGTGGAAATGGTACTGTAGCCAGAGGAATATGTACGCTGGATGCTGAAAACTACCTGATCAAAGTAGTGGAACAAACATCCATTCAAAGAATAAATAACTCAATTGTTTACATTGAGAACGGAGAAAGTATACAACTGGATCCTGACACCCTGGTATCCATGAATTTTTTTATTTTCCACCCACACATTTTCTGTTATCTGGACACCTATTTTTATGATTTCATAGAATCTGATCCACTGCCTGATCAGGAATTTTATATTCCTTCTGCAGTACAAAGAATGATGGATGAAAACAGAGTAAAGGTAAAGGTAAAAGTATCTCCTTGCCCATGGATGGGAGTTACGTATGCTGATGATAAAAAGGAAGTTAAAGATTTTCTGATTTCAGAGATTAAAAACAACAGATACCCGGAAAATTTATGGAGCTAAATGATATTGTTGCTGAATTTATCGGTACGGATAGTTATGACCTTACTCCTATTACTGACGGGTTGATCAATACCACCTATCTTCTGGAGGATAAAGGCCAGGGGAAAAAGTTTATTCTGCAGAAAATCAACAATCATGTTTTTAAAAAGCCGGAAGTGGTCGTTAATAACCATTTAATGATTAATGAAGTTCTCAGGTCAAATCATTATCAATTTGAAATTATAGAACCTGTTCCTTCTCTTACCGGTAAAATTCTGGTAAAAGATAAAAATGGTCAGCCATGGCGTATGCTCAGTTTTGTAGAAAACAGTATAACATTCCTTACTGCTCCCACTTTGCAGACGGCTTTTGATGCTGCTAAAACCTTCAGTTATTTTCTCAATACGGTAAATACTGAAAAACTGCCTGCCATTGAAGATTCTCTTCCCAATTTCCTGAATTTTGAGAAGAGGATTATAGATTATAAAAATGCACTCAAAGATGCGGCTCCTCAGTTAAAAGAAAATGCTAAAGCTGAAATTGAAATCACCAACCAGCTTTTATCCTTGCCGGACCGATGGATTGAAATGGAGAAAAACAATCAGATCCCAAAAAGAATTATTCATGCAGATGTAAAGATCAGTAATATTCTCTTTGATCAGAATCATCAACCTTTAGCGGTGATTGATCTGGATACCATGATGATTTCCACTATCCTGTATGATTTTGGAACCATGATTCAGTCTTACACCAATACCACCCAGGAAGATGATGGAAGCGCCATAGACAATTTCAACCCTGAAATGTATAAAGTCGTAAAAGAAGGATTTTTATTTCATTTAAAAGAAAAACTGACACCGCTGGAAGCTGAGAATCTCGATTATGCAGCACAGGTCGCCATTTATATTCAGGAACTTCGTTTCTTAACCGATTATCTGAATGGGAGCACCTATTATTCTATCGCGCATCCTGAACACAATCTGGACAGAACTAAAAACCAATTGGAACTTGTGAAAGGATTGAGAGAATACTTGGGAGCTGGTGGAGGATCGGAGAGTTTGAGGATTTAAGGGCTGGTTTATAAAGTATATAGATTCCTACTGAATGACAAAGTATATGGAAATAAAGCTTCCCCGTTGTCCATTCCGCAGGAATCTATACGTTTACAATTTAAGTACTCTGATTCATAAACCCTCAAACTCTCAAACCAAAAATTCCAATATTCTCTTCCACTCTTCCAGCTTCTTTTCAAAGGAAACCGTATGAAGCGGGCTGGTAGAAGGCAATAAAAAAACGGGCAGCTTATAATCTTTCCCGAGCAGTTTCTGTAAGTTCTTGTATGATTTTCCGCCGTTGCAGAAAATGGCTTTGATATTTGGGTGTTTTTCTAACAATGCTGCGATCTGATTGGCTTCTTCATTCCTGATTTCAGAATCCAGACTTCCTTTTCTCTCGCAGGAATCGATAACATCCCAAAGGGCAATATGATGTTTCTTTATCGTTTCAATTCTTTGTTTGTAATCATCAGTAAATTCTTCGTTCAGCAATTCAAAAATGATTTTCCAGAATTTGTTTTGAGGATGGGCATAATACTGCTGTTTTTCCAGTGATTTCACTCCGGGAATTGATCCTAAAATCAGAATTTCAGACTGAGCGTTAATAATGGGTGGAAATGAAGAAATACGGCTTTGCATATTCAAATATAAAGATTTAATTTATTTTAACTTTTAATTAGGCTGGAAGCCGGGAGCTTGAAGAAGGAAGCTATTGAAGGTTATGAAAAACTGGTTATCTGTATTTTCATCTTTTTAATAGTGATATCATTAATTTATGAAAACCTCTATAAATGTTAAGATTAACAGCAACTTCCAGCTTCCAATAGCCTGAATTTAATTTGCTAAACCCAACGTAGTTTATTTAGGTTTTGGCTAAAGCCATTGGATTTTTTAATTATAAAAAAACGGGCTAAAGCCCGTTTCTATTGATATCTTATATTGTTTATCTTATAAAGTTTCCTTCAGCCAGTCGAAGAATTCTCTCTGCCATACCAATCCGTTTTGAGGATGAAGTACCCAGTGGTTTTCGTTCGGGAAGTACACCAGTTTAGATTTTAATCCTCTTAATTTTGCAGCCTGGAAAGCTTCCTGACCTTGCTCGTAAGGAACACGGAAATCAATTCCTCCCTGAACAATCATGATGGGTTTGTTCCATTTTTCTACGAAGTTGCTTGGATTAAATTCTGTGTATGCTTTTGGAAGTGGTTTTTCCCATGGAGAACCAAGATCCCAGTTGGCAAACCATAGTTCTTCGGTAGTCAGATACCATGATTTCATATCAAATAAACCATCGTGAGCGATGAAAGTTTTGAATCTGTTCTCATGGATTCCAGCTAACATAAATACGCTGTATCCTCCATAACTAGCTCCTACAGCTGCTACTCTGTCACCATCCACGTAAGGTAAAGTTTTCGCAAAGTCTGTGGCTGCCAGATAATCTCTCATTGGCTGCCCGCCCCAGTCTTTTGAAATGTCTTCATTCCATTTTGTTCCCCAGCCTGGCATCCCTCGTCTGTTTGGAGCCACTACGATATAATCGTTGGCTGTCATAAGAGCAAAGTTCCATCTTACACTGAAATATTGAGTAAGCGCAGACTGTGGCCCTCCCTGGCAGTATACCAGCGTTGGGTATTTTTTGTTCGGATCAAAATTCGGTGGATAATGGAACCAAACTCCCATTTCCTTACCGTCTGAAGTTTTCACCATTTTAAGTTCAGATTTCCCCTGAGCCAGCTTAGCATACGTTTCCTTGTTCGCTTCAGTTACCTGCTTCATTTCTCCGTTTTTAACGTTTACAGAGAATAATTCTGTAGCATGGTTTACGTCTGTTCTTCCTACTAAAAGTGAAGTTTTATTGTCTGTAAAGATTTCGTTTACGTCAAAATCTCCTTTGGTGATCTGCTGTACTTTTGCTGATTTTGAATCCAGCGAGAAAAGCTGTTTTGTACCTCTGAATGCTGCTGTGAAGTAGATCGTTTTTGAATCTGCTCCCCAAAGAACGTCTCCTGAAACACTTTCATCCCAGCCTGAGGTAAGGTTAGTGGTCTTCCCTGACTTCCAATCCAGGATTTTCACATCATTTTTATCTGCTTCATATCCATCTCTGGCCATACTCTGCCAGATCAGAGATTTTCCGTCCGGGCTGAATTTTGGGTTTACATCATATCCTTTGTTGGATTCCGTAAGGTTTTTGGTAGTACCAGATGCCAGATCGTAAGCAAAGATATCGGTATTGGTACTTGTAACATATTCTTTACCACTTTTAGGTTTGGTAACATATAAAAGCTGGGCAGAATCCGGGCTCCAGATAAAATCTTCAGCTCCACCGAAAGGTCTTTGCGGAGAATCCCAGGTTTTTCCTTCCAGAAGATCTTTAGCTCCTTCTACCTTATCAGAAGTATTCACTACAAATACATGGTTATATTTTCCTTCATTGAAATAATCCCAGTGTCTGTGGTTCAGGTCTGTGTATACCTGTGCCGTCGTTTTAGGAGTATCGCTGAATTTATCTTTCCCCATTACTTTCTCCACCAATACCTGCTTACTGAAAGCAATTTTCTTTCCGTCAGGAGAAATTACGATATTATCTGCTTCACCAATGGTATAAAATTCTGTCCAGGTTTTTCCGGCATCTTTAGAAAGATAGATTTTATCTCCTTCCTGAGCATAGATTCCGTTTTTATCCCACTGAATAAGGGCTTTTTTCCCGAAATCAATTTTGGAAGACTGATGATTAAGAACATTCAGAAAATAGTTTTCATTTTTCGTCTTCTCTGTTTTCAGGTCTACCTGCCCTACTTTATAGATAAGGGAGCCCTGATCCGGTGAAACTGCCTGTACTCCAACTTTTTTCAAAGTCCAAAGAATTTCAGGCGTCATTACTTGTTGTGCATTCATTAAAAGCGGAGCTGCCAAAGCCAGCAGACTGTACTTAAGTTTCATATGTTGATATTCATTTTTAACGGATGTACAAAATCAGCTGATTTCCTACATCCTTTTATTAAATTCAAAGATTGCCAAAGTTAATATTTAAAATAAAAATGGACGAAAGAATTAACATTAAAATTCTTTTTTCATAGATAAGCTCTTTTCGGGGAAAACACCTACTTTTTAAATATGGGGATTTTCTCTGTTACTCTGCCTGTCTCAAATAGTGAAATTTACAATATCAGACGTCCGATATCATCAATAACAACCTAATTAAAATTTTACATTATGAGTACACCAGACACAGGCGATTTTAAAGCAACGCGTGTAGACGCAGGCGCACCCAATCTTTGGCACGTCCATGAAGGCCATTTCAAGTATGGATCTATAAAGGAAACGAGAGTCAATTTTGCAGGAAGGACTCTTGAACAGATCATGGCAAATATTGCAGAAAACGAACCGATTAATGCCCCTTACATGAAGAAAGACAACCAGAAACTGACTTATGAAGACTGTATTAAGTGGATTAAAAAGAACTGTTAAAAAAAAGAATAGGCTGTCCGTTTGGGCAGCCTATTGTATAAGATCATTATTGGTATTCTATTCTCCATCTGAGAACATAGAGTTCGCTAGAGAAGTTACGATTGATAATAAGATACTGAAGATAAATGCCCACCAGAACCCATCTACGACCATACTGTCGATGAAATAGTCTGCAATCAGGACAATTGCGGCATTAATTACCAGGGCAAAGAATCCTAAGGTAAGAATGGTCAACGGAAGGCCAAACAGACTTAAAATTGGCTTTACAAATATGTTAAGAACCCCAAGCACAATCGCAAAGATGATGGCTGAAGAAAATCCCTCAAACTGCACTCCCGGTAAAATTTTAGTTAAAAGATAAGCAACAATTGCTGTAATAAAAAGTCGGATAATTAAGTTCATTGTGATATTTTTTAATGTTTATGGGTTTGTTGAGCAAAAGCTATTCCATTCCGGGAAAAAAAATGCTTTAAAACCCTTTATTGAAGGAATATTTTGTCTTTTATTTTATTTTCATCATGGTGACTAATGAAGTGGCTACATGACTTTCAGATTCAGAACCTTCGGTCTGGACATAGATTTCCGTTCTCACCACAACAATTTTCCCTCCCCCTTTGATAACATAGGATTTTGAAATCAAAGCATCACCCATTGCCGGACGAAGGTAGTTCACTTTCAGCTCAACGGTCACTACATAACAGTCTTCCGGATAGTGGCTCACAGCGGCATATCCTGAAGAAACATCCACCAGAGAGGCGATCATTGCGCCATTGAACATTCCTGCTTTTCGGGTCATCATTTCCATCTTAGGGATCTTCATGGATATAAAATCAGTTTCTACTTCCAGCAGTTCTGCTTTATAGAATTTCAAGGTTTCCGAGCGGCTGAAGCTATCTGTAATGAGTTTCTTTTTTTCTGGTGTCATGAATTTTATTTTAAACAAAGGTAAGTGCTACAGGCTTTTTTATCTCAATGATCTTTCAATTTTTCATTAAAAAGCCGCTTCATAAATATGAAACGGCTTCTTTTCAAGGATTTTAACCCTTCTTACACAACAAACGATAACTTTTCAGATGAACCTGACGCTTTCAGATGATGATCTTCTTTGATCATATCGGCTGCTTTTTCACCAATCATAATGGTAGGCGCATTGGTATTTCCGGAAACCACATCCGGCATAATGGATGCATCTGCTACCCTTAATCCTTTTATTCCATATACTTTCAGTCTCGGATCTACTACAGAATGGCTGTCGATTCCCATTTTACAGGTTCCGGTCATATGATGATAGGTGGAACATGATTTTTTGATATAATCTATCACTTCCTCTTTTGTTTTTCCTTCTCCGGGATAGATTTCACCGTCATTCCATTCTTTCATGGCTTCTGTTTTTCCCATTTCGCGGCATATTTCAACGCATTGATAAAGGGCTTCCAGATCGGATTCTTCAGAAAGATACATCGGGTTAATTTCCGGAGAAGCGGAAGGATCGGAAGACGTCAGTTTAATATACCCTTTACTGGCAGGTCTGATAAATCCGGCGCAGAATGTAAATGCGTTTTGCGGCCCGGTAAACCCGGGGCTGTAGTAAGGAAGTCCCATAAACAGAGGCTGAAGATCCGGGAAAGCCATTTCTTCTTTGCTCTTCCAGAATAACTGGGCTTCCAGCAGATTGGCTTCCGGAGCAGGAATTTCTTTTTTAGCTTTAAAAATAACACTTGTCAAAAGGTGATCCTGAAGGTTTTTTCCAACTCCTTTCAAATCTTTTACTACTGGAATTCCTACTGACTCCAGTTCATGTTGATCACCAATTCCGGAAAGCATCAGAAGTTTGGCAGATTCTATAGTTCCGCAAGATACAATCACTTCTTTTTCTGCCACCACTTCTAATAATTCACCGTCTTTCAAATACTGAACTCCCATGCACTCGTTTTCTTCAAAAATCAGTTTCTGAGCCAGTGCATTGGTATGAATATGCAGATTGGGCCTCGATTTCACAGGATCTAAGAATGCTTTCGCTGCAGAACATCTTTTACCGTCTTTTCCTACACTGAGGTGGTTAAGACCTGCACCCCAGATTTCTTTGTTAAAATCATCCGTCAAAGGATAACCAAGTTCCTTACATGCTTCAACAGCACTAACTGAAATGGCATTCGGGCGCTTGATACGGCTTACAAAAAGCGGTCCTTCCCCTCCATGAATGTCATCTTCACCTTCTTCATGGGTTTCTGATTTTTTAAAGTAAGGTAAAACACTTTTCCAATCCCAGCCCACACATCCTTTATAAGCCCAACTATCATAATCCTGCTGATGACCTCTGATGTAGATCATTCCATTGATGGAACTTGAACCACCTAATGTTTTACCGCGAGGCCAGTATCTTGTATTTCCTCCTGCATATTCCTGCGCAACGGTATGATAAGCCCAGTCTCTTTCGGTATTCCAGATAGCGGGCCAGCCGGCCTGTTCTTCCACTTCAGTAACTTTATCATCAGGACCTGCCTCCAGCAGAAGAACATTTATATTTTCATTTTCACTTAATCTGTTAGCGATTACAGCGCCTGCCGAACCGGATCCGACAATTATAAAATCGTATTTCATGAGTTCTAACTTTATTTTTTAATGCTGATAACTTTAGGAACTGTAACTGCTTTTAATCCTTCAATTCCGAACTCTACTCCATAACCGGATTGTTTTGCCCCTCCGAAGGGAACAAACGGGTGAATAGCACCGTGCTGATTGATCCATACGGTTCCTGCTTCCAGTTGTGCAGCTACTTTCTGAGCTTCGTCAAGATCATCACTCCAAACGGAAGCTCCCAGTCCGTTTTCTGAATCATTGGCTTTATTGATCGCTTCTTCCAACGTTTTATACTTAATAATTGGAAGCACAGGACCAAACTGTTCTTCGTCTACAATTCTGTCTCCGTTATCTACATTTCCGATAAGTGTTACAGGAATAAAATATCCTTCCAGATCGGGCTTCTTTCCTTTGAAAATAAAGTCCGCCCCGATGTTTTCGGAATCATGAATCAGATCCTGAATCTTATCGTACTGCATTTTATTCTGGATAGGTCCCAGAACACTGGTTTCATCCGCTCCGTTCCCCATCGGAATATTGGAAGAATAGTCTGCCAATGCTTTAACAACTTTTTCGTAATCGTTTTCATGAACGTATAACCTCTTTAAACAGGCGCAGGTTTGCCCCATATTCAGAAACGCTCCCCAGAAAATTCCATCAATATACTTAGAAACATCAAGTCCGGGTAAAATAATTCCTGCATCATTTCCTCCACATTCAAGGGTTAATCTGGCCATATTTTTAGCAGAAGCTTCAATGACTTTCTTCCCCGTCGCGATAGAGCCTGTGAACATAATTTTCCCAATTTCCGGATGTGAGGTAAGGTAACTTCCCACTTCACCTCTACCGGTAACTACTTGCAAAATATCCTCAGGAAGGACACTGTTGATCACTTTTATTATTTCCAGACTGCAGAAAGTGGTATATTCCGAAGGTTTGATGATGACAGCATTTCCCATTCTCAATGAAGGAATAATCTGCCAGATAGCAATCATCAGAGGCCAGTTCCAGGGAGCAATGGCTGCTACTACTCCAATCGGGTTTCTGTATACAACATCTTTTCGGGTGTCGTCTTCGAAAACAATTTCTTCGGGTAAATCCAGTGATGCTGGAACCTGTGTCCAGCCTACACAAGCCTGCATTTCGAAATTAGCTCCAGGACCATTCAACGGTTTTCCCTGCTCGCGGGTGATCCATTCTGCAAGGTGTTTTGAATTTTGCTGCAACGCTTCCGCTACTTTTAATAAAATCTGTTTTCTTTCTGCATCCGGCCTTGCTGCCCATAGTTTCCGGGCTTTTTTTGCTTTCTCAATTTTAGCATCAATCTCCTCTCTGGAAGTATTGGTAACTTCACCTATAACCTCTAAGGTAGAAGGATTTACGGATAAAAACTGAGTATCTGGGGTATGGGTTTGTTTGGCTGCTGATGTATTTTCCATTGTTTTAAATTATTTTGTATTTTACGTAATCCGAAAATGGCAATAACATGGCATAAATCATTTACTTATTCTCTATATTTTTTAACCTAAACTCTAACTATCATGGAAAAGATCGAAGAAAGAACTGTTTTCAGCATTCCTTTCGGTGAATTGAATGTATTTGAAACGAATGTAATTTGTCATGATTTTCCTTTCTTTTTTGAAGAGCCTGTTATCACGCTTATGCTGAGTGGCAATAAGATTATTCGCAGTGATGATGAGACTTTTGAGTTCAAGGAGAGAAGTGTATTTATTCCGCCATGTAACAAAGAGCTGAGTATCGATATTCATCCCATTTTTAAAGAACCTACGAAATGTCTGGTATTGAATATTGAGCAGGAATATATTGACAGTGTATTCTCCGAAGTGATTGAAAACTGGCATCCGGACTGGGACAGAACAGGAATTATGATGAAAGAAAACACTGTGAAAAAGTTCATCAGCTCGGATGAGTCTTTATGGAGAAGCCTTACCAATCTTTATAACAGAAGAATTGACGGAAATCTTCATAATACCTCGGATTTTCTTTTAAGCTTAAGTCTGAAAGAACTGATTTATGAGCTGATGAAAACCAATGCAAAGCATATCCTCCTCCATTCCGGAAAGGCAGAAAATATACAGAACGGACTTCAGGAAGTGGTTCATTTCATCAAAAACAATTACAGAGAACCAATTACCATCAGGAGACTTGCTGCGCTTGCAGGAATGAGCGAAGCCAATCTGTTTAAAAAGTTTAAGCATTCCTACAGCTGTACTCCGGTAGAATATATTATTCAACTGAGAATAGAACATGCCAAGCAATTGCTGATCAGCAATCCTGAAATCGGGATTAAAAATATATGTTTTGAATCAGGTTTTAATACATTGGAGTATTTTTACAGAAAATTTACCCAGATCACCGGAAAGTCTCCGAAGAAGTTTAAGGTAGATTGATAAGGGCCAGAAGATGGAAGAAAGGAAGATAGAGGTTAATATTGGACTTTTCGTTTCTGGCAGTTATCATTATTTAATAAAGTAATCATCTTATGTACTGTAAAAAAGTGTTTATTGTTGTAAGTCTTCTCTTATGCTGTATCTTTTATGCGCAAACCCTGCATTTATATGGCGGTACAGATCAAAAAGAATATCTGGGATGCTTAAACTGTGATAATTTTGATAAAAATTCGATATGGAATAAGTTTGGTGATTACGGAAATGTTTTCAGCTCAAAATCTATCTGGAATACGTATGGAAACTATGGTAGTACATATGGCCCCTATTCACCATGGAATGCTTATGCTTCTTATCCTCCGTCGATTGTTGATCAGGATGGAAATTTCTTCGGGTTTCTTACTTTGAATCCTTATCAGTCTGACAGGTCTGAACTGGAGCTGGCTGTGATTTTATGTAAGCATCATGAGGAGATTAAAAGTGATGTTGGCGCCTGGTACGAGAAGTTGTTCCGGTAAATCACCAGTCAAAAAAAGTGTAAAGTGGCATTCCTATTGAATGCCAAATACAAAGTTTAGTCTTATTCATCACAATGTCATGCCACAGGAATCTCTGCATATTTTGGCTGAAAAACGCAAAGTCGCAGATTGTTACCAAACTATATGTTCTTAAGGCGCAAAGATTTTATCTCCGATAAAGTCAATTATTGCTTTACATTTACAATGAAAATTTATTTAACTTTTCCTGATTGTTGAATTCAAAAACTCACGTACTCCATTATGCTGAATGATTACAAAAAACACGAATTGTTTGGGAAAACCCTGATACAGAAAATTGATATATCAGGGTCCTTCAGGTATGATTTTCCGGTTTCGGAGCAAGCCTGCTTTCTGTATGTGCTTAAAGGTGATTTTCAGTACAAAACAGAGGAACAGGAGTTTGATGTTTCTGCAAATTATTCTCTTTTTCTGAACTGTATCAGCTCCGGAAAACATATTCAGAACTCAGTGTCAGAAGATCATTGTGAGATTGTGATCGTTACGTTCTATCCTGACATCCTGAAAAAAATCTATGACAGAGAATTGCCTTTATTACTGCAAAAACCTTCCGATATCGTTTCGAATAAATCCAATGAGAAAATAAACAATGACTTTCTGATTCAGAAGTATGTAGAAGGGCTGCTTTTTTATTTTGAAAACCCTTCCCTCGTTAATGAAGATATATTGGTTCTAAAACTCAAGGAAATCATTTTGCTGTTGGCTCAGTCACAGAATGCTAAGGCCGTTCAGCTGATCCTGTCACAGCTTTTCTCTCCCACCACTTATTCTTTTAAGCAAATCATTGAAGCGAATTTATTTTCACAGCTAACAATCGAACAGCTTGCTGAGCAAAGCAATTTAAGTGTATCATCTTTCAAAAGAGAATTTGCAAAACTTTACAACGATACCCCTGCCAATTATATAAGAAACAAAAAACTGGAAAAAGCCGCCGAATTACTTTTAATATCCGATGAACGCATTACCGATATCGCGTTCGAATGCGGATTCAATGATCTGGCCACTTTTACCAAAAACTTCAGCGATAAATTTCATATAACGCCCTCCAATTACCGCCAGGAACGGAAAGGATGATAATCGTACCTTTTTAAAGATTATAAATGCATTTCCTGTTTTGATAAGGAGTTCTTTTTTGAACCAAAATCCCAAATTCTTGAACTAAATCACAAAATCATTTCTGTATTTCTATCGCAAATTTGTACTGTCAGTTACAGGGAACAGTAATATACCTGCAGCTTATAAGTATCAATTTAAAATACAATCAATATGAATCTATCAGGTTTAGGAATTTTTCACACTATTATTGGCGTAACAGCTCTTGTTGGCGCAGTGATAGGATTTATCAGATATGGTAAAATCAATCTGACTCAGCCGTCAGGAAAAGTCTATTTTTATGCGACGGCCGTCACTTCACTTACAGCATTAGGTATCTCCAAAAACGGAGGTTTTAATGCAGGACATGTGTTCTCATTATTTATCCTTGTTTTGATCACTGTGGCCTATTTTCTTTTTGCCAATAAAAAAGAAAGTAAGAAAGCCCGGTATTTTGAGAATTTCCTGTTGTCACTCAGCTTTTTCCTGTCGCTTGTCCCAACTGTTAATGAAACATTTACACGGGTTCCGATTGGACATCCTTTGGCCAAAGACATCAAAGATCCGATCATCGGGCAGACTCTTCTTATTATTCTTCTGCTTTTTATTGTTGGATCTGTTTTTCAGTTTATCAAACAGAAAAGGGAGAATGTTGGCATTTAATGATGACAGGTTATTCAAGAAACTGTAAAACCAGCCTGGCAAAAATTCTTTGAATTTTTGCCAGGCTCGGGAAGATGGGAATTTTTACGTATTCAGTTAGGGTATTGGTACACAGATTGGATAGAAAAAGGGTAAGGTTGGATTCTTTCAGAACGACAAATACAACGCTTAGTTTATCCGTACACCTAGTCATGCCCTAGGAATCCCGATATAAAATAACCGATACGCTTAATCAGGTATTGAAAAATCACGGGTTCGAATCCCGTATTCTCCACCTGATAATTCCAGTTAGTTTATTGTTTCCAAATGGTAGTTGATAATTTAGATTAAGTATACTATTGATTAGCTCAATTGTACCTGGAAATCATCACTTAAAGTCAAAACACCTTCTGTGATTGCTTCCGGATGCGTGGAAAAGCCTTTTAATTTTGAGGTTTTTCCTTTTAATACCAAATCTAAAAGTTGTTTATCGGATAGTTTCTTGCCGAAGATTTCGAACGTAATTTTAAAACCACAATTTTTGAAATCGGAGCAGCCTACAGCGGTTTTTCCTTTGATCAGATTGTGTTCTTTACATTTCGGGCATTCCGTTTCTTCCCAGGACTGCAATTCTTTTTTCTGAGCAGGTTCTCTTTTTTTCTTCTCTTTCACTTCTTCCTTTTCTTCTTCCTGGAGGGTAATTACTTTCCCTTTTCCATACACCACTTTTTCAGTGAGTTCTGTCACCATCTGAATCAGTTCTTCTTTGAAAAGATTGGCTTCATACTCTCCTTTTTCAATTTTACGAAGTTTGGATTCCCATTCTCCGGTCAGTTCCGGGCTTTTTAACAGTTCGTCTTCGATGGTATCGATCAGCTGGATTCCGGTTTGGGTAGCGATCAGATTTTTTCTTTTCTTCTCGATGTATTTTCTTTTGAAAAGGGTTTCTATGATATTGGCACGCGTGGATGGTCTTCCGATCCCGTTGTTTTTCAGCATTTCACGCAATTCTTCATCTTCTACCTGTTTTCCGGCAGTTTCCATCGCTCTCAGCAGTGTTGCTTCGGTGTAAGGTTTTGGAGGCGTCGTTTTTCCCTGGTGAATCATCGGATCGTGGGGTCCGGTTTCTCCTACAGTAAATTCAGGGATGGTTTGTTCTTCCTCTTTTTCTTTTTCCTTATCGGTGGTTTCCTCTTTCGGTTCTTTGGCGTAAACGGCTCTCCATCCTGCTTCAAGAACCTGTCTTCCACTGGTTTTGAAAGGAATGGTTCCTACTTTTCCTTCTACCAAAGTATTGGAAATTTTACATTCCGGATAGAATACTGCTATAAAACGTTTTGCAATCAGATCATAAATCAGTTTTTCTTCCCTGCTCAGATTCTGAGAAGGTGGAATTTCCGTAGGAATGATGGCGTGGTGATCCGTTACTTTTGTATCGTCAAAAACTGCCTTTGATTTTGGAATCGGAGCTTCCAGCAACGGGGCAATCAGATCCTGATAAGGATACATTTTCTGAAGAATTCCTGCAATTTTCGGATATAAACTGTCTGATAAGTAGGTGGTATCAACACGCGGATAAGTTACGTGCTTCTTTTCATACAGACTTTGCACATAATTCAACGTATTTTCCGCCGAATAACCGTATTTTTTATTGGCTTCTACCTGAAGTCCGGTCAAATCGAAAAGTCGTGGATTTTTTTCTTTTCCTTCTTTAATTTCGAAAGAAACGATCTCAAATGGATTGACTTTAAGGTATTCCAATCCTTTTTCTGCGCGTTCCAACGTCTTTAAACGGTCTATGGCTGCGCTGAAAAGGACATCACGGTATTTGGTTTTCAGTTCCCAATATTCTTCTGTGGTAAAAGCATCGATTTCTTTCTGACGCTGCACAAGCATCGCCAATGTAGGAGTCTGTACTCTTCCAATGGAAAGAACCGCTTTATTTCCTCCGAATTTCTTCGTAAAAAGCCTCGTAGCATTGATTCCCAATAACCAATCTCCTATGGCTCTGGCATTTCCGGCCAGATACAGATTTTTATAATCTTCTGCAGGTTTTAAGCTTGCAAATCCTTCTTTAATAGCATCTTCCGTTAGTGAAGAAATCCATAAACGCTGAACCGGTTTGTTGCACTTTGCTTTCTGCAATACCCAACGCTGAATGAGTTCTCCCTCCTGCCCGGCATCCCCACAGTTAATGACCTCATCACATTCTTCAACTAATTTTTCAATGACTTTAAACTGATTTTCCACGCCTTTATTCGGAATCAGCTTGATTCCAAAGCTGCTGGGAATAATCGGCAGTGAAAAAAGGTTCCAGGATTTGAACTGCGGACCGTAGTCGTGAGGTTCTTTTAAAGTACAAAGGTGTCCGAACGTCCATGTTACGCAATAGCCGTTTCCTTCCATATAGCCTTGTTTAGGCGTGGTAGCGCCCAATACTTTGGCGATATCTCTGGCAACACTGGGTTTCTCGGCAATACATAATTTCATGAACTCGGGTTTATTGAAGGAGTGCAAAAATCGGGATTTTTTTTGACTTTTCAAATTTAGTTAAATGTTGAGGACTTAGCGTTGAGAAAGAGTAAATTACGTTTTGTTCTATAAAAGGAGTAAAGTTTTACAATATATTTTCACGCAAAGGTTATTGGATTCTATTATTTATTTGAGGGAGCAAAGAAATGCGACTAAAGTCGCTGATGAAGCAGAAGGATAAATCCATAAGCAAAGATAGAATCAATTTCATTGATTCCAACTTTGCTTCCTTAGAATTTTAAAAAAGGGATATTACACTTTGCGTTTAACAAATTGCTTTTTAGATATGTAATCATAATCATTTTTATACAAAAAGCCCCCTTATAAAAAGAGGGCCGGATCAACAATGTAATGAAACTAGTTCATTATTTCTTTTTTACTTCTGAAATGGCATCAGAAATTCCTCCGCCGGCTGTTTCAAAGAAGGCAGGACCAGCCAGAAGGTATACTTTTTCTAATTTTTTGGTGGTGGATAATTTGTGTTCTTTAAGGTAATTTTCAGAACGGTTGGCATGTACGATTCCTCTTACTACATTCCCGGCTACCAAAGCGGTTGGTGAATCTATTCCCGCATCCTTCAGGTCGCTGGCAAATGCAAAATTCGTAACGCCTAGTCTCATAGCTTCACGGGCTGCTACTTCGCCTACGGAAGTCATTAAATCGGGTGTGAATTTATTACGATCACCTAAACCGATCAATAATAACTTCTTTGCAGACATCGATCCTGCAGGAGGTGTAATTAAAATCGTTTCCAAGGAATGTCCCTGAAACTGTCCTGTTTTTCTAAGGTTGGTCAGTTCTCCTTTTAAGGCCTCATCCAGATGAACCAATCCGTTCAATTTAGCAGGCAATGCCTGAGCGTTGAAGATGTCTCCTTCTGTATATTCGAAAACACAGGCTACCTGAAGCTGGGCGTCAGCAGACGATGGGCCCTGTACCAATCCTATCATGGAGATTCCGTCTACGGTTCCCCAGGTTTTGGAAGTTCCGATGGCTGTTGTTTTTGCAGGAGCTGTGGTTGTAGTTTGTGCAAAGTTTAAGGTAGATAATGCTAAAGCTGCAATTACCAGTGATTGTTTTAGTGTATTTTTCATGTGATTTATTTTTTGTTGTTTGTTGTGGGTTCGGGATGCGAGTTGCGGGTTATTTTTGTTGCGGGTTTTAATTTTTGTTTGTTGGAATAACGCAAGGGCGCTAAGTTTTTTAAGGTTTATGTTGTTAAGGTGCGAGTCGATTCGCTCCTGCTAATTTTATTTCTTTTCAAAGGTAGTTTCTGTGATGGAGAGGTGCATTGATGTGGGATAATTGTTCGATTTATTTTCAAATTATCTTATTTTCAAATCCCCGTGTTTTTTTAAAATTTAAATACAATTCTGGAATTGATGAAGAGTCCGTCTTTGTGGTTGTCGATTACATCGTTAATGAAAGCTCCGGTATTGAAATACTGTATTCCTGTATTAAAGGTTAAAAATGGATTGATCTTATAATTGAAACTTCCTAAAAATGCGGTTCCGATGTATCTCTTTTTTGAGTTGGAAGACGCCAGGTTTAGTGTTCCGCTGGGTCTGTAAATCCCGTCCTGGATAGAATATCTCCAGTTGAAAACTACGTCTGCCTGCACCGTTATTTTTTTACCTAAATCAATAGTTGCATAGGGATGAATATCAATTAAATTCACCGGACCAATCTGAGGATTAAATCCAAAATAACCTCCTTTCGGATACAATGGATTGAATGTTCCCAATGTTCCATCTCCTTTATTACTGTCTCCTGAAATATAATCGTTTCTAAGGTTGATGGTCGGTTTTCCTTTTACATTTTCAAACATATATCCGATGTCTGCAGAAGCCGTCCATGCGCTGATATTTCCTTTATTAAAATTACCAAACTGGTAGGCTGCTTCAAAATTGTAAATAAAACCTCCTCCATATTTCCAGAATCTTCCGCCAAAAGTATGTCTGTTCTCATCGGAAAGCCCGTCTTCAAAACGTACATCTTTTCTGTGAATGCCTAAATAATAGAGCTCCAGATTTCCGCTTCTGGGAATAATCCATATGTTGTAACTTCCCCAAAGATTGATTGATTTTGAAGACTTGTTATCAAAAGCTCCCGGATTGATTTCACTGGCGGCCATCATAAAGGCATCAGATCTGAAGTTCCCTCTTTTGTACATGAACTTGAATCCATCAAAATAGAGTCTTAAATTCGGACCTTCTCTTACTGAAATTAATCTTCCGCTTCCATAATCAAGTTCCTGTCTTCCGGCACGCATTGTAAGCTTTTCTTTCTCATTTTTCAGAACATCAATATCAATAAAAAGGTTCTGAATATTCAAATGGTCTTCGTCAATAGGTCTCGGCCCATTTTTTCTTCCATTTTCCCATGCACTTCTCACCTGCCCGAAAATTCTTACCCGTGAGCCCAGATGCAGATCTGCATGTACATTGTATCTTTGAATAAGAAAAGGATTGCTCCCAATATCCATTCTTCCCCAATCTTCATTATTAAAATCTACAAATTCCAGTCTTGCTTCTCCCCCCAATGAAAGATAATGGTTGCTTTTTTCTGCAATAGGTATGTATTTGATGGAGTTGTAAAAAGTTTTTGCAGAGTCTTTATAGGAAGCATAATCTTCATCAAACCTCATCAGCTTGAACTGAGCAGAAATTTGAACGGGAATAAAAATCTGCAGCAACAGTACTATTGCAATCAGTTTTTTCATGATGATTTCTTTGTTAAATAATGATCCACTGAATATCTTCCCGCTCCCATAAACAGTAAAAACAGGTAACACAAACTGTACATAAAAGGAGTATCTTTTACCAGTAGTGCATCATTCCAATGGAGAATAAAGTATCCTGTAAGCGTCACCGCTAAGATCGGCAACACAGCAATTCTTGTGAAAAAACCAAAGATCACAAATACCGGAAATACCAGATTGGCTGCATCAGCGAAAAGGCTATTGAATGCTTCCGGAAGGTGCAGCGGGTTCGGAACCTGTTCTGCTTCTGAAACACCTACTCCTATTTTTTTTAATCCGTGGGCTACGATTAATTCTATGGAAAGTAAAACTCTGAAAACTAAAAGAGCTGTATCTGTTAATTTTCTTCCCGGATTGGTATTGGTGATGATATGGATTAACTTTTTCATGATTGGAATAAATTTTTAAAATGATTTTTGTTTTTTTTAACCGCAGATTACACGGATTGACACGGATGATTGGGGGTATTTAATACTGTTGATAGCTTTGAGTGTAAAACCACCCCGTCAAAAATTCTTTGAATTTTTGACACCCCTCCAAAGGAGGGGAATTTTTACCCCCTTCAGTTGGAACGTTGGTTGATACTTGAATAATTAAAAATTTTTGTGATTTAAAAAATTATTTTGTCTGATAGCCTCCGTAATATTTTACAGGTGACCAGTCCGGAATGACTGGAAGTGGTGCGGGTGCTTCTGTTTTGTAGGTTTTATCTCCGTACACTACTTTTCCATCTACGATCGTCAGTTTTGAAGTGATGTTTTTGATGTCTTCATCATTGACTGTGAAATAATCTTTGTCCAAAATAGTAAGGTCTGCAAAGTATCCTTTCTGTATTTTTCCTTTCTGATAGTCTTTGATCAATTCGTATCCTCCGTAAGTAGAAAGTGATAAAGCTGTTTTTCTGTCCAGTGTATTTTCTTTAGCCATCACCTGAGTTCCTCCTATTGTTTTTCCTGTAGTAATCCAGTATAAAGCCACCCATGGATTGTAACTTGCTACTCTTGTTCCATCAGTTCCCAATCCTACCGGAATTCCCATTTCCAGCATTTTTTTCACCGGAGGAGATGTCAAAGCCGGCTTTTTACCATATCTGTGGATGAAACTTTCTCCCTGATACGCCATTCTGTGCTGTACAGCAATTCCTCCACCCAACGCTTTGATTCTTTTCATATTATCTTCGGTAACGGTTTCTGCGTGGTCAATGAACCATACTAATCCATTCAACGGTGTCTCTTTGTTGACTTCTTCAATGACATTCAAAAACCTTGTGATACTTTCATTATAGGTTGCATGAATTCTGAAAGGCCATTTGTTTTTTACCAGAAGACTTACTACCTCTTTCATATTTTTCTCCATGGTAGCAGGAAGTTCCGGTCTTGGGAAAAGAAAATTTTCAAAGTCGGCTCCGTCTGACACCAGATTTTCCCCTCCTCCGTTGACATGATAATCGATTTCATTAAAATCATTATGACCATGATCGTCAATTTCTACCATTCCAATCCATTTGGTGTAATCGGCAAGCTCAGATCCTTTTTTCTGGGCAAATAAATAGTAAGGAAGACGAACGGTAATTTTCCCCTGTTTGTTCAGCTGATCTGTTGTTCCGTAGTCATCCGGGAAATTCTGGAATCCTCCGCCTGCGTCCATTACGGCAGTCACTCCTAATCTGTTCAGTTCCGTCATGTATTGAAGGGTAGAATTTACTTTTTCTTCTTCTTTCAGCTCCGGCAGTTTCGCCAATGTTGAATAAAGGATAAATGCATTGGGTTCAGCTACCAGTAATCCTGTAGGATCTCCGTTATTGTCTTTTTCAATTAAACCTTGGGCAGGATTGGGAGTATCTCCATTGATATTCAGTTCTTTTAATCCGGCTTTGTTCAACCACGCTTTTCCATAGAGATACATGATGAAAGTGGGCACATTTCCTGTAGCTTCATTAATTTCAGCCAGCGTAGGGAGTCTTTTTTCTTCAAACTGATATTCATTCCAGCCTCCGATGACCCTTACCCATTGTCCTTTCGGTGTTCTCTGAGCCTGTTCTTTCAGCATTTCCAAAGCTCTTTTTAAAGATTTCACACCATCCCAACGAAGTTCGGTATTATAGAACCTTCCTCCGCGAATCACATGCAAATGGCTGTCAAACAAGCCGGGAATCACTCTGTTTCCTTTAGCATCAATGACTTTTGTACTGCCGTTTTTTAATTTTAAAATCTGGGCGTTGGTTCCCACCTGTAAGATTTTGTGGTCTTTGATGGCAACAGCCTGTGCTTCCGGATTCTTATCATCCATTGTGGTAATCTTTCCGTTAGTAATGATCATTTCTGCTTTCTGAGCATTCAGAATTCCTGCTGCCAAAACCGTGGAAAGTGTAAGTATATTCAGTAGTTTCATTATTTCAATATTTAAGTTTGAAGGTTTCGGCAGGCTTTCAGCCTGCCGAAACAGTCCCATTAGTGTTTTAACATTTCCTGAGCATACTGAATTCCAATACCATAAGCTCCACCATGTTTTTTCATCAGGTCATTAACCGGTTTGTATGTTTCTTTTCTAGCCCAGTCTCTCTGCAACTCCAATACATACTGAACAGAAGTGATAGGATGCGCTCCTGCCTGAACCATACGGGTGATTGACTGATCGTGCGCTTCTTTAGAAATATCCCCAGAAGCATCTGTTACTACATATACATCGTAACCTTCGTCAATCGCTGATAATACAGGGCCTACGATACATACGCTTGTCCATAATCCGGCGAAAACCAGTTTCTTTTTATTTTTTCCTGTAATGGCTTTGTGAGCATTAACATCTTCCCACGTATTCATAGTAGTTCTGTCTACATATCCACTGGTTGCTTGCGGGTATACTTCTGAAATTTCCGGGAAAACAGGTCCGCTGAATGACTTTTCTGCCACCGTTGTTACTACTGTAGGAACATTGAATATTTTTGATCCACCCGCTACCAGTGCCACATTATTTCTTAATTCTTCCATACTGATGCTTTTGGTTGCAAAAGCCATTTGTCCTTCGTGGTCTATAAGCACTACGGCATGATTGGTAGGATTTAATAATGATTTTCCGGGGTTTTGAGCTGATGCGGTTAATGATAATAAACCAGCTGCAAATGATAGGATTAATTTTTTCATAATAATTTAAAATTTAAGAGTTGTTATTTTTGTTTAATTTTTTATTTATAGTGTCATTGGTACTTCCATCAAAAGGATTTCTGTACCTTCCTGAAAGGTTTTGATCGTAATTTCCTGAATATCCCAGACTCCGAATCCATCACGTTCTTCTATGATCTCACCGCCTATTTCTGCGCTTCCCTTCAAAATAAAAGCATAGATTCCGTTTCCTTTTTTTCTGATCTGGTAATGGATTTCTTTATTCTGATCAAAAGTTCCCAGGTGAAACCATGCATCCTGATGAATCCATACACCTTCGTCATCTGCATTAGGGGAAAGAATCTGTTGAAATTGATTGTGACCTTTAGTTTTGTCTAAATTGATCTGATCATATCTCGGCGTCACATTTCTTTTTTTGGGATAAATCCAGATTTGAAGGAATTTCACCGGCTGATCACTGTTTTTGTTGAATTCGCTGTGCATAATTCCGGTTCCTGCACTCATGACCTGAATATCTCCGCTTCTGATCACGGCTGTATTTCCCATGCTGTCTTTGTGTTCAAGATCACCTTCCAAAGGAATACTGATGATTTCCATATTGTCGTGAGGGTGGGTTCCGAAACCTCTTCCTGCTTCCACTTTATCATCATTCAAAACCCTCAATACGCCGAAGTGCATTCTTTCAGGGTTGTAATAATTGGCAAAACTGAAAGTGTGCTGGCTCAACAGCCATCCGTGATCCGCTTTCCCTCTTGAGTCTGCTCTGTGGATCACAGAGTTTTCTTTTATTTTTGATTCTGTATTGGGAAGATGATTGTATCCGATCGGTTCTAATGGTTCGATCTCGTCGATGTCATTTTTCATAGCGCCGGCCAAAGAAGCTGATGCTACAAACATTCCTGTTCCCAATAATCCTTTCTTTAAAAAATCTTTTCTGTCCATATCAGATTGTTATTTGTTCTTGTTTGATAGGACAAATTTAGAGAGACCGAAAACCCTGCACATTTAACTAGTTTAATAAATGACTTTGAAGCAAAAAAAAATGCCGGATACTTTTGTATTCGGCAGTATAACTATAGTGGATTGCTGTTTTTTTTGGAAAGTGTAAAAGTCTTTTTACTCTTAGGAACTATTTAATTTGATATAATATTTTAAAGAATAACTTCACTTAGATTCCTACCGGAATGACAAACTGTGTGGGCAAGGCCATCATTGCAATTATGTCATTCCATAAGAATCTTTGTATCAATGACAAGCAAAAAAATAGTTGGAAAACGCAAAGACGCAAGTTGTTTTCTAAGCTAAATATTTTTATGACGCAAGGATTTATCTCCGATAAAATGGGTGAATATAATTTAAAATCCATGCAAATCTCTGCAATCTGCAAGTATAAAAAACTAAGATTTATTTTTCTTTTGAAGCAAGACGCTTTCTTATGGTACTGACAAATTCTTTTGAAACTCCCAGATAGGAAGCAATATAATACTGCGCAACTCTTTGGGGGATTGAAGGATATACTTTGATGAACTCAAGGTATCTGTCTGATGCAGTCTTTGAAATGGTATTTACCAATCGGCTTTGCAGGGTTGCCAGGTTCCTCTGAACCAGCATTCTGAAAACTCTTTCAAATTTGGGAACTTCCTGCAGCAGTTTTTCTTTTGTTGTAGTATTCAACATATAGATTTCAGAATCTTCCAGCGTTTCGATAAAAACCTTAGAAGGCTTCTGTTCATGAAATGATGCAATATCACTGATCCACCAATCTTCGATGGCAAACAGTAACGTTACTTCAGAACCATTATCATCCAAACAATACATTCTCACACATCCTTTATGAATATACCCTTCAAACTGGCAGATCTCTCCTTCTCTGAGCAAAACCGTTTTCTTTGGAAACGACTGGCAGACAAGCAGATCTGTAAAGTTTTTTTCTTCTTCGGGAGTGATTGAAATAAATCGCGTAATATTTTTGATGATATTTTCGAACATAATGTCAGGTTTTATCCCTGCAAATTAGGAAAAAGACTGTAAACTTCATTCTTTAACAGTCCACTTCCTCCTCCATAATGATCGATTACTTTAATATCCTTATCCAAACCGGCACAGAATATTTTTATATCTTTCTCAAAATCCTCCTCTAGGCCAGAGCTTAAAAGGACAATATCCACCATATTATTCTTTATATACTCATAGCAGAAATTTTCATCACTTTGTATGTCTGCTGTCCAGCCTTCATTGTTTTCTATAATTCTTTTTAAAGTATCCAGAATTTCCTGGTTCTTTCCTATGACTAAAAAATGTAATGTTTTCATGTTGTTCTATATTTAAAGTTCAGGGTTTAAGGTTTATAGTGTTTACGTAAATAGTAAAATGACGATTTGGGTTCCTGCGGAATGACATAGTGCATGGATAAATAAAGTGCGTAGTTTGTCCATTCTGTCTGTAACAATTTACACTCTTATAATTTCAAACGCACGCATCCTCAAACTCTCCCACTCGTATCCAAAACCTCGAAACCTCGACCCACTCTCAAACTCTCTTACTCTCAAACCCGAAACCCGAAACCCGAAACCCACATCTCGCATCTCGCAAACCCGCTACAAATGCTTATTTCCTGTAATTTTTAATTCATTCAGATCCAGTTGTGATTCTGCTTTTCGGATCTCGTCATCACTGAAGAGTTTTTCGCGTTTCATTTTAAAGAGTTCTTTTCTCTGTAAGGCAAATATATCCATCATTACTTTATGATATTCGGCCATATCGTTTTGCCTGTTGGTACACATTTCAATAGAATTGAGATGATTCTGGTGAAGTCTGATATCACTTTCCAGCGTATTTTTAAGGTTCTCCAGCAGACCATTGCTGTTTACTGCTTCATTGTATTCATTATCAAGTTTATGAACGGCAAGTTTATCCAGTCTCATCTGAATTCCGGCCTGCTGTTCGTGAGAAGGCAAAATATGATCAATCTCTCCTATTTTGGTTAATTTAATAATCAGAGGCAGGGTAAGTCCCTGAAACACTAATGTCACAAAAATGACGACAAATGTGATAAAAATGATCAGATTTCTCATCGGAAACTCAGCTTGTGAATTCATCATCACCGGAATAGACAAAGCTGTTGCCAGGGAAACCACTCCTCTCATTCCTGCCCAGCCTATGATTAAAGGATTTTTCCATCCCGGACTCGGATCACGACGGGCTTTTTCACTGAACCATCTTGGAAGATGAGCTACGGGATAGATCCATAAAAGACGTACCACAATGACAATCAAACTTATAACCAAACCATATTTGATGCCTTCCATTACTGAAATTTCACCCAATCCATTGATTATATCAGGAAGTTCAAGACCTATTAATACAAAAACCAAAGCATTCATCACAAAGATGAGTGTGTTCCAGACTCCTGTCATATTGATTCTCGTAGTTCCGGTTTTGAAAATCTCATGAGCACGGAATGACATAAACAATCCTCCGCTCACCACAGCCATCACTCCCGAAAAATGGAAATGTTCTGCAGAAAGAAATAAAATATATGGCGTCATTACGGTAAGTGCCGCATCAATAGCAGGTGTTGTAGGTAAAAAACGGTGAATGGCATAAAAAATATGTGCTCCGGCAATCCCTACGACAACACCCATACCTGCCACCAGAAAAAACTGTCCAGTCGCTTCATGCATTGAAAACGCTCCTGTCATTACAGCTGCCAGAGCAAACCTGAAAACAATCAGTGAAGAGGCATCATTAATCAGACTTTCTCCTTCCAGTATAGCGAGGGTACGTTTCGGTACTTTTAATCCTTTTAAAACTGTTGTGGCTGCTACGGCATCCGGTGGCGAAACAATTCCTCCCAATAAAAATCCTAATGCAAGCGTAAATCCCGGAATCAACATTTGTGAAGTGTAAGCAACGACCAGAGAAGTCAGAAATACCAGCCCGAAAGCCAATAAGCTGATGGGACGTTTCCATTTCCAGAAATCATTCCATGAAGTGTACCAGGCTGCTTCGTATAAAAGAGGTGGTAAGAAAATCAGAAATATAATCTCCGGATCCAGCTTTAAAACAGGGACTCCGGGAATAAGGCTGATCCCCAATCCGGCAAGTACCAGAAAGATAGGATAGGCAATTTTGATCCGTTGTGCCAGCATGACCAGCAGCATGACGAGTAATAAAAGTCCAAGGATTAAAAGGAGTTGTTCGTGCATGTTTTTTAGAAGTTAGAAATTAGAGGTTAGAAGTTAGTTTTTAGGTTTGGGTTATTTAAGTTGGGCTAAAGCTAGTGATTTTTTGTTTTTTGTTTGGCGGGCTAAAGCCCGCCGCTATTGAATGTTAATTTATTTATTGAGACTCCTACGGAGTGACAATCTGTATGGATAGTTAATCCTCATACTTTGCCATTCCGTAGGAATCTCCACTTCACTAGGTTACTTAAAATGTAATAACCACAAAAGTCACAAAGTTTTTGTTTTAAAATGTTTGCAAAGTTTAATAATATACAATATAAAGATCACATGAGAGAAAAATCAAAGATTTTTATACAACTTAAGTGTTCTTTTTAAGCGTTCGATATTTACTTATCAAATCTTTTGTGACTTTTGTGGTTAAACTATTTAAATATAACTGAATTCGCTATTTCAATTTCTTCCTCGTTAATAGAATGTCCAAAATTGGCATATACTTTTTCAGTTACCTCCGCATTCATTTCTCTTAAAATATTAGCTGTAGCATATACTCTTTCTACCGGAACATGAAAATCAGGATTGCTGGTTCCCAGGAAAATCGGAGTCCCTGCAAAATCACCTTTATAATTTTCACGGTTGATTTTATCTCCAATCACGCCACCAATAATAGCTGCCGCTCCACCGAACTTCTGAGCATTGCGGGCTAAAAATTCAAGGGTAAGACAGGCTCCCTGGGAAAATCCGAAAAAGTATATATTTTCAGGTTTTATTCCTGCATTGACGGCTGCTTTTACAGTCTCTTCAACCATTTCAAGAGCTGATGACAACCACGGTTCGTTTTGTTCCACCGGAGCTATAAATGAAAAAGGATACCAGCTGTGATTCAAAGCCTGTGGGGCTAGCAGCGTATAGTCTTTTACATTCAAATGCTGGGATAAACTCAGAATATCCTGAGCACTTCCTCCGCGTCCGTGAATCATGATCAAAGCTTTTTCCGCCTGATTTAAGGGTATTCCTGCTGTTTTTATATTTAAAGTATGACTCATTATTTCTATCTGAATTTTTCTGTTGGATAATCAATTTTAGGAAGAACTTCTTTCAAACGTTCTCTTCTTTTTTCAAACTGTAGCGGCAATTGCAGATCTTCACCTAAAAATGCAGCTTCTTCATCCACGTCGAACCCTGGGCCTGAAGTAGCAATTTCAAACAAAACGCCTCCCGGTTCTTTAAAATATACGGAAGTAAAATATTTTCTGTCTTTCACTTCGGTATGCTCCAATCCATAGGCATTTAATCTTTTTACCATTTCAAGCTGGGACTCTGCGTCGGGAGTAGCAAAAGCCACATGATGAACGGTACCTCTTCCTGCTAAACCTTTTAAGGCATTTGGGGTAGAAAGCAGATCTACATATTTTCCCGGCATGTTGTCGGTTCCCAATCTCAATCGGTCAGGACTTTCTTTGATCACTTTATGATCCATCTGAGTGGTCAGAAGTGCTGCTGTTCTTTCATAAGCATCCTGCCAGATTTCTACATGATGAATCCCTTTGATGGCATAATCTTTAGGAATATAACCATTGTAATATCCTTTTCTTTCGTCTTCATCATTAAAAACCAATTCCAATCCCAATCCATCAAAATCTTCAAGATAAATGAAAACTTCATCAGAAAATCTTTGCTGCGGCTGTTTGAAAGGAATATTGAATTGTTCCAGACGGTTCATCCAATAATCCAGGGCATCGATAGAAACCGAAAAAGCCGTTGTATTGAGCATTCCTTTACCATGTCTGCCATTGATCAGATCTTTACCATAAGGAAAAGTAGTCATAATCGTTCCCGGTGTTCCGTATTCGTCACCGAAGTAAAAATGATAAACATCTGAGTAATCAAAATTGACCGTTTTTTTGACCAATCGAAGCCCCAAAACTCCGGTATAAAAATCTATATTTTCCTGTGCATTGCCGGTAATTGCCGTAACGTGATGCAATCCTGTGATAAGTTTCATTGTGATAAAATTGTTAATTGGTTATTATGATGGAGGCGAGATTTCGGGGTTCGGGATTCGAGTTAATAAGTTCGGAAATAACTTTATTCATCTTCTGTTTTTTAGCTCAAGATTCTCAAACCCTCTTCCCCTCAGACTCTCAAACTCGAATCTCAAAAACCCGGATCCCGAAACCCAAATCTCGAATATCGAAAACCCGCATCCCGCATCTCAAACTCCCTACAGTTCTTCCTTCAACCATACATCATTATATTCTTCCGGATGACGTTTGAACTGTGCGTGAACATAAGGACATAGCGGTAGAATTTTCAAATCATTTTCTCTTGCGTAGGAAACCAGTCTTTCCAGTAAAATTTTGGCAAAGCCTTTTCCTTCATATTCCGGATTTACTTCGGTATGGTAAACGGTCAGTTTTTTTCCAATCACTGATATGTCCATTTTACCTGCTTTATGATCGTCTGAGAAAAGCTGGATCTCTCCTTTTCTTCCTTCTAAAACTATTTCTGTTCTTTCCATTTTTCTTGTTTTTAAATCTTTATTCAAAATTAGCATCTTTATAAAATATGACCGATGATCTATGATAAGTTCGGCAATACTCCTTCTATTTTCTCACGCATACCTTCGTATTGAACAGGAAGTTTAAGGTTGGCTCCCAACTCATTCAAAGGCTCATCTACAGTGAATCCAGGATTATCAGTTGCAATTTCAAATAAAACTCCACCCGGCTCACGGAAATACAGTGAGTAGAAATAATCTCTGTTGATTTTCGGTGTGATGCTTAGTCCTGCGGATAAGGCTTTCTCACGATATTCCATCAAAACATTATCATCTTTTACCCTGAATGCAATATGGTGATTGGTTCCCGCTGCATTTCTACCTGTCGGAATGGTATCATTTTCAATAATATCAACAATATTAGCGGTATCAATGGCATCAGTAGCCAGTCTGTATCTTTCGCCTTCCTGTTTCTGCAAGTCGTATCCTAAAATATCGGTCAGAACTTTGATCGTAGGATCTGCTTTTTTCAAGGTTAAAGTCACATTATGGAAACCTTTTAATGCATTTTCATCTTTGATATCATCCGTTGTCCATACTTTTCTGTTGTCTTCACTTAGAGGCTCTATCAGCTGTAACTGGAGGCCGTCCGGATCTTTAAAAGAAATCATCTTTTCGCCGAATATTTCTCCTTCTTCTGCGGCTACATTAAAGCTTTGTAAATGGTTTTTCCAGAATTCAAGGCTTCCTTTCGGGACAGAATATCCGATATGAGTTGCCATTCCGCTTCCGTTGTTTCCTTTTCCTATTCCTTCCCAGGGAAAGAAAGTAAGAATGGTTCCCGGGGTTCCGTTTTCATTTCCGAAATAGAAGTGATACGTTCCCGGATCGTCAAAATTTACAGTTTTCTTTACCAGTCTTACACCTAAAACTTTGGTATAAAAATCTAAATTTCTTTTCGCGTTGTCTGCAATAGCAGTAATATGATGCAGACCTAAAATTCTATTGTCCATGTCTTTTAATTTTGATGCTAAATTACAGTGAACAGAAATCCTGTGCATTTAACTAGTTTAATAAATGCAAAACTCCGTTTCCGGAAACACATTTTAAATCATTTTTAAACAGTCCTCAACCAACCTTTACACAATCCTCAAAAAATTCAATTTATATTACCTTTTCCATAACGCCTGTTTTAATCAAAATCTGACCTTTTCTTACCAAAACATTATGAAATTAATCTATTCAATACTTTAATTTCAAAACAGAACAACATACAAATCACTGATTTACAAAACACTAATCCATTAATAATAATTTAACATTCAAAATGTCTACTTTTTTAGTGGACTAATAAAAATTATATTCTATATTTGCAAACGTATTCAGGAAATAAGACAAAATGAAGGCAGAATTAAAATATAATTCAATTAAGAAACATACCATCAAAAATATGATGAAGGATATGTGTATGCCTGTACATCAAGAATACTGTGGTTGACCTTACTTTTATTTAGACATATTTTCGAAGGCTTTACCACGTGGTAGAGCCTTTTTTTATTGAATAACAACATTAAAAACATAAAAATGAGCAATTCTAAAAACAAATGGTTGATTCCATTGGCTTTTACAAATATCTATGTGATATGGGGAATTACGTTTTTAGCTATTTCATTTGGCTTAAAAGGTTTCCCACCCTTCATTCTTTCCGGATTGAGATTTCTGGTAGCCGGAATTCTCATGATAGCCTATCTTCTTTCTAAAGGAGAAAAGGCAAATTCACTGATCAACTGGAAGAAAAATGCCATTACCGGTATTCTTATTCTTACCGGAGGAACCGGGCTTGTAGCCTGGGGAGAACAATATGTAACCGCTTCTGAAGCTGCTATTTCCATTGCAACAGGGCCATTCTGGTTTATTGCTATTGACAAAAATAATTGGAAATATTATTTTTCAGATAAATTTATTCCGATAGGATTGGTGATTGGTTTTGCTGGATTGATTATGTTTTTAAAAGGCAGTGTACATTCAAATGCTGCTCATGCTGTTGTTAATGAAAATTTACGGATTACAGCATTTGTAGTTCTGGGATTAAGTTCGATCTCATGGGTATTGGGTTCATTATATTCAAAGAAAAATCCGGCATCCCAATCTACGTTTATGAATATTGCCCAACAGCTTATAATAGCAGGATTAGCCTCTTTTCTCATCGCTTTTTTCAGAAAAGAATGGACTGATTTTTCAGTTTCTGCGGTTCCGCTATCGGCATGGTTTGGGGTTCTATTTTTGATCTTCTTTGGATCGATAGTCGCTTATTTGTCGTACATTTGGCTTCTGTCCGTAAAACCCGCTGCTTTGGTAAGCACCCACACCTACATCAATCCTATTGTAACAGTGATTGCTGGCTGGATTGTTGCCCACCAAAGCATCAATGGAGGTCAGCTGTATGGTTTATTCATTATATTGCTGGGAGTACTTCTAACCAATGTCACCAAGTATTTCAGACTTTCAAAAAGGGCCAAGGTCAAAATCAGAAGAGTAAGGAGATTTTTAAACAGAACAGGCAGAAGATATCAGCCTATTTAAAAAGTATATAAAATCAGAATGATAGAAATCAGAAACATATCAAAAACATTTCACCAGAAAAAACAGTCTTTCAAAGCACTGGATAAGGTAAGTCTTACTATAGATAAAGGAGATATCGTAGGAATTATCGGTTTTTCAGGGGCAGGAAAAAGTACGCTGATCCGTACCGTTAATTTATTGGAAAGGCCGGATGAAGGACAAATTATTATTAATGGAAAGGATTTTACCAAACTTAGCTCCAAACAACTGGCTGAGGAGCGTAAAAAAATCGGAATGATCTTCCAGCATTTTAATCTTCTTTCTTCAAGAACTGTTTTTGACAATGTAGCGCTTCCATTGGAACTTGATCATACCAGCAAGGACGAAATCAAAAGGAAAGTCAACGAACTCCTGAAGATTGTAGGACTTGAAGATAAAGCCAACGATTATCCCAAAAGCCTTTCCGGAGGACAGAAACAAAGAGTTGCCATTGCAAGGGCTCTGGCCAATGATCCTCACCTTCTGCTTTGTGATGAAGCTACAAGTGCACTGGATCCGGCTACAACACAGTCTATTCTGCAGCTTTTAAGAGATATCAATCAGAGACTGGGAATTACCATCCTTTTAATTACCCACGAAATGGAAGTCATCAAATCGGTCTGCAACCACGTGGCCGTTATCGATAAAGGAAAATTATTAACAAAAGGAACTTTAAGCGAGATTATTTCGGAAAAAGAGAACCCGATCATCCGTCAGTTCATCAATTCAGACATCATGACCCTGCCACAGGAACTCATCAGCAGACTGCAGAAAGAACCTCAAGAAGGTTTATTTCCACTGGTCGAAATAGAACTTAACGAAAACATCAGTGTTGAACAAATTCTCTCAACACTATACAACCAATATAAAATCCCATATAAATTGTTAAAGGCGGATGTAGAGTATTTTGGAAATTCCAATTTCGGTAAACTACTGTTGCAGCTTCAGGGTGAAGCGGAAGAAAACCAGCAGGCGATCTATTATTTCAATCAAAATAAAATTCAAAATACAGTAAAAGGATATGCTTAGTGATGCGGTAATTGCCCTTTTGGCAAAAGGAACCTGGGAAACGGTTTATATGACATTTTTATCCGGATTTTTTGGATTTGTGCTGGGACTTCCGGTAGGAATCCTGCTATTTTTAACCAGAAAAGGACAACTGCTGGAAAATGCAGCCTACCATAGAGGATTATCTATATTGGTAAATATTTTTCGTGCCATTCCCTTCATTATTTTAATTGTATGGATGATTCCTTTCACAAGGATTCTGGCAGGAACTTCCATTGGAGTGAATGCGGCTTTGGTTCCGTTAAGTGTGGGAGCTGCTCCTTTTATTGCTAGACTTGTAGAAAACAGCCTTATCGAAGTTCCACACGGTCTTATAGAGACGGCAAGAGCTTTGGGAGCTTCTCCGCTGCAGATCATTAGAAAAGTATTGCTGCCCGAAGCGCTTCCTTCATTAATCAATAATGCGACTATCACTTTGATTACCTTAGTAGGTTACTCTGCAATGGGTGGTGCTGTAGGAGCTGGCGGGCTTGGACAGGTGGGTTACCAGTACGGATATATCGGATATGATATTGTAATTATGAATACCGTTTTGATTCTGCTTGTTCTTTTGGTTTTCATTATCCAGTTTATGGGCGACAGATTGTCAAAAAGATTTGATCACAGGTAGTTTTTGGGTGAGAGGGTTTGAGAGTGGGAGTGTTTGAGATCCGGGGTGCGAGTTTCGGGATATGGGGATGAATAAGATCATTTTTTACTCTTTTGCTTCAATAGTATTTAAATAAAAAATAGAATGAAAAAAATAAAGATTTTTGGTTTAGTGGCTGCCGGAATATTGCTGTTCAGTGCCTGTTCGGGAAGAAAGGATGATCCGAACTTTATCCGTGTCGGGATTACCTATGGCCCGGAACAGGAAATTGCTGAAGTGGCTAAAAAAGTGGCTAAAGATAAGTACAATCTTGAAGTGGAACTGATCCCTTTCAACGATTATGTAGTTCCCAATGAAGCCCTTACTAACGGAGATATTGATGCCAATGCCTTTCAGCATATTCCTTATTTAACAGAACAGTCAAAGCAGAGAGGATATAACCTTGTGCCTGTAGGAAATACATTTGTGTATCCTATTGTAGCTTATTCAAAAAAAATTAAAAACGTTGGTGAATTACAGGCAGGCAATACGATTGTTATTCCCAATGATCCTACCAATGGAGGACGTTCCTTACTTCTTTTACAGAAAAATGGCCTGCTGAAATTGAAAGACGGAGTTGGACTTCTACCCAAAGTAACGGATATTACAGAGAATCCAAAACAGCTTAAAATTATGGAGATTGAAGGAGCACAGATTCCAAGGGTTCTGGATGACAGAGATGTTGTTGTGGGGGTAATTAATAATAATTTTGCAGCACAGGCAGGTCTGGATCAGGAAAAGCAAGGTATTCTTGTTGAAGACAAAGATTCTCCTTATGTGAATGTGGTAGTCGCCAGACAGGATAATAAAAACAGCCAGAAAGTAAAAAACTTTGTAAAAGCCTACCAGTCTCCGGAAGTGGAAAAGAAAGCTAAGGAAATCTTCAAAGGAGGTGCTGTGAAAGGATGGGATTGATGAGTGAGAGGGTTTGAGGATATTAGAGTTGTGAGAGTGGATTCGGGTTTTTCTTTTTCACCTGATAACTTCTCTTCAGTTTTTTCGCATTTACACCTGCAATATTTAATAAAAAGCTGTCTGCAAATAATCAGGCAGTTTTTTTATTTGTCAATTTTTTATTTTCTCAATTTGAGATAATAAAATTTTTGTCTATTTTTGTTTTTAATCAAATAGAAAGGCATTATGTTAAAGAAAACCGTCATTATAAGTTTACTCACCTTTATTTCTGCTTCTTATATGGCTCAGACTAATACTACCATTCCTGTTTATCTGGATGAATCCAAATCTGTTGAACAGCGTATTCAGGATGCATTATCAAGAATGACACTGGAGGAAAAAGTGGCTATGCTTCATGCACAGTCCAAATTCAGTTCACCGGGTGTACCAAGATTGGGAATTCCTGAATTCTGGACCACCGATGGCCCGCACGGGGTTCGTCCTGAAGTAATGTGGGACGAATGGGATCAGGCCGGATGGACCAACGACTCTATTATCGCCTACCCTGCCCTGACTGCTTTATCCGCAACATGGAACAAAAAAATGTCATGGAACTATGGAAAAGCATTGGGCGAAGAGGCCCGCTACAGAAAAAAAGATATTCTTCTGGGACCTGGAGTTAATATTTACAGAACTCCACTGAACGGAAGAAATTTTGAATACATGGGTGAAGATCCTTATCTGACATCCAAGATGGTGGTTCCTTATATTAAAGGTGTACAATCTAACGGAGTGGCAACTTCTGTAAAACATTTTGCTCTGAACAATCAGGAAATGTTCCGTCATACAAGCAATGTGAATGTAGATGACAGAGCGTTGTATGAAATTTATCTGCCACCTTTCAAAGCAGCTGTGACAGAAGGTGATTCGTGGACGATCATGGGAGCTTATGATATGTACAAAGGCCAGTATGCCAGCCAGAATCAGTATCTTTTAAATGATATTTTAAAGAAAGAATGGAACTATAAAGGAGTTGTTGTGTCCGACTGGGGTGCTGTAAACAATACAGAACAAGCTATCCACAATGGTCTTGATCTTGAATTCGGTTCATGGACCAACGGACTTTCTGCAGGAACTAAAAATGCCTATGACAATTATTATCTGGCAAAGCCTTACCTTGATTTGATTAAAGCAGGAAAAGTAGGAACTAAAGAATTGGATGACAAAGTAACAAGATTACTTCGTCTTGCCTACAAAACAACAATGAACCGCAACAAGCCTTTCGGAAATATTGCTTCTGAAGAACATAAAGCGGTTGCCAAAGAAATCGGAGAAGAAGGAATTGTTCTGTTAAAAAATCAGGGGAATATTCTTCCGATTGATCTTAACAAGGCTAAAAAAATAGCGGTTATCGGAGAGAATGCCATCAAAATAATGACTGTTGGCGGTGGTTCTTCATCTTTAAAAGTGAAATATGAAACGCTTCCTTTAGACGGAATCAAAGCCAGATTTGGAAAACAGGCTGATGTACAGTATGCAAGAGGCTATGTAGGAGATATCGGAGGAGAATATAACGGAGTAAAATCCGGACAGGATTTAAAAGACACCCGATCTGAGGCTGAATTATTGAATGAAGCCGTAGAATTGGCAAAAAAATCAGATTACGTCATTTTCGTAGGCGGACTGAACAAAGCAGACTTCCAGGACAGTGAAGGAAACGACAGAAAAAGCTATGGACTGCCTTACAATCAGGATCAAATCATCTCTGTGCTGGCCAAAGCGAACAAAAATCTTGCTGTGGTTTTAGTTTCCGGAAATGCAGTGGCCATGCCGTGGATCAAAGAAGTTCCGACGGTTGTACAAGCCTGGTATCTTGGATCCGAAGCCGGAAACTCTATTGCTGCCATTTTAGCAGGAGATGCCAACCCATCAGGAAAACTTCCGTTTACATTTCCGGTAAAACTTGAAGACAATTCAGCACACCAGCTGGGAGAATATCCGGGACAGAAAGATGAATTGGCAGCAGGAAAAGGAAAAGACCAGAAAAATCCTATCAATATTACGTACAACGAAAGCATTTTTGTAGGATACCGCTGGCATGACACGAAGAATATAAAACCTCTTTTCAGTTTCGGACATGGATTGAGCTACACTACTTTTGAATTCGGAAAAGCAAAAGCAGACCAGACTACTATTTCACAGGACGGTAAAATCACATTTACAGTAACCGTTAAAAATACAGGCAAAAAGGCAGGTGCTGAAGTGGCGCAGCTTTATATCAGTGATTTAAAATCCTCTGTTCCCCGCCCTGCAAAAGAATTGAAAGGTTTTGAAAAAATATACCTGAATCCGGGAGAACAGAAAGAAGTGACTTTCACCATTGATAAAACGGCTTTAAGCTATTTTGATGCTCAAAAACACGATTGGGTAGCTGAACCGGGAGACTTTGAAGCACAGATTGGAAATTCTTCCGATGCTATTAAAACCAAAGTAAAGTTTACCCTTAAATAAAAAGCAGATTATAAACTCTATTTATAATTATTTGATAGAATGCAAACAGATCCCGGATTGGGATCTGTTTTTTTATTTCTCCTTTTTTTTGTGGGTGCTAAACTTATCAGCGTTTTTCTAACGCAAGTTTAAATAAAAAAAGTAACATTTTAAGGAAGCTAAGAAAGCAACTTTGTTGCTTAAGAAAGATTACGATTACGTTCGCTTAGAAAGAATCAATGTAATTGATTCAAAACTTTGCCGGCTTAAAATAATAAAAAATTCAGATAAGAACTTTGCGCTAAAAATTTATTCTTTTTTCCCACAGATTACAGAGATTGCACAGATTTTTAAAGACAATCAAGGACGGACCTCACTACTTCTAGCTTCCAGCCAGAAATAAAAAGCAGATTCCCAATTGGAAACCTGCTTTCATTATATCTAACAAATCCTGAATTATTTTCCGCCGCCGCCGTTTTTCTCTACGTCGGTTTTTGTATTCTCCTTTACCTTCTGGTTTCCAAAACGCTTTACAAAAGTAAGAGAAACTCCATACCAGTCCCATTTTGAGTACTCTCTGAAAGTTCCGTCCGCGCTGTATGTTGTGTTATCGCCATAAGGCCTTTTAAAGATGTTCATCAGCTGCATGCTCAGCTCCATCTGGGTTTTCGGGAATATTTTAGTCACTGAAATATTATGGAAAACATTGGTATTGTTGGCATATGAGTTACCGTTATTCTGATTGGCAAGTTCCATCCATGCACTTACATTAATGTTTTTATTAAACAGATTAGTATAAGATATATTCGCTGAGGCTCCCCAATAGCTGATATAATCCTTAGCTCCCAATTTATTCTTCTCGTTAAAATCCTTATTATTAATGTAGTACCATCCAAATCCGGCATTCACATTCAGTTTATTTTTCAGGAAATTCTGATTGGTATTGGCAAATAGGTAGTATTTTTCAACCTTTCCATCAAAGTTCCCCGGCAATGAAACTGTTCTGCCATTTTCCGTTACGTAAGTCGTCCAGTAATCCTGATTCGTGTGCATATATCTTGCAGAGATAAAGTACTTTTTCAGAATTCCGAACTTCAGATAAAGCCTGTCATTCGGGTTAGGATTCAGATAAAGGTTTCCTCTGGAATACGTTCCGTTAATTTCAGGCATAAGGAAGGGATTAAATTCAGAATACCAGGGTCTCCAAATGCTTCGGTTGTAGGTAAGACTCAGGTCAAATTTCTCTGAAAAACTATATTTCAGCAATAAGTTGGGAAGAAAAGAGCCGTAAGAATCCCTTCTTTCCGTACCTGCTACATCCTGTCTTACTTTATAATCAATATATTCGTAACGGATTCCGACTCTTGTTTCCAGTTTTTCAAAAAATGTTTTGCTGTAATTGGCATATAAAGAACTCAGATGATCTTCATAATGGAATCTGTCATTGCGGGAAAGATTAGCGAATTCCGGGATGGCATTATCAATACTGAATCCATACAGGCTGTTAGGAATAACATGGTTGTTTATTTCGGTCTTCCCTCCTACTTCCATGGTGCCTCCCGATTTACCAAAAGGCTGTGTATAATCAACTTTCAGATAATAATTACGCATCTGATTGCTACTGATAACGCCCAGCTGCTGATGGGTTATCACCCCCTGCTTAGTAATTTGCTTGTCGATCAGATTATCATTATTATTACTGGAATAATTGGTTCCTAAATTAATATCTAAAATCCTGTTTTTCTCTTTATCATAGTACTTGTAGAAAGCATTAGTCCCCAGATTACGGCTGAATCCCCAGTTGTTTTGGTTCTGGAGGAAAGATTCTCCCGGATCTCCGTCTTTTGTAGTGGCTCCATTAGATTCTGCAGTATGAAAATTCCTGTTTTGTGAATATTCCAGTACAAGCCCGAAGTTATTTTTATCATTAATTTCAAACTCTGAAGTGGAAGAAACAGAAGGGCTTTCATTTCTCATTACATTTTTCAGATTAAACTGTGTCAGTCTATTTTCCGCATAGCGGTTATCTCATGTCTGATTCGTCTGTACATAAGTTCCGTTATTATAACCTCCTATAAGGGTTTGGGTAAACTTTTTCTTATGGTAGTTCAGGTTGAAATTCGTGTATTGCGAGTTTTTGGTACTTTGTCTGTTGTTGAGAGATATGCTTCCTTTTAATCCTTCATCATCCCTTTTTTTAAGGACAATATTGATCACGGAACCGGAAGTTTCATAACGGGAAGACGGACTGGTGATTACTTCAATTTTCATCAGGTTATCGGCAGGAATTGTTTTAAGATATTCCTTGAGCTCCTTACCTGTAAAAACAGATTTCCTGTCATTGATGTATACGGTAACCAATTGTCCCTCAGCTTTTACCTCATCATTGTTATCAATACTTACCAGAGGAGTCATTCTCAGCACATCCCATGTTGTATTTCCGGCAAGAATTGCACTATTCGCTACATTAAATACAGTTCTGTCTACTTTAGATTCTACGGTTGGTTTTCTGGCAACCAGCGTAACCGCTTCTATTTCTTTTGCATTTCCTTTTACAGTATCGTTGGCAGCCGGAGCTGGAACCTGTTGGCCCATTGCTGATACGCCTGTTAATATTGCTATGGGAAATAATAATATTTTCATGTGAAATTATAGTTTTTTCTATAAGACCACTATCTTCATTAATATGTTACATTGAAAAATAAAAAAAAGTAAAATAATTATTTAATTTTCAACCATATAACAATTAAAACGTAAACATAAATTTAAAAATGATGTAAATTTTTCAACAAATCAAACCAATAAAACTCACTTCCATTATAAATATTCTTAAAAATCAATATTTACACGAAATTGAAAATTTATTTAAAATTCCAATAGTTTGACCAGCAAAAAAGCCCGGATCTCACCCGGGCCGTTAGCAATAGCAAATTGACAAGGATTACTATTAAAAAATATATGCTAGTTTACACTTTCAAAGTAATGAATAACACCTACCTCAGGCAAACGAAACGGATCTTTATTAAAACCGGATTCTTTATTCCTGCTGCTTTCCAGAAAAGAATTACTGAAAAGTGCATAAGAAGGCTGTTCTGCCACTCCGTTTTTTAAAAGCTGATGGGCTTCCACAATTGTTTTTCCATATAATTTTCTGAAGTTTCCGATATTATACTGTGAAAAAGATCCGTAATGAACAATAAACTTGAGAGCCAGATCAATTTTGGTACTTAAACTTTTACTTAACTCTTCTATTTTCCTGTTGAAAGCAGTCCGCATCTTCCACAGCATTGTTGAAATACTCTGGTAAGACGGATTTTCATCATAACGGTAAAATAAAATGGCATCTCCCTCAATCTCGGAAATTTCAAAATACTGATCGTTCACATCAATGAGTGTCGACAGTAATTGCCGTACAATATACTCGCCTGTATACAATTTTGTATTGAACACAAATTCAGTAAATCCGCTGAAATCCGGAATAAGAATGATCCCCTCTTGTATATTTGTCTTCATAATGATAATGGATTAAAAACTGCTTCATCCTTACAGACGAAGCAGATTCAATTTTACTTTATTGCCATCCGCCTCCTACAGAGCGATAAAGCGCTGTAATCGCGTTCAGTTTCTGAGTTTTCAGAGAAGCCAGTTCCAGTTCTGCCTGAAGTTTATTCGTTTGTGCGATAATCACTTCTACATACGTTGCTGAATTATATTTAAATAATAAATCAGCCTTCTTCACGGCTTCACCAGATTTCACAGCCAGCCCTTCTGCAATTTTCTGCTGTTCTTCCAGCTTCTTGATCTGTACCAATGCATCAGACACTTCACCTACCGCTTTTAAAACAGACTGCTTAAAGTTGATTTCCGCCTGATCAGCTAATACTTTAGACTGCTCATACTGTGTTTTCAACTGTTTTCCATTCAAAATAGGCTGTGCCACGGCTCCCGCCACCATTCCGAAAAGAGATCCCGGAACGCTGAACCATTTGCTGAGCTGGAAGGCATTCACTCCACCCTGTGCGGTAATATTCAATGAAGGATACATGCTCATTTTTGCCACATGAATGGCTGCTGCACTTTTTCTGACTTCAAGTTCTGCCGTTTTAATATCCGGTCTGTAGCTTAATAATTCTGAAGGAATGCCTGCTGCAAGATGATCCGGAGACTGTACATGGTTCAGACTTGCACTTCTTTCAATTTTTCCGGGCATAGAACCCGTTAACAGGCTCAAAGCATTTTCCTGAGTGGTTACAGAACTTTCAATAGCAGGAATTGATTTCAGAATCTGGTCCTTTACAATTTCCTGCTGTTGTACTGCCAAAGCTGTTGTCAAACCAAGTTCCTGCTGTTTGGTCAGAAATTTCTGGGTATTATCCGCATACGCCAGATTGGATTTTGTAATTTCCAGCTGAATATCCAGCATTAATAAATTATAATACCCTTGTACAACCGCAGATACAACTTGCGTTTTTACCGCTTTTGCCGCTTCCTGTGTTTTAAGATATTCTGCCAAAGCCTGTTCTTTTCTGCCTTTGATCTTCCCCCAGATATCTGCTTCCCAGGAGAAACTCAGAGAAGTTGTATAATCTTCCATATATCTTTTTCCCATAAACTGTCCCGCCATCATTCCGTTCATACTATTGTCTGAAGGACGGTTGATATTGGCATTGGCAGAAGCACTTACCGTTGGGATATTGGCCCATTTGCTCTGATTGTAAGCCAGTGATGCAAATTCTATCTGTTTTAAAGCCACCTGAAGATCATTATTCTGCATCATTGCTTTATCAATTAATCCTACCAGAAGGGGATCTTTGAAGAAGTCTTTATAACTTATTTTAGCAATATTCTGCTGAGAATCCACCACAATACTGTCAGCTCTGAAAGCTTCAGGCATTTTTATTTCAGGCTGTTCATATTTCTGAACCTTACAGGAGATTGCTGTTCCTGAAATGAATGCGATATATGCTATATTTTTAATTTTCATTTTTAAAATCATTTGAATTAATATTCCCAATCCGCATCGGTTACTACTCTTCCGTTGATTCTTTCATGCAATGCCTGGAATACCACAAAAAGAACAGGAACTACAAAAATTCCCAAAATGGTTCCGAAAAGCATCCCTGAAATGGCTGCATACCCGATGGAATGGTTCCCCATTGCTGAAGGACCTACCACGAATAATAATGGAATCAACCCGGTGATAAATGCAAGAGAAGTCATTAAAATAGGTCGTAAACGGGCTTTTGCTCCTTCTACTGCAGAAGCAATAAGGCTTTTCCCCGCTCTACGTCTCTGAATGGAAAATTCTACGATCAGGATACCATTCTTCGCCAGCAATCCGATTAGCATCACTAAAGCAATCTGTACATAAATATTATTGGAAAGTTCCGCAAACGTAATTCCCACAAATACTCCTGAAAGCCCTACCGGAATCGCGATCAAAACCGCTAATGGAAGGATATAACTTTCATATTGCGCAGATAAAAGGAAGAATACAAATACAATACATAACCCGAAGATCATAACAGATTGTGAGCTTGAACCTGCTTCTTCACGGCTCATCCCTTTATAATCATAAGTATATCCCGGAGGAAGTACCTGCTTGCTTACCTCATCAATGGCTGCCATAGCCTGTCCGGTACTGTATCCCGGAGCTGCCATTACTGTTAAGTTAGAAGAGTTGAATAGATTAAAACGATCTACTACTTCTGCTCCTGTCACCTGTTTCAGGCTTACCAATGTATTGACAGGAACCATCTGACCCAGGTTATTTTTAACGAAAATTCCGTTCAGAGATTCTTTATCCTGTCTTGTTTCCGGTGTAGACTGTACCAATACTCGGTAATATTTCCCGAATCTGTTGAAATCAGACGCCTGAATACTTCCATAATATCCCTGCATCACACCTAAAACATCAGAAACATTTACTCCAAGCTGCGCAGACTTCACTTCATCTACAAGCACCTCAAACTGCGGATAAGTAACGTCAAACGTAGTAAATGCCACGGCAACCTCAGGTCTCTGCATCAAAGCGCCCATCATTCCGTAGGAGATATTTCCTAAATTCTGAAGTTCTCCGTTGGTACGGTCCTGAAGCACCAGTTCCATCCCACTGGTATTACCGAAACCATCTACCGTTGGGGTATTGATCACAAGGAAATTCGCTCTTTTGTCCTGAGAAAGCATGCCTTGAGTTTGTCCGATGATATCGTTGATATTATTAACAGGTCCTCTCTCGCCTCCTTTTTTTAATTTAACAAAAATAGAAGCTGCCGAAGATGACATGGAACCACTGAATAAGTTCAGTCCGTCTACAGAAATTACTTTATCCACAGCCGGATTTTTCATTAAAAGATCTTCCGTATCGGAAACTACTTTAGACGTTCTATCCTTTGAAGCTCCGGGAGCAAGATTAGCAGTTACAATAATAAAACTTTGATCTTCATCCGGAATAAACCCTTTAGGTGTTGTCATAGACATCCATGCGAACAATCCTCCGAAGGCTACAATCAGAACCAAAGCCACCCATTTTCTTTTTAAAAGGAACAATACTGCTTTTCCATAACGGAAAGTAAGTTTATTGAAACTTGCATTGAAACCTGCAAAGAAACGGTCTTTAAAATTCATTTTCTCATGCGTTCCCGGATGATGTTGTTTTAAGAATAAAGCACACAAAGCCGGACTCAAAGTCAATGCGTTCACCGCTGAAATCACAATGGCAATCGCCAGTGTCAATGCAAACTGCTGGTAGAATAATCCTGTAGAACCACTCATAAAGGCTACAGGAACGAATACGGCAGACATAATCAACGTAATCGAAACAATTGCTCCTGTGATCTCACTCATGGCCGACATAGTAGCTGCTCTCGGGTTGAGTTTTTTATGTTCCATTTTAGCATGAACTGCCTCTACTACTACAATAGCATCATCTACCACAATACCAATCGCGAGTACTAATGCGAACAAGGTCAGAATATTGATAGAGAATCCGAAAACCTTCATAAAGAAGAATGTTCCTACAATCGATACCGGAACCGCAATAGCCGGAATCAACGTGGAGCGGAAATCCTGAAGGAAAATATATACCACAATAAAAACCAGGATAAATGCTTCTATCAGGGTATGAATTACCTGTTCTATGGATTGATCCAGTGCATCTTTTGTAGCATAAGGAATTTCATAATCCATTCCTGCCGGGAAGGATTTTTTCAGTTCTTTCATTCTTTCCTGAAGCGCAATCTGTACTTCATTGGCATTGGATCCTGCCATCTGGAAGATCGCCATCGTTACCGAAGCTTTTTTATTATAATTGGAAGATACCGTATAACTGTACGCTCCGAATTCTACTTTGGCAATATCTTTTAACTTTAAAACAGAACCGTCATTCAACGCTTTAATTGTAATATTTTCATATTGTTCAGGTTCTGTAAATTTTCCTTTGTAACGAAGCACATATTCCATGACCTCTTTACTTCTTTCCCCTAATCTTCCGGGTGCTGCTTCAAGGTTTTGAGTCTGAATGGCTCTGGAAACATCGGAAGGCGTAAGATTATACGAAGTCAGTTTATTCGGATCCAGCCAGATACGCATGGAATAATCTTTATTTCCGTATACCATGGCATCTCCTACTCCTTTTACTCTTTTAAGCTCAGGAACGATATTGATTTTCGCATAGTTTTCAAGAAAAAGATCACTCATCGTACCATCTTTACTGGTCAAAGAGACCATCGCGATCATACTGTTCTGTCTTTTCACCGTAGTGATTCCAGCCTGAATTACCTCTGCGGGAAGCTGGTTGGTCACCTGCGCCACTCTGTTCTGAACGTTAATGGCCGCCTGATCGGGATCTGTTCCTAATTTAAAAATAACAGTAATACTTAAAGTACCATCATTACTCGCTGTGGAAGTAATATAATCCATGTTTTCCACTCCATTGATGGCATTTTCCAAAGGTGGTGCTACGGACCTGGCAATGGTTTCAGCATTGGCTCCCGGATAGGCCGCTGTTACCATAACGGTAGGAGGTGCAATGTCCGGAAATTTTGTAATCGGAAGGCTTACCATCCCGACGATCCCCAGAATAACAAGCAATACGGAGATAACCGTTGCCAGTACGGGTCTTTTTATAATTTTCTTTAACATGATTTCTTCTTAGGATTTTTTCTGTTGAGCATTTTTCTTTTGTGCCACGACAGGAGTTCCCGGCTGTAGACGGTCAAAACCGCTGGTGATATATTCATCTCCAGCCTTAAGTCCTTTGGCTACAATGAAATTGTCCCCTGCTTTTCCATTCACTTCTACAGGCAACATGGCTGCTTTCCCACCCTGAATGGTGAATACAAAAACTTTATCCTGAATGGTTCTGGTAGAAGCAATCGGGAGTAGAACAACATTGCTGTAGAACTGATCCAGTACAATTTTACCCGTGTTTCCGCTTCTCAAAAGATTGTTGGGATTGTTGAATTTTGCTCTTAGCGTGATTGATCCGGTTGTTTTATTAAACTGACCTTCCACCGCATCAATCTTTCCTTTCTCAGCATATTTTTCACCTCCTGAAAGCAATAATGAAACTGCCGGAGTATTTTTTATCACTTCATCAATACTGCTTCCCGTGTACTGTTTCTGGAAATTATTAAAATCATTTTCGCTCAGACTGAAGTAAGTATACACCTGATGAATGTCTGATAACAGAGTAATCGGATCCTGATTACCCGGCGTCATTAAACTTCCCAGACGATAATTGAATCTTCCGATAAATCCGCTTACCGGAGCTTTAATGGCAGAGAAGTTTAAATTAATTTTTGCAGATTCAATGGTAGACGTAGACTGGCTTACCGCTCCACGTGCTGCATTATAAGCCGCCTCCGCTTCTTTCACCTGAATTTCCGAAACCATTTTGTTTCTGAACAGTTCTTTTTTTCTGTCCAGATCAATTTTAGAAGTTGAAAGATTAGCCTGAGCGGTAATCAAAGATGCCTGAGCACTTTTCAGCTGTTCACGGAAAACCTGATCTTCAATTTTGAACAATGGCTGTCCTGCCCTCACAAAGTCACCTTCATCAACAAAAATTTTGCTTAAATATCCTGTTACCTGAGGTCTGATTTCCACATTGGAAACTCCCTCGATAGATGCTGCATATTCTCTGGAAACAGAAGCGTCTCCCTGTGTTACTTTGGCCACAGGTAATTCCTGTGCCTGCTGCTGATAGCCCTGGTTTTGATTATTTTTCCTGCATCCTGCCAATATGATCAGTGAGAGGAAAAGTAGAGTCGATTTTTGAATAAAAAATCTTTGCATAACAATAGTCCTTTTAAATTTTCCGCACAAAAATCGAACGAAAAAAATTCAATAGGATTATTCGAAAAACTCCTTGTTTTGTCAAAAAGACTCCTTATTTTGAAAAACATGAGAAATATCATTCATAGACAATATAAATGACACTATTTGCTATTATTAATCAAAATAATAGTTGAAATTTGGTAAAAAGACGTCTTAAAAACACAAATTACTGATTATCAATACAAATCATCTTTTTTATATTCCAATGGAGATCTTCCCGCGTGTTTTTTAAAAAACTTATTAAAAGACGCCTGATCTGAAAAACTCAGCTTTGATGCGACCTCACTGACATTCAGATTGGGATTTTTCAATAACAGCCTGGCTTCCACAGCGAGCACCTGATGAATAATATCTCTTGGAGATTTAAACACTGTTTTATTGATCACCTTTGTAAGGTATTTACGGCTGATAAAAAGTTTATCGGCATAGAACTGGACGTTGTGTTCTTCTTTGAAATGATCCTGAACAAGTTTAAAGAAACTGGTCGTCAACTCATCTTCTCTGTGGGTAACCGGATGAGGTCTTTCCGTTTTCTTGAAATAATTATCAATTTCGTAAATCACCAGTGAAAAGTGATGCCATATCATTTCTTTGAAATAATAATTCTCTTTTTCTTTATCATTCAAAACCTTCAGCTCATCGAGATGGAAATTCACTTTCCTGTACACGTCCGGTTCATTCCTGATGATATTGGCCGGATCAGAAGATAAGCTCTTAAGGACATTATTTGATTTATAATTAAAACCTGCATCGGATATAAAGTTCAGTGAAAAGAAAATATATTTAGCATTGTAATCTTCTGTAATTTCATCCAGCCAAAACGTTTCCAGCATGGGACAAAAAATAATATCGCCTTTGGTAACACTATAACTCTTATCATCCAACCTGAATGTAACACCTCCTTTCTGCACCATAAAAATGCAGAAATAATCAGAACGATAAGGCATATTCGGTTGTATAATGTAGTTTGCCTTATCAATTTCCATCACTACAAATTCCTTGATTCTAAGATCAAACTCCACTTGCTGAAGTACTTCATCAAAGGCCAGCTGGGAAACAAAATCAGGTTTTGGTTGGGATTTTTTAGGCATTGGAAAGAAAATTAAACACGAAGGTAGTGGAAAAAGGAAAAAGTGCCAAGAAGCCCAATTATCAAATTTTACTTTTTATTGCTTGCTAAATAACAATCAGTAATTCCTTATCATATCCGTTATATTTTTCATCAATATAGCCATGAGGATTACAGATCACTTCTGTTTCTCCAATCTTATATCTGCACGGCGTATGGATATGCCCATGAATCCAGTATAATGGTTGATACGCTGTAATCAAATCTTCTAAATCTGAAGCATAAGCAGCTGTTAACGGATCTTCTTTGTAATGTTCAGGAACAGATTGTATGCTGGGTGCATGATGGGTAACGATAATATTTTTAAATCCTTTTGAGTCTTCAAGGCTTTCTTTTAGCCATTGCCTTGAAAGCTGATGAATTTTAAAGGTATCCAAAGTTCTCATTTTCGAATAGGAAGGATCTCTTCTGATCATTTTATAGTCGTTCATCTTTGACTGACAAAGTATTCCATACTGAACAGGATTTCCAAAGATGGAAAAATCCGTCCACAGCGTTGCCCCATGAAAACGAATTCCATCAATGTCTACAAATGAATTTTCCAGCACATGGACATTGGAGCCCAACGCTGCCTCTTTGATTTTATGAAGTGTTTTCGGGTAAGAACCTTTATAGTATTCATGATTACCCAAAACATAGATTACAGGTTTATTGGGTATTGCTTCTTTAATCCATTCCATTCCTTTGGTTCCCAGATTGATATCCCCTGCCAGCACAACCACATCTGCGTGATCAAAACATAATTCCGTACTTCCAAATTCCCGATGAAGATCGCTGATGACCTGTATTTTCATGATGAATAGTTAAAAAGCAAAGGTAGTAAAGGGAAACAGAATAGCAAAAGTCCAAAAAAAGAACCGATACCTAAACACCGATTCTTTCCTCATATAGTTTGTATATTTTTAAGACCGCTTATTATGAAACGGCTACTTCTGCCTGTTTCACTTTTACGCTTTTCAATATAAAATAGAATAACATTCCAAGAGCTAATAAAGCGTAGCTGATCAAAATAATCAGATTCAGACTTCCTACTGATAATTCTGATGGAAAGATCTGACTCATCAACGTCATGAATGACAACCCGATACCTGCTCCCAAAAAGTAACTTGTAGAGCTCAAACTTGATGCCAATCCGTAATGTGCAGGCTCAACATCCTGAATTCCCATTACTGAAAGTGCGGTAAAACAAAATGTCATTCCAACTCCGGAGATACATGCAGCTCCCAATAAAACTACTGTTAGCGGATGTCCTGCGTAAACTGAAATCAACAGCAGCAATCCTCCGGTCAGCATAAACGACCATCCTAAAACACCCATTTGAGAAGAGCTCAGACGTTTTGATAGGTGTGGCAGAATGAATTTAGCCGTCAAAGCAGACAGGATACTGAACGGAACAAGCATTAATCCTGCAGAAGCAGCGCTGTAGCCCATATCTTTCTGAAGCATCAGTGAAATCAGGAATAAAAATCCGATAAAAAATGCTCCCAGAGTAAAGAATACAGCATTGGAAACTACTAAAGATCTGTGTTTAAACAGTTTTAAATCTACCAATGGCTCTGCAACGGATTTTAAACGGTAGTATACCATAACAAGAAGTACTAAAGCAAGTATTATAGAACCTGTTACCAGGAAAGGCTGTTCTTTGATGTGAACCAATTCGTGCGTTCCGTAAGTCAGGCTTAGCAATCCAAGCACCATCAATATTCCTGAAACCATATCGGTTTTCTGAGCGGTTTCGCTTTTTTCATCGGTTGGCAGATAATAGTACGACAGCACCAATGTGATCAAAAGAATAGGAACATTGATCAGGAAAACCCAATGCCAGCTCAGGTAAGTACTGATGATTCCGCCTACTGAAAGACCACTTCCTGAACCAATGGCAGCAAATGAACTGAAAATTCCGATAGCCCGGTTTCTCTCCTGCTCCTCTCTGAACGTATTGGTCACAATGGATAACGCTGAAGGCATTACCAATGCTGCTCCCAATCCCTGCAAAGCACGGAATATTGTCAGCACTTCAAAGTTTTGGGATAATCCAGCGCCTAATGAAGTCAGCATAAAGATCAGCGCTCCAAGCAAAAACATTTTCTTTCTTCCGATCTGATCTGAAAGCTTTCCTCCAATGATCAGAAATCCCCCAAAGAATAATACATAGAGCGTCTGCAGCCACTGAACAGTCTCTGCTCCAATCTGAAACTGCTGCTGAATAGAAGGAATGGTCAAATTAATAATGGCAATATCCAACGCTTCTACAAATGTTCCTACCGATGCTAAAATTAATATTAAATTCTTCCTTGTATCCATGTTTCAAATTTCCTGCAAAATTAAAATTAACAGAACGTATATAAAAATTTAATCTTAAATTTGGAACAATATTAAATATTTCAAATATTTAAAAGAACAAAACATCTGATCTACCAGGAAAAACCTATAAAAACAGAACAAAATGGCAACTGAAAACTATATTCCTGATGAAAAAGACTTATCTATCCTCCGTCTTCTTCAGAAAGATGCGAAGATGAGTATCCGTGATATTTCGGCCAGAATCAATTTGAGTCCTACACCTACGCATGAGCGTATCAAACGTATGGAAAAACAGGGGATCATTAAAGAGTATACTGCTGTGGTTGACCGTAAAAAGGTTAATAAAGGAATGATGGTGATCTGTATGATCGCTTTAAATGTTCACAACAAGAAAACTGCGGGAAAATTCATTGAGGAAGTGGGCAGATTGAAGGAAGTGGTAGAATTTTACAATATCAGCGGGGATTTTGACTTTATGCTGAAGATCCTTGCTCCCAATATGGATGAATTTCATGAGTTTTTCGTGAACAAATTATCAGAAATTGAAGGAATCGGCCAGACGAAGAGCATTTTTGTTATGAACAGCATTAAGGAAAGTGCGCAGATTGTGTAAGACAAAATAAAAAGCAGCTGCGTGAAAACATGCAGCTGCTTTTTATAGTCAATCAATATTAGATTAATTTTTCATCATCTATTTCCAGTAATTCCAGACTGATCCGTCAAATACCGCCAGTGTTTTACTGACTGTATCATAGCACATCATACCCGGATAAGGATTTTTCACATTAAGATGCGGTGCTGCTATTTGAGGAAGAATCATCGCTTTATTCTGAGATTCCAGAACCAATACGCCATCAGCAGAACTTGCAGTCTCCCCCATAATGACTCCTTTTCCCGTTTCTGCAGAATTATTAGCGATAACCACACTTGAATTACCGGCATCTGACAGGGATTTCCAAACATCATTTTCGTACATTTTTACTTTGTTGTCCGTGACATCAAAGATGAATGTTCCGTTCTCCAAAGATCCTGCAGGAAAACCAGATGTTGCGGGAAGAATTATACCCTTTGTATTTCCTGCTACGTTATCAAAATCTAAGACCGTACTGTTTCCATCCACGGACTGTTTACCAATCGCAACCTGAGCAAAAAATGTATTGGAAATAACCAAAGCAGCTGCTATACTTATATTTTTTATATTGTTCATATTCTTTATCAGTTTAATCATTACAGCTTCTTTCTACACATTTCCATTCCGTACCGTTGTACAGTTTTACACATTTATCCTGAATATCATACAGAAGCATTCCTTCTTTCGGTTCTGCGATGGCGTCTCCGGGCTGTGGCGTCTGGCTTACATGCTGAACTCTGGTAATCACAAAGCCTTTATTTTTTGATTCCATGGCCAGGAATCCGTTAGGTATATTTTCAGGCCACGAATCGCTTTTCTGCTGTATGGTAATTCCAAATTTTGTATATCCGTCCGGTGTCCCAGAAATTCCGGGCTTTGTACAAAATCCGTCGATCTCATCAATAATCACGGGAGCATTTCCACAGCTCGTTTTGTCTTCTGATAGTCCTTCGGGCCAGAGAGCAGGACACATGGCTTTGGTTGCATTAGGTCCGCAGAAGCTTGAATTCCCCATTCCCAATCCTATAACAGATCCCATGGCAATGGTTACGATCTGGCTGTCATCACTGATAATGGAAGCTCCTCCACCACCACTTACGTCTGCTTTTGCAATACAGTAAGCTCTTCCGGTAGGAACACCTACATATTCAACAGAAGGGTATGTCGTAGACTGCTGGGTAAATGTTCCGCAAATTTCTACCACGCTGCTTGTTCCCATTTCAATAACGGAAGTTGTTCCGGGATAGAAACCGCCAAATGTCGGGTCTTCCTGAATCACTGATCCTACAAGAGATAAGAAAGATTTGGTTCCCAGTTTAATTTTTGAATTTTTCTGAGACCCAAAAGTTCCTACTTTCACAGTTCCTGTACATTTAACACTTGTTCCGTCAGTAATTTCCAGAATCCCATCAACCTGAATACTATTGGATTGCAGCTGTCCGGATTGTATAATAAGGGCAGCCCCGTTCGGAATGCTGATATTGGTACTTACACTTAGGTTTCCATTGAGGCAATACGTGTTTCCGCTTGTCATGGCCTGCCCTGTATAAGGAATACACTGAGCATAGGCTACAGCACTGAAAATGAGCATTAATAAAAAAATCAATTTTTTATTAAAATTTAAAAAAAATAGTTTATTCATATACATTTATAATACTTTAACAAATTATTACTGCTTTAATAATAAATTTTTAAACTTTCAACATCATCGACCCCACTAACAACAATTAACATACCAAACAATTGTTTAATTTTTTAATACTTACATGATATTTTACCACCCCACATTATTACCGGCGTTGTTAAAAAACTCTTATAAATATTACACCACAACCAACTACACCTTCCAAATTGTGTTTATATTCAGCAGAATTATTTTTCAAATTTTTACATTTCAAATCGTATTTTCACCCTGTGTTTAATAGAAATAATTCTGCACTTGTTGATATAACAGGTACTTCTTTATACAGCAAGCCTCTCAAAACATAGCTTGTTTTTAAAACCTATGCAGTTTTTAACTGAATACAGCAATAGATAATCTGAATAGCAGATCTGAATGAAAAATCACATTAAAAACCGTAAATTTGCAGCATGAATAACGATACGATATGCGCGCTGGCTACGGCCAATGGAATAGGTGCTTTAGGCATCATCCGTGTTTCAGGAAATGAAGCTTTATCTGTGGTTCAGAAAAGTTTTCCGGCCAAAAATCTGGAAAAACAGAAATCCCACACCATCCATTACGGTTATTTTATGGATGAAGAGGAAGCGATTGATGAAGTGATGCTTTCTATTTTCCTGGCTCCGAAAAGTTTCACCACTGAGAATTCTGTGGAGATTGCTTTTCACGGCTCTCCACATATCGGAAAACGTATTCTTGAAACCCTGATCAAAAACGGAGCGAGAATGGCCAAAGCAGGAGAATTTACTCTTCGTGCCTTTATCAACGGGAGAATTGACCTTTCCCAGGCGGAAGCGATTGCTGATGTGATTGCTTCTGAAAATGAAGCTTCGAGAAAAGTTGCGATCAATCAATTAAAAGGAGGCATCACCAATGAAATCTCTGTATTAAGAACGGATCTTTTAAATTTCGTTTCCTTAATTGAGCTGGAGCTTGATTTTGCCGAAGAAGATGTGGAATTTGCTGACAGAAGTGCTTTAAGTGGATTATTGGATAAAATTGAAGTCAAACTAAATTCTTTGATTGAAAGTTTCCAATACGGAAATGCCATTAAAAACGGAACCGCCGTTGCCATCATCGGAAAACCGAATGCCGGAAAGTCTACGCTGCTGAACTCTCTTTTAAAAGAAGAAAGAGCTATCGTAAGTAATATTGCCGGAACCACGAGAGATACCATTGAGGAAGTTCTTCATATTAAAGGTCATGCTTTCCGGTTAATTGACACTGCCGGACTTCGTGAAACGGTGGATGAAATTGAAGCGATCGGGGTAAAAAAAGCAAAAGAAAAAGTAGAAAACGCCAATATTCTCGTGTATCTGGCAGATGCTGCGACCGAGGATTTTTCTGAAGATATTGAAATGATTCAATCCTTGTTAAGAGAAGATCTGAAGCTGATTATCTGCGCAACAAAAATTGACGAAGTAATTCCCACAAAATACGAAACGGTAGAAGATATTTTCAGAAACGCCATTTCTCATGATTTTGATTTTATTAAAATCTCAGCCGTTGAAAATCAAAACATCCAGGATCTGAAAAATGAACTTTCTTCGTATGTGGAACATCTAAAAACTGAAGAAAATAACGTTGTCATCACCAATCAACGACACTTTGAAGCCTTAAGAAAATCCATGGATGCCGTTCATAAAGTAAAAGAAGCTATTTCTTTCCAGATCTCTACAGAATTACTCGCGTACGAGCTTAGAAATGCACTGGAACATCTTGGAGAAATCTCCGGAGAGGTAACCAATGATGAAGTGCTGGGGAATATTTTTTCTAAGTTTTGTATCGGGAAATAATGTATTTAAATAACTGAAAATCAACAACTTACAGCAACCAAGCAAATCCTTTTAAATATACTATAAATCACTGTATTACAGCATTTTATGTGTTTTACAAAAGAAAATTAGCACTATAAATCAGTTAAATTTGTCCCCAGTTTTGTCCCCTAGTTTCAAAATAAAAATCGTACGATTTTATTGGTTAATTCACTGCACGTAATATATACTAGCATACTCTAAATGAATTAATTAGTATTTATTTAAAGGTAATTCTTTAGAACTTTTACAGCCTTTTTTATGATAGTTCATTTTCATACAAAACGATTTAGATTTAAACAATTTACCATTAGTATAAAGGTTAATTTACTGTACTTAATGAATCTAATTTCTATATAAATTGATTAACAATTATTAAAGTTGATTTCTAAGATTCTTTTAAGCATTTTATAATCCACTTTTGAGACAACTTAACTGTATTATTTTAGACTTTGGACAATTTATTGCATTCATTTACAACCATTCTATTTTTAGATATACATTCAAGATGCACAACTAGTTAGAATAAAGCAATGAGTACACATATCCACATATTGAAAACATGCGAATATTGTGGATTAGAATTTGCAGCCAAAACCACTGTAACAAGGTTTTGCAGTCAAAGATGTAGGACAAAAATGTATAAGAGATATAATAAAAATTCATCTCAAACAATAGAAAATAAGAATTTATGCAATTTTAAAATGTACACTTATTCTCCCTTTGATTGCATGACGATAAAAGAAGCTTCCAGTATTATAGGATGCGCCCGAACTACAATCTATGATATGATCAAAAAAGGAAAGTTATCTTCTATTAATTTTAGTCAGAGAAAAACCAGAGTTTTTAAGGAAGAGATTGAAAAGTTATTATATCAAAATAAAACAGAAATAGAACCTTTTATATTTAAAGATGAAGATACAAAAATAAAAAACTGTTGGACAATAAATGAGATCATTAACCTATATAAAATCTCTGCCAGTGCCCTTTACAATAAATTGAAAATATATAATATAATTAAAATAAAGAAGGGAAAATCTGTTTATGTATCTAAAGAAATTATACGTAGGCTATTCAATACAGTTATCAAAAATAATAATTAATATAGTTGATTTTATATTATTGAAAGGCCTATAAAAGACAAATTAGGCTTTTCAAAGACATAATTTAAAACTAAATAGAGTTCATAATATTTTTGTAGACAACTCTAAAACAAAATATTATGACACTTATTAAATTACGTAAAAAGCCTGCAGCTAAAAATACTGTTAGACTTTATTTAGATGCCTATCCTCCTATCTATGATCCATTAACTGGAAAATCGCAGCGAAAATTTTATTTAAAACTTTTTCTGTATCGCATGCCTAAATCGCAACTTGAAAAAAAACATAATGACCAAACACTGTTCCTAGCAGAAAATTTAAGAGTAAAAATGATGCTTGAAGTATATAATAATAGGATTAGCAATAAACTACGAATGAGTATATTATCAGGAAATTACTAAACTTCTAGAATTTTCAAACATTACAGTATCCACTATTATGGATACACATTGCAAAAATGTTATGGGTTAATCCCATATTAAATTATTTGGTTAACAGTCCACTTTAAAAACATTGATATGAGTTCTAACATTGAGATCATAAGAATATGCCAATATTGTGGCAAGGAATTTATCGCAAAAACAACAGTCACAAAGTACTGCAGCCATACCTGTAATAAAAAAGCATATAAAGCTGAACTAAAAGCAAAAAAAATAGAAAAAAGTAACATCAACACTCAATTTTTTAAAGAATCCTCTATGGATACTATAAATAGCTCTGCTTTTCTAACCGTTAAAGAATCAGCCTGCTTATTGAAATGTAGTAAGCAAATGATATATGATCTAGTTAATTCTGGCCGTTTAAAATCAATAAAACTATCTGTAAGAAATACCAGAATTAGTAGAATAGAAATTGATAATCTTTTTAAGATTAGTATTCGAAAAGTCAAAGAGAATTAGCAGTCGAAAAAATTGCAATTGTGAAAAAGACCTTTTGACCTTTAAACTATGTTTTATTAATGAGAAAATAAACCGGTGATGACAAGGGTAAAACTAAGACAAAAGCCCATAAGTAATGGACAAGAATCTCATTATTTGGATATCTATCCTCCCATAGCACATCCAATAACGGGAGAACTTAAGAGAAAGTATTTTCTACATTTACACACCTATTTGAATCCTAAAAATAATGTAGAAAAACTACATAATATTGAAACTTTGAAATTAGTGGAATATAGAAAAGCCGAACGTTTAATAGATATTCAAAATAAAAACTATGAATTTTTAATCAAAAAAAGGATATCAGATTTTACGGAATTCTTTCAAGCTGAAGCAAACAAAAGACCAGATTCATACAATTGGCAAATGGCTGTAAGGTATTTTCAGAATTTTTGCGGAAAAAATTTACCTTTTATTGATCTCGACTATTCTACATGTGAACAGTTTAAAAATTTTCTATTATCTAATCCATCTGTTGGCAGATACGAAAGAAAAATCAGTCTTAATACTGCATCATCTTATTTTGACAAATTTAGAAATACCATTAAGAGTGCTTTCATTAATAAATATCTTTTAACAGATCTCAGTACTGTGGTCAAAGGAATAAAATTAGAGGAAACTCATCGATGTTTCCTGTTCTTAAATGAGCTACAAAGTATGGCCGATGCAAAATGTGAATCACAATTAGTTAAAAAAGCTGGTTTATTTTCTGCATTAACAGGTTTTCGTTTTTCCGATATTAAAAAACTTGTATGGGGTGACATACAAGGTTCTAACGGCAATTTTTACATCTTATACAAACAAAGTAAAACTGGAAATGCAGAATACTACCCTATATCAGATAAGACATTAGAAATATTAGGGCTTCCAAAGGATAACAATGAAAAAGTTTTTGAAGGAATTAAGTATGATGATGTTGTTAAGTTTCTTAAACCATGGTTAAAGAATGCCGGCATCAACAAATACTTTACGTTTCATGGCTTTCGACATACATTTGCTACATTACAGCTCGCATCAGGTACATCTATTTATACAATTTCTAAACTGTTGGGTCATAGAAACCTTAAGACAACAGAAATTTATACCAAAATAATAGATTCCGTTGCCAGGGAAGCGTCATTAAAAATTAAGTTAGATTTTGATTAAAATCTGAATAATTGTTCTACTGCTTATTATAGTTTGGTGTATTAAAGCATATTATATATTATTATCCATTGTTGTTTGATAAAACAATGTTAAAAGATATTGATGAAACTCTAAATTGATATGCTGTAGTAGGGCTGGTTTGGAAAAATTATCAGAAAAAAAATATACTAACATACCCATCAAAAATTAGAGATTTATACTCCATTAACTCTACTGTTATTAAGCAATACTGGCTCTAAATACAGTTACTGATATAGTTTTATGCAACCAGTTCATGATTCGATCCTATTCTTCAAACATCTATCCACATACATCTGCGGAATTTTCTCCTGTTCCAGCCTGTTTTTTTCCAAAGCCTTTAAATACTGGAAAAGATCGTTTTCCTCTTTGTTCAAGAGGTTTAGATTTTGGGATTTATTTCTTGCGCCACTTACTGCATAATTTTGAAAAGTTTCAAAAGTCGTCCGGTCCATCATGACGCTTTGCGTATGCGGATGGTATGATCGTAGCTGATGCAGAATCTGAAAGCCATGTTCATCGATATCGCCCCAATACCGAATCTTTTTGTCTGACAGCCAGTCCGCATTTTTGAGAAAAGAAATATTAAAGCCCCCTCCGCTCCAGATGGCGACAGTGGATCCTAACAGCGGTAAGGTTAAAAAATTCATTTTATTCTCCGTAATCAGGATATTTTCCACCGGAAGTTCAAGGGTTTCAAAATCGGAGAGCGGGATGCTGATGTCCCTGAATTTAAAATCCGGATTCGGGTTTTCATCCAGAAAGCGGAGCCTGATCAACGGTTCATCGTACCGTAAAAAGAAACGGTCGGCGAAACGTTTTTGTTGAGCCGAACGCACATGATCCGGAATCAGGAAATCAAGTAAGGATTGAATCAGCGTATTGTTTTCTTCAATGAATTTGGTGTGGATCTCGATAGGCAGCTGCCGCAGGTAAAGGTTAGGCCGGGGTGTCTTTATAAAATATCGGCAAACCTTCAGCACATCTTCCCAGTTGATATGGCGATCCGTTAACCATAAACAATGCTGTAAAGTCCAGTCTTTTAATACAGGAATGTTACTAATGACCATGTCATAATGCTTCAGAAAAACGGTCCAATCTTTTTGATAGCCCGTAAAATGAAGGTAGTCTTCAAAACTTTCAAAAATAATGGTATCCGGCAAATCATGGCTGCCTGTCCGCCTGAAATTCCGACCGGCGGTTTGCACGAGGTAGCCTTTGCCGGTTTGATTTTTAGAATAACGATACAGTTCTTCTATTTCATTTTGCAGCATTTCAAAGCGTTCTGTAATCTGACCCGATTTCACTTTCCCGATACGGTCTATTATTTTAGGAAAAAAGGGTTCTTCCTGGATATGGCTTTGCAGCAAGGGCTTCCACCATTTCAACGCCTGTTTTCTTATTTCTGCCGGGCTAATCATTTTCAGGGGTATTAGGAAAGATTCCGTTGTGTTTATCGCGTTCGATTTCATATTCTTCTTTGGTAAAATTACTCACCTGCGAATTGTTACCTTCCCGGTTGCTCACAAAGTGAAAAGAGCTGACATGACCTTCTATCACATGGATTTTCTGCAGCGGGGTTACAATCAACAGTTGGAGATTCAGTTTTTTAAACAATTCGAGTCCGTAACGGGTACTTTCGTCGCTGCCTCTGCCAAAAGCTTCATCAATCACCACGAAACGGAAACTTTTGCTTTTGCGCTCTCCGAACTGCAGCCCAAACTGATAGGCCAGTGCACTGGCCAGAATGGTGTATGCCAGTTTCTCCTTTTGTCCACCGCTTTTTCCGCCAGAACCTTCATAAAACTCTTTTTCTGTTTCATCAGAGTGGTAACGTTCACTGGCGTTGAACTCAAACCACTGGCGTACATCGGTAACAGTTGAAGTCCATTCGCGGTCTGCATTTTCCATACTTGCAAAACGGTCTAAGATCCTTTTTACCTGTTCGTATTTCTCTTCCGTATACAGATCATTATGGCTGCTAAAGGAATGGATATAGCATTTTTTTAATTCTTCCCTGAATAGCCGTACTTCCTTATTAGGGGTGGTATCCATCAGAATGGTGATGTAGGTATCCTGCACCGCATTGTAAACAATTTCTGAAAGATGTTCGTTAATCGTCCGGATTTTCAGTTTGATATCTTTTTCGTGTTTCTGTAGCTGGCTGTCGAAGACAGCGATGCTGTTGATCACGTTTTTATTCAGTTCTTCCTTGAAGCGCTCTTCGTGCCTTTTTAAGTCTTCAGACTCCAGTTGTCTGAATTTTTTAATGTATTCGGTACGGGCATCGATGTTGTCGGTAACTTCACTGTATTCGGCACGGGAATGTTCTTTGATTTCCCGCATCTTTTTCTCAATGTGGGTTCGATGGCCAGCCTGACGTCCACGAAGCCTTTTCAATTCGCCATTCTCTCCCTGAAATTGTTTTCGGAATTCTTCCTGCCGATTTTCTATGCCCCTGAGGTTAATCTTTACTCCAGTGAGTTTTTCGTCGATCAAAGGATACCATTTTTCTTTCAGTTGAGGGGCTAATTGTTCTTTTTGCTGTATGGCATGGTGTTGCTGATCCCGATAGTTTTGAATCTTTGTTTTGAATCCGCCGATATCTTCCGTGAATTGTTTTTGTCTGGTCCTTCCATCCATAATCTGCTGGTCCACTTCGATTTTGTTATGTTGCAGCTGCGCAAGCTTATCATTGTTATTCAGCAATTGATCGCGTTCCTGTTCCAGTTCATAGATTTTGGCCATATGGTATTGCCAGTTGATGCGGGAAAAGTCTTTCACGTAAAGCAAATGTCCCAGCAGTTGCTTCTGTTCGCTGTTCTTTTTCTCTTTTTCTTCAATGTCCTTTAGCCTGGATTTTAGCTCATAAATGTTTCGCTCCAGCTTATCTACCGAATTTTCAAGTGCTTTAATCTTTTCGGCATTGCTCCAGCCCAATACATAATTACGCCGGTCGTCAATCCGTTTGCGGTCGTCTTTGGTATGCCGGATGCGGCCGCTCTTGATCAGACCTTGCCGGGTGATGCCAAAAGGAACATGTGGCAAACCGTCAACATCAGTACAGATATAATCGCCAAAGCTGCGTTGCAGGTAATTTTCCAGCCAATCGTAAAAAGGCGTTTCAGGTTTAATATTTATTTTATAAGCGATGCTGTCTTCATCCAATTCTTTTAGAAGTCGAGCGTTACTATTCAGATCTGCTTCCAAATAAGTAAGCTTGATGCCTCTTCCATCAGCGCCTTTTAACGGATTGCTGTTGACGTAACGGCTGACACTCCGGTAGTGCTTTCCGGGAACGAGTAAGCTGATGCCTGCATCACGGAGCAGTTTTTCGATTGCGCCTTCCCATTCGGTTTCCTGTTCATTCACTTTCAGTAATTCCCCGGCGAAAGGCAAATCTTCCTCGTCAATCCGCAAATCGGCACAAAGTTGTGACCGAAAGGCAATCAGCCATGCCGGGATCTGGGTTTTTCGTTCTTTGAGTGATTGCAGTTCTTTTCGCTCTGCCTGATATTCCGCTTCCTGTTTACGCAGTTCACTGACCTCGTTATCGCGTTGTTCCCGAAGTTTTTCTTCTATCTGATCACATTTCTCCATTGATTCGTTAGCCCGCTTGATGTTGTTCTGAAAATCACTTTCCTGCTTTATACTTGCTAACCCGGTCTGCAAGGCAAGACGCTCATAATCATCGAATTCCTTTTGCTTGACTTCTTTGTCTTGCTCATGCCGTTTTATCTCTCCGGCAATTTGTTCGATCCGTGTTCCTCCGTTGCTCGCAATGTCCTGTACAATAGTTTGCCGCCGCTCCTCCCAAGCTTCAATTTCCTGGGTGATGGCGTGTAGCTGCTGTTCTGATGTTGAGAGTTCCTGACCGGCATCTGCAATGGCCTGTTCCAGCAATTCCCATTTCCTTTCGGCAAACCAGACCGGCATCACTTCCAGCATGGCTTCTATATCTTCAATTTCGCGGGTAACCGTTTCGTAGGTTTCACTGGCCTCTGCCAAAGGCTTTAGTATCTGGTATTGTTCCCTGGTATGCACTACGGCGGCATGGGCCTTATTAAGGTCATCAAAACGTTTGAGCAAGGCATCAATCTGTTCTTTGACATCGGTTTTTTCCAGCATCTGCTCGCGGACAAAATCGGTCAGGCTGCTGACGGACTTCATGGAAACAGTCTGATAAAACAGGTCGATCGCTTTGTCGCTGTTCATGCCAAAAAGCCTGCGGAAATGTTCGCTATATTGCGAGAAATTATCATTGAATAATTGTATGCCCGGCGTATTACGCAGGTTCTTTCGCAACTCAGTGATATCGCCGAAATGCTGAAAATGATCTTTAATAGTTAAAGGAATCGTGCCGATGATCAGCAACTTTTCTACTTTTCCCTCTTTGCCGATCCAGAAAAATTGGGCCAGGCAAATGTGTTCATTATAGCCCTTGTTATAAAAATTTCCGATAATAACGGTATAGGTATGATCATCCGGACGGAGGTAAACCTTCTTTGCGGTTTTAGTGATTTCTTCCTTTTCTTTTTTAAATTCTCCTCTAACGTAACTCAGCAGGTTGCGCTCTTTTCCTTCGGCACCGGCGGCTTTATTAAAGATAATCTTATGGTGCGGCACAAGCAGGCAGGTCAGGGCATCCACCAGCGTAGATTTTCCTGAACCGATATCGCCTGTCAAAAGGGCATTTTGTCCATTGGGCTGGATCTGCCAGCGCACCTGGTTAAAGGTCCCCCAGTTGAGTACTTCCAGGTATTGAAGCCGGTAACCGGCCAGATTGAGTTCTTCAGGATGGGTATCAAATAGTTCTTCCATAAATGAGTTTAATCTTTAGGTTGGTTTTCAGCAGCATAGTTCCTGAACTTCTGCAGGGTTTCATCGATCACATCGGCATTCACAAAGCCTTTGATGATCCGGTGTATTTCGTAGTTTTTTTCCTGGTCTTCCAGTTTTCTGAGGAATCCGATGTCGAGTACGCGGTTGATAGCGGTGTTGATCTTTTCCTGTTGTTTGGCTTCATCATTTACATTGGGCAAGAATACTTTCACCCGGTTGATGATTTCGTGTTCGCCGATAATGGAGCGCACCGAGCCACCCTGTGCATCGTGTTCGAGTAAGAATTTTCTCAGGACAATACAGACTAAAGAAGTCATGAAATTGAGCGATCGTTTTTCAGCTATTCTCGGCAAAGGTCTTTCGTCTTCTTCCCATTCCTTCTGGCGGAGAAAGGCGTAGCCTTCGCTCTTATCCAGAAAGAGCTCCAGCCCGATCGGGATAAAATATTTTTTGACATCGGGTTCATATTGCAGCAGGTTTTCCCAGGTTTCCTTCTGGTGGCTGTATACAATTCCTTTCAATAAAGCAATGAGGCTTGCAGAGTAACGGTATTCCATTTTTATCGGTTAAAGATGATGATAGGGGTTTGCATGCGATAGGTTTTTCCGGTGGATTTGTTTTCGATGATGTGATATTCGAATTGATCACGGTTGACGAAATGTTTACCTTCGTTAGTTGCGATTTGCACATAGCCCAATATTTCAGCAACGCCTTTGGTGGGTTTGTAATGGTTGAGCAACTCGGAAAGCGCAACCTGTGAACGGCTTTTCAAAAGGGTTTTCACATGATTTCGTAAGACTTCCACATCCACGTAAAACTGTTCAAACAGTAGGTCGGTATCAGCCGTAGCCACGCCATCGGCAATTTCGGTAGCTGCAAAGGTAACTTTAACCGGCGGATTGAAAAGAGGGCGGTCTATGGTAAAGGAGGGTTTAAAAACCTCATCAATTTCCATCCATGCGGCTTGCTGATCAAGCGTTTCTTTGTGCTCCAGCAGCAAGCTTTCCATTTCTTCGATGCTTTGGAGGATATGACGGCTTTCGGACAGGTTTTTTTGTTCCACAAATTTCCGGAGCTGCTCAATCAGGCCGTCGTTGCTTCGGTTTACTTTATCACCGGCATCCACCAGGTTGGTTTTGATACGATCTACGGTCTGTTCTTTTTTGATTTCGACAATCGCCGGGATGGCATTGATCTTATCCAGCAATTCTTCGAGTTCTTCCTGCATCTGCTCGCTCATCAGAAATTCCCAGAAAGCCTTAAAACTTTTTCCTTGATCGGTATTCCAGAGGAAATCCTGCTGCTGAAAAACATTATCGAGCAGATCTGCTTTGGCAAGATTGCTTTTGATGATGGTCTGGCGGGTCTGGCTATCCAATTCTCTGAAATTTTCTTCGACCTGCCGGAAATCGGATAACAAACGTTTCGCAGTTTCCTCGGCCAGAAAATAGTTTTCTTTCAGCTGGGTATCGGAAGGTTTCGCATAATTGCCCTGGCGGATCTGTTCGATTTCCTGATCAATTTTCCGGCGTTCTTCCTGTAACTGCTGGATGCGCTCATAAGGCCCGGAAGTGGTATTGACAATGCGCTGCAGCAGATCAAAAAACTGGATGAGCCGGCTGTGGGTGCCCACAAACTGTTGTTTATTCAGATCTTCGAGCCATTTTAACGCATTTTCCGTCGCTGGGGAAAGTTCGTACATGGGTTCGTCGGCCCTTTCATAATATCGACGAAGATACCCCTGTTCCGCCCATTTCTGTAAATAATCTACGGGTGCTTTCTGGTAATCCTCAATGCCCAGCCGTTGAAGCGAAAAGATGTAATCGCCCAGGATGCTTTGCAATTCGGTTTGCAGGTACGAAATCCTGTCCTGCTGCTTGAAGACGAGGTGGAAAAAGCTCACCAGCAGCGGAAAGTGTTCAGCCCGCAGGAGCTGAAGGGTTTTGTCGTTTTTGTAGAGGGAGAGCGCTTTTTCGTAGTTCATTTTTGGTAAGAATTCGGGGAGTTGTTGGAATTATTTTTTAGGATTAGACAAAAAATTGAACGGTTTCTTTTAATCTGATGGAGCGTTAATGATTGGTGATTACATGATAAATAAAAATTTAATTATTTATAATTTTCCGCGGTAAATGTATTATTTTCATTTCCAAATTTATCGTGTAGATTAACCCAAAATCTAGAGGGAGGATAAGGAAAGGTCTTTACACCATACTTAGTTTCCCTAGTAAATGACTCCGATCTCAGAAGGATACATGTTTGTTTTGCTCTGCTAATACAAACATAACAAAGTCTTTGATCTTCATTTAGCGCAATTTCATTACCTATATTTAAATAATATGGGAAGTTTCCTTCCTCCATTCCTAATAATATTACGGCCTCAAATTCTAATCCTTTTGAGCTATGCCTGGTTGTAATAGTGACCTCGTTTTCGGGAGATCCAAGATTTGCAAATCTTTTTATCTCTGCATCTTTTAAATTGCGTAAGTTAGCTTCGTCTAATAGCTTATTTAAATTATCAACTTCATTTGGATACATCTCAGAATTACTAAGCGTCTCTTTAAGCTCTAATTGGTTTATAATATGGCTTAGCCATTCAAAACAATTATTACTTTCCAAACTATTAGCAAGTACTTTATAAAATCTTGTTTTTAAATATATTTCTTCTTTATCTTTCCTAGCATCATTATGATTATTTATTAATCTTCTCCAAAAATTAAACAATTCATCAAATGATTGTGTTTCTTTATCAATACTCCATTGGGCACAATCTTGTAACCATACAACAACTGCACTGTTTTCAAAACTCCATTTAACAATAAAGAAAGGGATTTCTTCTTGTTTCATAAAAGTTGCCATATGCTGAATTTGAGCATTAGAACTAGTTATAATTCCAATTTCATTTAGAGGAACACTTTTAGCTAACAAATTAGGAATTATCTTTTTTGCTACAATCTCATACTGAGGTTCCATCCCATTGTCACAAGTAATAAAAGTGAAATCAGCTATATCATCATTTCTTTTCCCTGCTATATATTTTGGATAAGGAGGAACTGGTTGCAATGCTTCAATGGAAGCGTCGATAATGTGTTGGGAGCTTCTATAATTTGAAACAAGATTAATAGTTTTTATATTATCATTTGACATTAGTTCCAATAAGAAATCTGGATACCCTCCGTTAAACCCATAAATAGATTGGTTTGTATCACCAACCGCATATAATTTTATTCCAGCGTTAAATACTAGTTCAAGCACCATTTCGTGTAATGCCTTACCTAAATCCTGGTACTCGTCCACTAATAGCCAAGGAAACTGACTTTTTAATGTTTCCCTAACATATTGCTGTTCATTTATGATTTTAGCAGATAAGTTGATAATGTTAATAAAATCTATAAACTCAGTCTCATTAATCTTAGCTTCATAAAGTTCCGCTCCTTTCGCAATGAGGTCAGTTGTGCCCATTTGAACCATACTGCGACCTCTTAGGGAAAGGGACCTGTGTTTATTGATATCAGCCAGAGATAATTGACGAGAATCCTCAACATTCAGTTCCTTAAGTACAGAATTGTAGAGATTATCCTTTATATCATCTGGGATAATTTTAATCGGGTATGCTACATTATATTGGGGATATAGATGCGCAAAAGGTTGGATAACATGCAATAAACTAAAGCTATGAACTGTTCCTATAAAGTCTTTGTTAGTAGGAATATAACCGTAAGCCCTTAATCTTTTCTTAAGCTCTCTAACAGATTCTCTGCTGTAACTAATACAAGCTAGTCCAGACGGTTTATTAATATGGCTTTTAGCAAGCGTTACAGCTTTTAAAGTTAATACACGAGTCTTACCACTCCCCGGACCTGCAACAATTACAGAACTCTCCATTGATTGATAAGCTTCGTACTGTTTAGCATCTTTTTTTATCAGCTCTAAATCTTGAAAAAATTGACTATTCATAAGACTCATTAACCTTTTGAATAATTGCTTCAATACCTTTGCCTATATAATCCGGAACTAATTCTAGAATAAGTTCTTCAGCTAATCGCTGGGCAAAACGTCCTTTGCTAATATTTCCCTCGATCTTTTTAAGAGCAGACCAATAATCTTTATTATCAAGTGCTCCTTCAAAATTCTCTTGCATTTCATCTCCTCCCGGCTTGAGCTCATCGTATACGGTTTTGAGTATTTCAATTCCTTCATCGCCTGAATTGTTCATCATATCAACTTCAAGAGTATATTCTCCTATAAAACCTCCTTTATCTCTTATTTCTTCTTCCTCTAATGTAGAGCCGTCTGCTATTATTCTAAGCATAGTAAGAATATTTACAATATTCTCATTTCCTTTGTACCCCCAAGACCTACCTGTATTTTGATCCATTATATGATAAACACGTTTGGTCTTATGATTTCCGTCTTCATCTGTATGTTCTTCAATTTCATAATAATCTCCATCTGTAAATAGCACCCATGGAATATTTAGTGCTTTAAGTAATTGAATGTATGGCCTAAAATTCGTAGAGTCGATATTACATACTACAATCCCATAATTATCTAATGGTGTATCCATTAAATCTGCAGCAGCAGGAATAAAATATTCCTCTGTAATACCCTCAGCCAAAATAACGCCTTTGCCAAAATAAATTTCTCCCCGCTTCGCATCGATATAACGCTCTATATCCTTTTTTTCTTTATCATCAAGGGATAAATTAGCTGTTGAGAAAGCTTTACTGCTTTCACTTACTTTTCGAATATGGACAATATAGTTTAGTGGCGTTACAGATGTAATATAAGTTGAATGAGAGGTAAATATTACTGAAGTATTACTGTTATGCAATACCTCTCGATAGATCAACCGCTGTAATGTTGGATGTAAATGCGCTTCTGGTTCTTCTACCGCTAAAATTGTAAATGCCTGATGTTTATAATTATGTTCATCCATAAAATCATACAATGATTCAACCTTGCCATCTTCAATTTCTTGCTTCAAGATATAGTTTCCTTTATCACTTACTTCATATAGCTCTGCTAATAATCCACCTCCATCTTCGGCCGCTAATGATTCAAATTGGGCAGGTTTTATAATGGGCAATATAGTTTTGTCTTTTAAAAGGAGTAACATTAAAGAGATATAAAGAATATTGGCCAGGCCTAAGCTTAATTCCGAGACAGATCTTTCCTTTAATCCCATATATACCTGCAATGTATATAGCAATCTTTCAGTATCAATGTCGAATGTTCTTAATGTAATTTGGTGATCAGTATGTAATCCAGACAATGTAGTGAACTGATTCGTAAGGACATTTTTTATATGTTCAATTTCATCGAGTTCAAGAATTCCCTTCGCTGCATATTTCAAAGCGTTCGATATTTCTTCAAGATGTTCAGAAGATATTTCATACTGTTTGACAAGTTTATACAATGGAGAGTTTTTGTTTGCTTTTAATTCTCGTTCAACATCTCTCAATGCCTTTATAACATAAATATTAATATAATTGCGGTCTTCATTAGTAAATCTTTTTTCTTCATTATTCCCTTTAAATAACTCGTATTTATAATTAATGATATTACCGAATTCATCAACATTAGGCTTAAACTTATAGGTGAATCTAAGAGTTGGAGGAGTATCTGATATTACTGCATCTACAAACTGGGCCTTAAGTTTACTATTATGTTCATACCCCCTTATTTCAAGATTAATTTCGATTACCTCACCATTTTCCATAGGAGACTCAATACTCTCATGAAAATCTTCAGGAAGTAATTCTCGATCAGTATCGGAATAACTTTTATCCAAGATTAATTGGATTGCTCTTAAAAAATTTGTTTTCCCAACATTATTCTCTCCAATAATCACCTGTTTGTGATCCAAAGCCACATCCACATCCAAAAAGTTTCGAAAATTTTTTATTTGTACTCTTGATATGTATGGATTTTTAAATTGTGCCATATTCTTATTTGATTTTTATTTATGATTAACCTCCACCTTACTCCTGCCGCTCTGGTGCTTGCTCACTTTGATCTGCACCGGGATCCGTTCCGTCATTTCCTGGACGTGCGAGATCACACCTACTTTTCGGCCCTGGTTGTGCAGGCGTTCGAGGGCATCCATGGCGATGTTGAGTGTATTGGGATCCAGCGAACCGAAACCTTCATCGATAAATAAAGATTCCACTTTCATGCGGCTGGATGACAGCGAGGCAAGACCTAAGGCCAAGGCCAGCGACACCAGGAAAGATTCCCCACCCGAAAGCGAGTAAACCGTACGCACCTCATCGCCCATATCCTGATCCACCACCTGGAGGCCCAGCGATGCCGGAATGCGTTCGATCCGGTAGCGGTTGGTCAAGGCTTGCAAATGGATGTTGGCATAACCCAATAGCACATCCAGGGTATATTCCTGGGCAATCTGCCGGAATTTCTTTCCATCGGCCGAACCGATAATCTCGTTGAGCTTGGCCCAGTTTTCGGTGACGGTTGCCTGCATTGCGATACTTTGCAGCAGTTCGCCAATCCTGTTTTTATTGACTTCATCCTGTTGCAATCGGAAACTATTTTCTCCTTTTTTGTGTTTCTTTTCTTCCTCTTCCAATTTAGCCGCAGCGTTGAGGGAGATGAGTTCTTCGAATGGGATTTGCGATGCACCATTTTGCTGATGACGTGCTAAAGCCTGTTGCCGTTCCATAAGAATGCTGTTGGCTTTGGTCAGTTCTTCATCAATGGCCAGTAATGCCTTGCGTTCGGTGTCTATCCAGTTGTTGCCCAGTGCCAGCAAATTATGAAGTGCTTCGAGGCTGAGTGGCTGATCATTCTTTTGGTTATACGCCTTCAGCCAATCCAACAGATTCTGTGAAGTTTTCTGTATTGTGGCTTCCAGTGTGCTTAAGGCGGTCGTGAGTTCCTCCTGCCGTGTAAGGGCTTTGGTATGATCGATGGCCAGTTGTTGTTGTCTGGCTTTAAGTTGGTCAAATATTTCCTGGGATTCGGTGATCGCCTGTTTCAATTGAAGTTCCTTGTCATCAGCGAGCTGCCCGGCAAACAGATCTTTACGTTGTTGACTCAGATCCAGGTACAATTCCTGTTGCGAGAGATTGATTTCCATTTTCCTTACGGCTTCTGATGCCAGTGCTTTTGCCTGGTGTCCCATTTCTTTCAGAGTCGCTTCCAGGACAGCTTTTTCTCGAGTACATTGATCCAGTTTTTCGGTATGGGCTTTCCATTGTCCGGCAAAAGTTGTAATACCATCTGTAAATGTAGCAGGGGCAGCTTTCCAGTTTTCCATCCAGCCGGTTGCGGAGAAATATGGCGAGAGAAGTGCTTCAATTCCTTTCAAATGGGTCGCAGCTACTTCTTGTTCGCGTTTCACCTGGTTTTGCTGTTCCTGAAACAAGGACAGGTTGTTCTGAATATCTTTGATTTGATTCGCCAGGCCGTCGGTATTTTCCTTCAGCAGATCCATCACGTTTTTAGCCGTTTCCAGCGCTTGTTTTTGGTTAGCGTAGGTTTGTAATTGGGTCAGCAGATCAGTTTGTTTTGTTTTAAAAGCCTGCAATTGGGTTTCGATCCAGGCTGCTTTTTCCGCATCGGTTATGGAAAGACTTTTTTTCGCCGCATCCGATTGTTCCCAGGCTTGTCTTTGGATCTCAAGGGCGGATTGTTTAGCCTGAAGATCTTCCTCTTGCCGTTGAATAGCGATTTGCAGGCGCTCGCATTCCTGCTCTAAGGCCTGATGTTTGCTATGGCTGGCCAGATAGATTTGCTCTTTTTCCTCATGGGCTTTTTCGAGTTGAGCCAAAATCTTTTCCAGTTGGGGATTTTCCACCACATAAGGATGGTGTGTGCTGCCACATACCGGGCAGGGTTCATGCTCGGTCAGTGCTTCCCTCAACGTTTCTACATTTTCTGCCGATGCCAGCCGGACCTGTTGCAGGAGTTGATCAGCCGTATCTCTTTCCGCCTTGATGACCGGCAGCTGTTGGTCCAGCTCTTGTAAAAGCACCTGTTTGTTTTGATGATCGGTTTGATCCTGTACTTGCTTCTGCTTTAAACTTTCGCATTCGGTCTGTGCATAATAGTACAGCTGCCATTGTGTCTGTGCCTTGATCAGATCTTCTACCTGAACGTCAGTTTCAGTTTTATTGCGGTTCAGGGTTTCAATCGGAATGGCCAGTAATGCTTTGGATTGGGCATTGCAGCTTTTTTGTTGATCTTCCAAAGCCTGCAACTGCTGTTTCCACTGCTGCTCAATATTGGCTTTTTGGGCTTCGGTAGTTTGGATTTTATTCTGTAACTGTGCTAAACTTGTCGCAGCATTTTGCAGCGCTTCCAACAGTTTTTGGGCATCTTCCAGTTTGGAGAGGATGAGGTCTTTATTTTCGGCAACCGGCTTTCGGGCAGCTTGTTCAGTCTGCCATTGGCTGATGGTTTCTATTTCTCCCAGCAGTGCAGCAAATGCTTCCTCTTTATTTTTAAGTATAGCCTGATGTTGCTGGTTAACTTCATTTGCTTTCTGAGCCTCTTCTTTCAGCTGGCTGACCTGCTCTTTTTTCTCCGACAGCAGCGTATCGAGCTTCCTTGCTTTTTCCAGTAATGGCTGCGCATCCGCAAGGGCTTTATGTTCAGCGGAAAGCTGATGGTCAGCTGCTATTAGCTGCTTTTCAAGTATTTCCTGTTGTACTTGCAGTGAAGCCAGGGTTTCCTTTAAAGAGATCAGCAGGGTTGATTTATCGATCTGTTGTGCTTGCGCTTGCTGTAAGGCATCTGCCCAGCTTCGGGTTTGCTGTACCTGTTCGACCGCATGTAATTTAAGGCTTCTCGGCAAAGCGGAAGTTTTGGTTTCAGCAGCTACTTGTAAGGCATTTTGCGCTTCATCGTTGCTTTGTTGAAAGTTGGTGAGTTGTTCGTACCATCCGATCCCGGCAGTGTATTTTTCGATCTCTGCTTCAAGGCTTTTGATCCGGCTTTCCAGCAGCTCCTGATCTGCAGATAGGACCTGCTGTTCTTCATCACTCAGGGTGACAATACCTTCTTTACGGGCATGGAGATCGCGTAGGTGTAATTCTTCGGCCTTGTATTTTTCAAAGATTTTCCGGGAGATTTCAGAATAAATATGGGTTCCCGTCAGTTTTTCGAGCAAAGAAGATTTCTCGTCGCGGTTGGCTTTCATAAAAGCGGTAAAGTCGCCCTGCGCCAGCAACACCGACCGGGTAAATTGCTCAAAATTCAAGCCGACCAATCGTGCGATTTCATTGAAGGTTTCTGCTTTTCTGCCGGGCATATCAACAGCGGTGCTAAGGTTTTTGAGCGTTATGGAATCAGACTGTATGCCTCCATCAGCACGGTTCCTGGCCCGTCTCACACTCCAGTTAGCGCGGTAATTTTGCCCGTCGATTCCTCTGAAATCGACTTCAGCAAATCCATCAGCCGTGCCGTCGCGCAGAATGCCCCGCACATCACCTTGGCTTAGCGTGCTGCCCTGTACATCTTGAATTTCAACGCCGGTTTCCCTGGCCTGGAGATAACGGGGTGTTTTACCGTATAAGGCCAGGCATAAAGCATCCAGGATTGTTGATTTTCCAGCTCCGGTAGCACCGGTAATGGCAAAGATCCCAGCAGAACATAAAGGCTCTTCCGTAAAGTTGATTTCGGTAACTCCTTCTAAAGAAGCTAAATTTTTAATGCGTATGGCAAGGATTTTCATCTTATTCGGCTTTATGGTTTACTTCCTGCACCACCTGCTGAAAGAGCTGCAACAGATGATCAGGAACTTCGCTGTTGTATCGGGACTGGTAGACTTTGCCGAATACATCAAGCGGCTGCAGTTCATTCAGCTTTTCAGGTGTGATCAGTTTCGGTGTTTCTTTAGTTGCACTCGGATATTGGACATCAATTTTCGCAAGCCTGACGCCTTTACCGGCTAGTGCTGTTTCTATTTTATGGCGCAAAGCGGGCTCAGGTCCTTCCAGCAAGACTCTCACTTGCAGATAAGGCAGGTTTTCCGGATTGGAATCGGCTAATGGCAATTGTTCCAAAAGGGAAATGACTTCATGCAAAGACCTATATTGAAGCGGGACCCTTTGCAGCGGCACAAACAGCGGGATTTCTACGGTTTTCAGATTGCTGATTTCCTGCTCAAGATCAAAAACAATCACCTGATGCTTGTAATGAATTTCGGAGAAAGACATCGGCAAGGGACTGCCCGAATAACGGATATGTTCCTTTCCACCAATTTTTTGTGCTTTGTGGATGTGTCCCAGCGCTACATACTTGATATCCTGATGAAAGGCCATGGCTGAAATGCATTCCACACCGCCCATGATCAGCCTTTCAGTTTTATCAAGATCAGTGACCTCTGCCTGTTGTGCATGCAGGTGTCCCATGGCAATGATTGGTTGGCCTTCCGATTTATGTTGTTCTGCATAGTTGAAAGCCTCCTGATATAAAACCGCCACACCTTCGGTATAAGGGTTGGCGCAGTCAGCAATGGCCGGATAGTCGCCCATACGCAGAAAAGGAATGGCCAGACACCAGGCTTTGATGGCTCCCGAAGCATCATTTATTTTAACAAGCAGTTTTTCGTAATCAATATTTCCCTCGGCATCTTTTTCTACTAAGCCGATAATATGAACATTAGAAGATTCCAGTAAAGGTTTCGGTGCTTCCAAACGTGCCGCCGAATCATGGTTACCTGCCGTAATGATAATTTGTAGACCTGGCAATAATGTTGTTGCCTGGTTGAGAAAACGATAAAACATCCGAACTGAGGCTGCAGATGGATTGGAACTATCAAAGATATCGCCGCTGATCAGCAGTACTTCGATTTTTTCAGCTACTAAAGTTTCTACCAGCCAATTTAGAAACTGCTGGTGTTCATAACTGCGGTCATATTCGTGAAACAGCTGACCAATGTGCCAGTCTGCAGTGTGTAGAAATTTCATAATACAGTTTTAGGATGGTTAATCTGTATCCCAATAAATTGGGGATACATAAAGACCTGACTTGTCTGTTAATCTCCGGACAAATCATTCCATACTTTTGATGAAGCAGACTGTTAAATTAAAGAGGATTGTGTATTTGGTTTTTCATGGTGAGAGTTATTAGTTGATGCAATTTAATAATTAATTCAAAACCACGAGTAAAATTCAAGCAATTTTGCATGCTCTTCATAAATTCTTTAAGCTTTATCAAAATATCTGGCTAAACTACTTATATAAAACAAGATGAGTTTACGGAAAACAGTAAGGAAATGACGTATATTTTTATACGGAATATACTTTATAACTCTTAATTTTAATCTGCTAATCCTAAATCCTCTCATTTTTACTAGAAGATTTTAGACAGATAAATACCCTTGCTAACCTATATTTCGTTAGATTTTTAAAATGCCTTTTGGGAGGAAATGTTTAGTTGAATTAGTCAAAATTTAATTCCAACAATTTATAAAATTGAATAACTTAAAACAGATTAAGCCATATTACCAATATTATATGCAGGAGGTAAAAATGTTACCAAGTTGGATTATGCAGATACAAGAGGATTACCAATCTATTACTCCTGTGATTGGGATTATGATGGCTTGTATGTAATTTACCCTTTGGTAAAAAGAAAATCCCCGGCATCCAATTATTTACTCCCAATGGATCTCCGAAAGGGATTGAAGGAACAGCACATAATAGTAAATGGGAAAATATCAAAAATAAAAATATAGACACTCTGTTAACTCCCAAACAATTGGGCATTATGAATGATTTAATCCGATGTAATCAATGGATAATAGAAGAGTCAAATGATTTAATAGATATGTTAAGAAAATAAAAATTAGCTTTATTTTATGTCATTCAGAAATGTTAAAAAGTTGTATCAGATGCTGTGCAGGACCCTTCTCTCAAAATACAAATGATAAAAATAAGTTTGAAGAATCTATGCTATATTTTGAAAAGCTTAAGTTGAAAATCTATCAAAACTAACTGAAAGATAAAGCAGTCTATAGATACTTAAATATCTATTGATGCTTCTTTTAAAATATCACTATCTATAATTTGACGATAAAACAGAATTAATGTTAAATAATGTAAGGTAATTTCAGGACGACACAAAGTAAAGTCTCAATCAAATTACTCAATCATAATTTATTGAAAAGACAACGCTCAAATGTTTTTATCCTTCTTCAGGTTTTCAATAAAATAGGAAGGAGTGAAACCTGTTATCTTTTTGAAATGGATTACAAAGACCTGGCTGGAAGCAAAGCCACATTCCTCTGCAAGGTAGGTAATCTTATATTCCCTGTAACGTGGGTCTTCTACGAGCTTATGAGTGATATAGCTGATCCTTAACCCATTTATGTAATCATTGAAACTTTTTTCTCTGTGGATTTTAATGATCTCTGAAAGATATGTAGTATTAGTGTTCAGTTGCCCTGCCAGATAAGGTAAGTTGATATTCTTCTTCAGAAATTTACCTGACATCTCAAACTTATCCAGCTTTTGTAGAATGGATTTTGCTGTCTCATCGGTAATGCTTACAAGTGATTTGCTTCCATTCTCGTTACTCAATTTCTGAAACTCTTTACGCTCGGCTTTCTGAGTGTTTTCTTCTCTTATTTTAGTGATCAGTTCATCATATTTTTTGTGGGAGAGTTTACTTTTTCTTCTCCAGTATGTCCAACCCGTCAAAGTGAATACAAGAAGGATCACCGCAGAAACTATAAATATACTCCTCACGGTATTCGTTTTTTCTTTTTCTTTATTCTCTATGATTATTTTTACAGGAGTATTAATCCCTCTTTTTTCAGCATTTATTATACTGTCATTGAGTTTCATATAAAAATCGGTATATTTCTTAGCATTTTGTTTATCACCTTTTGCTTCGCTAGCTCTATATAAGATTTCAAAAAGATCTCTTCTTACTTCTGGTAAATGACCTTCTTTTTCAAGTACAATCCCTCTTTTAGCATATACCATACTGCTGTCATATTTTTTCTGACTAAGGAAAAGCTTGGCCATTGAAGTGTGCGCCATAAGTGGAACAGGATTATTAAATTTATACTTTTTACAAATCACTAAAGCTTTATAGAAATAGTTCTGTGCTTCCTCTGTTTTTTTCTGCCGGGAACTTGTAGCTCCTAAGTTTACATAAATATTAGATAACTGCGCATTTTTTCTCATCGCAATATTCTTATTTGTCTCACTTAATTGTTGGATTGCCCATAATTGCTTTAGGTAATATTTTTTTACCTTATCCAAATTGGGAGCAGATTCCCCTTTCATTGTTTCAACATATGCCAACCCGTCATATATTGCACTCAACGTGTAATATCTTTTGTCTTTATCTTCAATCTTTAGACTGTGTTTTAATGCTCTATTCAAACAATTTTCAGATTCATCGAGAAGACCTAAATATGAATACGAAGATGCTAGATTTGAATAGTTTGCAGAAATAAAAAACTCATCTTTTATATTCTTGACCAATTCCTCATTTTCTTGACCTAATAAAGTCGCCTCTTTGTATTTTCCGCTTCCGTTAAAAGCTAACATCAGAAATATATTGCAGCGGAATACACCATAATCATAGTCAATTTTTTTTGCTTTTTGCTTCGCTTTTTGCGCCTCTTTAATGAGCAATGGAGTATTTCCGGAGAACTCTAATTGGCTAAGTTCGCGGATTTCTTTTTTTCGAAAGCTATATTCCGCTTTCAATTGTTCTTTATTAGTATTAGAGCAAGAAATTCCGAAAATCAGTAACAATAGAAAATAAAAGTTTTTAGACATAATTCTTAAATCTGTTTAATACAATTTAATATTTTTTTCAATTTTATCTACAAAGAGTAAATGTTCTCATAATTCTGGAAAACATTTCTTAAGCAGATCCATTTTCTTGCTGTACTGATTGCAGACTAGGGGTAAAAAGAAAAAAGACAGAGAATACATAGAAAAATAATTTCATGAAAAATAAATTAGTAAGTTGAAGTTATTTCATTTGGTAATACAAATGTATAGATTCCTTTCTCTTTAAGTCATATTTTTAATAGAATATTTTAATTATTTATTCCAATCTTTTGCAGCAATAACTATCTGATTAATTACTACTTACACTATAAAAAACACTTCACAAATATTTCTATCAATTTAAACCAAATTACTTGGCATAAATTAAATATTGCTTCCATAATTGTTTTGCACCAACTAGGAAACCTCAATTACATTTGCGTCATAAATCATGAGAAAGAACTTAATCTATTACCTTTAACCCTTACCCCTCATTCAGGTTTTACTACAACTTTCATAAGTGACTTTAATATTTGATTAAGCAGGGAGATCATACCTTCCCTTCTTTTAAAAAAAACAATAACACAATCAATATAGATCAACCTTTAAAACCCAAATCAAACATGAAAATTTATTTATTCTTAGGAGCTTTAAGCTTCTCAATGCCTCTCTTCTCTCAAGTAGGCATTAATACTGAAACTCCAAAAGCCACACTTGATGTAGTGGGAAAACCAACAGAACCTACTGCCCTAGATGGCATCCTCGCACCAAGGCTTACAGGTGATGAGTTGGCTACCAAAACGTATACCACAGCTCAAACAGGGGCCATTATCTATGCTACAGCATCAGCAGCTTCCCTTTCTGGACAGGTAGTAAATGTAGATGCAGCGGGCTATTACTACTTTGATGGATCAATGTGGCGGGTATTCACTGGATCGGGGCCGTCTAGTACACCAGACATAAATATCTATAAAGACAATGGCACACTGACATCGGATCGGACTGTCACACAGGACGGAAAATTTTTGAGATTTTCAAACATACAGAATACAACTTTCAATAATGGGTCTGGTGGATTAGTTCAAAGCTCAGGAAGTGGAAGTAGGGCTTCAATAGGGTTAACAAATAATGGAGCTAGTCAATTTCAATTGTATTCCGACACCAATAGCGCTACGCAGATGTATGCTTTGGGTGCTTCTACTGCACTTAATATAGGAACACATTTAAATTCTGGATCGGCAGCGCCGATTCGATTTATCACAAGCGCAGGAGGAGGTGCTGCGGGGAATGAAAAGATGATTATTACAGGAGGGGGAAATGTGGGTATAAGCAGTAATACCCCTACAGAAAGATTTGATGTTAGTGGCATTGCCCGGTTTAGAAGCCTTCCGCTAAATGGTGCTGCAAATGCTATCTATACAACCCCTGGAGGTACAGCATCTACTACCCAAAACCAAACTTTTACTGCTGCCAGAACAGTAGTTGCAGATGCAAATGGTGTGCTTGGATATGTTGAAGGAGTGCCAACAGATGCAGGAACATCAAAAGTACTTGTACTTGCAAATGCACCAGGAACACAGAATGTGCAAGGGCAATTTATTCCTAATGCTGCCATTGGTCAGTTTACAAACGAAGGCCTCGATATTCATAATGCATGGACGAATAATGTTTTTACAGTTCCATCTGGTATGGATGGAGTCTACATAATAGTCATGCAAAATTCTAATAGACATACAAGTACGGGAACAGCAACACCTACATGGCATACAGCGGCGTATTATGAAAGAAGTACTGATGGAGGAACAAGCTGGAGTACAATGATAAAACATACTTATTCTGATCTTGCTGGTACTATTGTAGACAATGGCAATACTTTATACTGGACAGGATTTTTAAATTCCGGAGACAGAGTAAGGGTTCGTTTCAGCTGTAATGCTACTACCAATAATATTGTAGACTACGGAGGTATTTCCATCACTAAACTGGCTCAGTAAGGCTAAAATAAAATTGTTAATTTACAACCTAACCATCAAAAGTAAGGAAGAAGTGGTATCATTACTTGTCTTTACTTATAGCTTATTTGTATGGTTATTTATCAATATACTGCCCGGTAAATTAGGACTAGCCAACTTCAATGTCAGTATTTCAATGAAGGACGTCACAGAAAGTGTTCTTATCTATTTGGGTATTCCTTTTCTGACCAGCTTCCTAAGCTAATATATCTTAGTTAAATCAAAAGGTATAGAATGGTACAATAGAAAATTTGTACCCACAATAAACCGCAGTTGATATGTTGGCTCTAGATAAGGATGATGTAACGGATTGTTTGATGGGTACCGGAATTAATTAACCAAGCAAAATGCATTTCAGGAATTTCGTGAACATGACGGATTTCTTACATGTAGAAACGACGAGGGTCAAAATACGCGGATAAGTGCAGCAATGATTACCAAAATACATCCGAGTAATTGGAGGGATTCAGATTATTGGATTTTTGAAAATGAAATGGCAATACTTCCTATAAATTTAAGGAATTCATCACTAATCACCAGATTTATTCAAGATGGTATAATTTATAGAACCAGCGGGAAATCCTTTAGTGATATCATTGTTTACTGAAATGATCTTACCGACATTGAGATCGATTTGAAATGTCTTTTCAATTATTAATGAGTTATTTTTAGAATATCACTACCTTTGTAATAAATATTATTAGTTTGTGGGATTCTGTTACCCCATTGTCCCTCAGAAAGCATAAATATCTGTTTATCAGTTATTTTTACTTTTTGTATCGGGAAATAGATACAACCTTCTTTACCATATTTTAAGAATTTTGAATTCGAAATATAAAACAGCCTTTTTTGAGGCTGTTTTTTTGTTTATTGAATTTCCTGTTCGTGGTTTCTGAGCTTTGGAGCTTTATTACTGACTCAAAGTCAGGAGACTGTGCCAGCGGGGTTTTGTCACAATCAGTTTGAATTAAAAGAAATAGCCAACGGAAAGATTTTTGTTTATCAACTAGATTTTACAGATGATGATATACCTTGTAATCATTCCCTATACACCGAAGGAAACTAAAACTCTCTGACAATAAACTAACTTCTGAAAAACTTTAAACAATTTCATTGAAAAAAACATTAAAAATTCATTATATAATGATTTTTTTAAAGCAAATATATGTCATAAATAAGATATTTAATCATTAAAACAATTTCACAATGAAAAGAATTGAAATTGATTCTAAATTGGTCTATTTTCGCAACTATAACCAAATATAAAAAAACAAATGTTGACAAAAATTATAAAACTATTTTTCTACTTTGCCTTTTTGTATGCATATACACAAAATAATGCAACTCGTTTTTTTTATGAGCTAACCTATAAACCTAAAAAGGAATCTTCAAAAACTGAAAAGGCAATTGGAATTTTAGATATTGCTGAAAAAGTATCAATATATAGAGATTATAATTTAGTTGCTCAAGATTCAATTTTAATTCAAGCGGCTGAGAAAATGCATAAGTCAGGGGTTTTTTATGATATTGGAAAAACAATGAAATGGCCTGCTTTCACTTTTAAAATTAAAAAAGAGTATCCTGAAATGAAAACTATTTTAATAGATGGTATTTCTCAAAAATACTTTGGATACATTGATACTTCTCCCCAAAATTGGAAAATTGAAAATGAAATGGATAAAGTTACTGGGCTTTCTGTTCAGAAGGCAATTTTAGATTTTGGAGGAAAAAAATGGATTGCATGGTTTACAAATGAAATTTCTTTTCAAGATGGACCGTATAAATTTCATGGGCTTCCAGGATTAATTGTAAAAATAGAAGATGTTGACAAAAATTATTCATGGGTGCTTACTGGAGTAAAAAAAATATCAGATTTTTCAGAGTTAAGTTTTACAGAAAAAATATCTGGTTTTAATGATGTAAATATAATTTCAAAAGATAAATTTGAGAAAGCTTACAATGCATTTCGAGAAGATCCGTTTGCAGAAGCAAGGTCAAGAATAACACCCCAGATGAGAACTCAAAAAATGCGTGGAAGTGATATAACTGTTGGAGATCTTCTTAAGCAACAAGAAGAAAGGGTAGATAAGTTTTTTAAATCAAATAATAACCCAATAGAAAATAATTTAACAAACAAATAAAAATGAAAGTAATATTAATATTCCTATTATTTCCTATTTTTTGTTTAACTCAAAACAAAAAGGATATAGGTAAAGATTTTGTAGAAGGTCTTTATAGTAAAGAAATTGAAAAATCTTATTCTTATCTTGACTCTTCTATAACAACTAAATTTAGCTTGGATCAGTTAAAAACTACACTAAGAGATGTAGGGTATCAATTTGGTAATTTTAAAGGAATTACAGAAATTAATAATGAAGGAAGTGTGTATTATTACTATTGTGATTTCGATAAAACTAAAATTGATATGCAAGTTGCCTTTAATAACTCCAATAAAATTGTTGGTTTTTATTATGTCCCGCATAAAGATTTTAGTTCAGGTAATATTTCAAAATAAAACATTTAACATAAACACAGTCAATTAAAATTAACTATAAAATACTTATCATGAAAAAAATTAGAACTATTGCGCAAAGCCCAGTGTTTATCCTTATGTTGTTATTTAATTTTATTTATGTCAACGCAAATAAAAATACAATAATTTCAGAACAGGTAAAATCAGAACAAAAAAGTGGGGAAGAAATTTTTAAAGGATTGTTTTTCTTACAAAACGAAGTTGCTGATAATGTTGAATCTTTAAAAAATGTTAAAACTCAAATAGTAAATTCAGCTAATTCTAAACAAACATTACGGAATTTAAAAAATTTAAGTGAGGAATCTTCAAAATTTATTAAAGAAAAATATCCAAACTTCTTTGATAAATTACAGAAAGCTATGTACTCTGGTAATTTATATGAAATTGATAAATACCTTAAAGAATCTGTTGTACTTGTGGAACAAGCTGGTTTAGCTTCTGATAAATATTCAGGACTATTTACTTTTAGTAATGCTATTAAAAATAATGATAAATTAAGAAATCAAATTCTTAGCTTAGATTTGAGTAATCCGAAAGATTCACAAGCATTAAATGATATATTGAATGATTATGCAATAAAAGAAAATATTGCTTCACTTTGTACTTTAGCGGGTGCTTTTTGCGTATTTTATGCTGTCGCAGCAGCAGTATCAATAGCTGTTGCAGCGTATAGTCTAATTACAAAAATGGCATATTGGGATCCTATAGAATCCTTGTCGAATTTGGAACCTTCCAAACAATTAAGTAAGGATCTTCTAGTAAGTCAGTTGAATACTTATTTTAAAGGATAATGGGAAATAACTTTTCTAATTATAAAAAAGTTATTTGGGGATTTTGGATTTTTATTATCATTAACATTTTTTTTTCTTCTCTCAAAACTCAAGTAGTTTTGGGAGAGAAATTAAAAATGCAAATAAGTACTTTATTTCCTGAAGGGTGGAGTTTTTTTACTCGTGATCCACGAGAACCACTTTTAGAAGTTTATAAAATTGAAAATAATAAATTATTATATATTCCCTTATCTAATTCTTCTAAAGAAAATTGGTTTGGATTTTCAAGGAAATCAAGAGTTCAGGGATATGAAGCTTCAATTATAGTTTCAGAGGTTCCATCTAAATTATGGATAGAGAACACAGGAAATAACTATGAAAACCACATAAATGATGTTGCTTTTAGTGTTAAGTCTAAAAGATCAAATAATTATTTTAAAAAGGGATTGTACTTGTTTATTCTTAAAAAGCCAATACCTTGGGCTTGGGCAAATGAAAATCAAGAAAAATTCACTCCATATTCATCTATTAAGATTAACCTGAATTAATTAAATGTCATCTTTTTCAAAAATATATACAACGAATGTCTTGCAATTTGCAAGATTCTTTTTAGCGTTAAGTCTTTTTTTAACATTAATGTGTACACCCTTTAAGGATCTTTTTCCTGAATTTCATATAGTAAAATTGAAAAATAATTTAAGAGAATTATCTTTTTTAAATTATTATTTATGGTTTACTAATATCAAAATTCCTTACATTATAACTTTATTCATTTTGGCATTAGTCATTTTAGGAATTTACCCAAGGTTTCTGGCAATTTTACATTGGTGGGCTACATATTCCACTTTTTATACAATGTTTATAATAGAAGGAGGAGATCAAATTAGTGTAATAGTTACATTGCTTTTAATTCCAATATGTATTTTAGATAAAAGAAGATTCGGATGGAGTAAATTATCTTTTCCTATTTCTACTAATAAATATCTTCTATATTTTTCCTATACTACTTTTATAGTTATACAAATTCAATTATGCATACTTTATTTAAATGCTGGAGTAGCAAAACTCTCAGTATCGGAATGGGTTGATGGAACAGCAGTGTATTATTGGTTTAACAATAATATTTTTGGGGCTCCTGAATATATTAGGGTTCTTTTAGGTGGTCTGTTTACTAATAATTTAACTGTCTCATTAATAAACTGGTCGGTGATAATATTAGAAATTATGCTTTTTGTAAGTTTTTTTCTTGAACAAAAATTTAAATATGTGTTATTTTTTATAGCATTTATTTTTCACTTTTTCATATTTCTAATTCATGGTTTAGGAACATTCTGGATTTCAATGACTGGTTGTTTGATTTTATTTTGTTTTAACCCTACTATATCTTTTAAGCAGAATCTTATTGAAATTAAGAAAATACTATTCTATAAAAAGCATTTGTCAATACAAAAAATATAATTATGAAAAAGCAATATTTAAAATTCCCTGTTTTATTACAGTATTTATCTGTTATTCAATTTATTGTAGTACTACTGATTTGCCTAAAAGGCAATCAGCCTCTTAATACTATTTATTTTATTTCTATTCTTTCTTTATTTGTTATTTCAATACTGTTATTTTCTAAACTCACAATTATTATTACAGATGATAACATGAAATATTCATTTTTCCCATTTTTACCTTTTTTTAAAACTATTAAAAAGAATGAAATAAAAAAGGCTTACATAGGAAATGCAAATGATTTTTATAGTATGATAGGCTGGGGTATAAGATATTCAAAAAAATATGGAGTAGGTTATATATTAGATTCAGAAAAAGTTATTTATATAGAATTAATAACGGGGAAAAAAGTTATATTGAGTATTAAAAATGAAAATGATTTCTCATCATATTTAAAATAATGTGATAATATTTTATATTTAAAGAAATACTTCAAAGAGGGTGTCTGGATTTTTTGGACACTCTTCCTCTATTACGAGGTCGTCTTAATTTTTTAAATTTCCGTCAGTCCGTGCGAATTCTTTACAAAAACAACAGAAGTATGTAGTTTTTTATTGAAAAACAGTCATTCTACTTTCTAAAATATCATTTACTTTGAAGAGAAACACAAAGTACAAAATCTAAAAACCGATGTTCTCTAATTTTAAAACTAAAATCAATATCAGAGTACCAAAAAAAATCATTGTAGAATCCTTTTAAAATGAGTTAATACAAACTACGGAGAATCAACAGGAGAACTAACATATGATGGTTACTAATCGTGATACTACTTGCTGTAGATCCGCATAAACAAGCAGTAGTTTACTTTCTGTATCGGTAAGTAAATTCAATCCTTTCAAAATTTCACCCCAAAAAATATAAAACAGCCCTTTCCAAGGCTGTTTTTCATTTATTAAAACCTCTTCAACAAAAAATAGCGAAAAAGGGTAATTTCCTGATAATAGTCTACACGGTAACTTTATCAAAAAATAAGTATCATGGACGCAATTATTAAAAAACTATCCATTTTAAGTGTACTGATTTCACTGATGAGTTTCTGTTCCTTCCTGTTGGCACAGGTTTATCCAATCGGGCAGATGTTTTTGACTACTTACAGTCAGTCTTTTACCATGTACAATACAGGAGTGATTGTTCAGGATGGCAATCCGGGAAATGCCGGCCAGGCCGTATATGATCAGACCGGAATTAATTATTTACTCTTGCCGTCTGCCATTCCTTATCAAAAGGCTTTTTTCCTGGATTTTAATAAAAATATTATAGAGCTGGATTACAGATACGGATACCGCGTTGTAGGTTATTCCAATATTCCAGTTCCTCCACCGCCGCCTATGTATCTGCCAAAGCCTACGTATGATCATCAGATAGGAATTGAAACCGCTGACGGATTAAGACCGTTACCCACCCAGATTATTGACGAGCAAAAACCTTATGGGGATGTCATGATGACCAGTGAGCAGAATGCCGTGGACTGTTATAAAAATTCTTTGAATTTTGACGGATCCTTAAACCAGTTGAAATTCGGGGACTGTATGGTAACGAATATGGCAGGACAGAAAGAACTTGAAATTTATAAATGTGCCAAAAACTCAGCTACCATGGAAGAACAGAGTCTTTGTATGCTCAGTATTTTAGGCGGTTCAAAAGAAAAACAAATTACCCGGGATATGTTGAAGTGCTATAAAGAATATGGCGGCAATTATGAAATGTATCCCCTTTGTTTTGCTGATAAAGTCAATGATCCTGAACTCAAGCAATTAGTTTCCTGCTTTAAAGATCAGGCCAACAGTGGAGAAATATCTTTCATGGGAACTGCGGTTTGTTATGGTGCAAGTAAACTTAATCTGAATACAGAAGCCCAGATAGCCGTTGAGTGCGCGGTAAGCACCGGAGGACAGCCGTATGCATTTGCAGGATGTGCGGGCGGCCAGTTAACCTATCGTGAATTAAATAAATGTCTAACAAACGGAGTTGGCGGTGATAATGGATGTTTCGGAAAAAATAATACGATTGTTAAAGGCTTAAATCAAATTGGAGATGCTTTAAAAAGTCAGTTTGGTCCTAATAACGATATCGTCAAGACATGGAATACGACCGTTCATGATTTACAATACGGCCCCGGAAAAAATCATGAAGCGGTGAAAGTGGTTAGAAACATAAGCAACGAACTGGGAAAAGCGGGAACTAATGTAGCTAAAGAAATAAAAAAGGTAGTGCCCAAAATAAAAATAAAATGGTAAAGCTGATCTTCTGAAAATAAATAACTGATATGTAACTCAGTCTATCAATTATGAAAATCCAATATCCTGAAGATGTTGGATTTTTCATAACCTCATTGATTTCGATGCAAATTGAATTAACAAATCAGGAGAAGCCTGTATTCACCGTCATTTTCCACAGGTGCCCTGTGAATACAAGGCAAAGCGGATTGCTCAGGATGATCTACTGCAATACGCCAAAGATGGCCAATTCCTAAATTGACAGGCTCTGCATCGGGCTTAGGATGATAATGAAGATCAAAGAAATACTCTTTCAGGAAGTCTTCAAATTCGTCTTCAGTGCCGTCATGTAATTTTTTGAGCTGTTCCCGGACTTCAGGAATTACAATTTTCTGTTCCACCTGATCATTAGCGATGATATCACTCGCTGTTCCGTGATAAGTGCATAGAAAAGTATCTGTTGCAACAGGCGAACGGTCTACATGATACGAGTATACATCCGTTGAAATAAAACCGAGCTCTTCGTCCCGCTCATAATTTTTAAGCAAATTAAGAACCGGAGAAGCTCCAAAATCTGTCAATAACCGCAGGTCATTTAAAATAATTTCTCTCGCCATACTCCCCTCTTCTGACAATTCCAATGCTAAAAGATCTTCGCCGGAAACTTCTGTAATATCATCTTTCAGCTGAAGCTTTGTGACGATTTCTTTAAAGTCACCCACTAAATTCCTATGCCAGCAAATGGCATTCATAACACCTTGAAAACGGGTATTGACAAGTTCAGAAAAAGAAGAAACCACCTCAATTTGATCATGGCCGGAAAATGCAGTGCTCATAGGTTGGAATAAACAGTTTAGCTGCTTAATTCTGCACAAAAATACGGAATAGGTTCTCAATTGTATAAGATGAAGGCTAAAAAAACAGCATCCTTTTTAAAGAATGCTGTTTATATATAAGGTTATTAATTTTCAGTTTTGTTTTTTTACTTCTTCAGTATCTTTTCTGTTACTGTTGAAGATTTTGTTTTAAGTTTAATATAATATACTCCTGTCTGAAGAGAAGATAATACGATCTGTTCCTGCATCATAGTCAAAGTTCCCTGTTTTACCAGTTGTCCCGTAGTTCCAAAGATTTCATAAGAAACCAAAGGCTCTTTGCTCCTGACGGTAAGCACATCCTGAACCGGATTCGGGAATAATTGAATTCCTGCCTGTACGGCTGTTTCCTCTACCGACATCTGGCTGCATGCTGACTTAGAATATTTTGTAATGAAAGACTGGGATTTTCCTCCCGTCACATTTACCGTCATGGTATTGACATTATCATTGGAATCTGTAAAGAGCTGGTCATGAAAAAGACCGCCTAGTACATAATTTCCATCTTTATCTACAGCAATGGCTGTAAATTCATCCTGAACCTGAAAATTACTATGAATTTCTCCGGTTCCAATTACTGCACCCGTATCTTTATTGAAACGTACCAGCAAAGGATCTGATAAATCTGAATTAGGACGTGTCATTGAAAAGTTTCCCCAAATCTCATTCCAGCTTCCTTTGGCGAAGGCAAGTTCATTTCCGTTCAGTGCCAGTTTTCCTTTCATGAAACGGTACGCAGAAAAGCTTGTAAGCCCATCCGGAACTTTTGCCCATTGTACAGCTCCATCAGCATTCAGCTTCATCACAAAAGGAGTCTGTCCCTGATAATTTTGTACTGGGAAAGAATAGTTTCCGAAAGTGGTAGGAACTGTTCCTGAAAAATAACGTCCGGAAATATAAATATCCGAAGAACCTGAACCTTTGATTACGGAATGAATTTCATCATCCATAAATGCCGGTAAGCTATTGTCAAATTCTTTTCTCCATAATTCAGCTCCGGTACTTCCGTTAAACGCAAGTATATAGGCATTTTTTGTAAAAGGAATATTATTGTACGAAAGACTTTCCATAGTACTGCTGTAGTTTCCTACCATTCTTTTTCCTGCCAGATAATATCTGTTTAAGCTTTCATCGTACAGCAGATTTACTTTACCATCAGTTCCTCCTGCAGTTAATCCTCCGCTTATAGGAAGCAATAGTGGCGTTGCAGGTGTCATACTCCCATTATCATAGTTGAATTTAACCAGATAGTACTGAAAGGAGGTAGTGAAGGTTGAAGGCACGGTAATTAAACCATTTAAATGATTTCCTGCTCTGAAACCCATAACAGCATGAATATTTTTGGATGAATCCATATACATCATCTGAACATCACAGCGTCTGCTGAGATAACTCACATCTCCCTGCAAAGCTTTACTCCAATCCAATGTTCCGTCAGAAGTTTTATATTTAAGCAGATATGCCGCTTTATGCGCCGGTTCTACTGTCTGATCATAATAGGTATACAAAGGCATGGTGTGAGTAGCATCAAAATGCATAGGAAGAGCGGTAGGATCGCCGCTGTAAGAATTATTATAAAGAGTAGCCATTACATATAAACCACCATTATTATCCACCTCGATATGCCAGGCATTTTCACCATCTTCTGATCCGCCAATAACGGTAGACCACAGTGCATTACCCTGACAATCCGTAGCAAACAAAATAAGATCACGTAGTCCATAATTAGGTACAGCTACCCCATTCAGATTCTGGCCTCCATTCCATACACTTGCGAGATAATAGGTGTTGTTATTATTATCTACAACAATATCCCGTATAGATTCATCAAATTGGTAATTAAACCCCGGATCGGCAGAACCGGATTGGCCGCCAGCCTGTTTTGCCCATTGCCACTGGTAAGTCTGGCTAAAAGATAATACCGGCAACATCAATAGTAATCCCCAAAGCTTGTTTTTTAGTTGTATCATAGAAATTCATTTAATTATCACATACTATAAAAAACAGTGCTCTCCGAAGAGAACACTGATTTATAAGTCACTAATTTTTAATTAGTTTCCCTTGTAATGATGTGTCTCCCGTTTGTACAATAACGATATAAACGCCTTGCAGCCAACTGGAAACTTCCACGTCTACCTCTCCGGAAGCCGCTTTCACTTCTTTACGGAATTTGACATTGCCCATGGCATCAAAAACTGTAATCTGTTTTGCCAATAACTTTTCGTTACCTGTATTGTATGAGATTTTCACTTTTTCCTTCGCAGGATTTGGTATCATTTTCAGAGAAGAAACAGCAGCAGCGGTAACACTTCTTGATGCACTTCTCATGCCTATCCATTCCGGATCTACCGCTTTGGTACTAAACTTACATGTCTCATTATAGAATAAAACCTCGTCTGTACCCTGGAAATTCGGATTTGGATAGAAAGCTAATGGATTAGCATTCAAATCATACACTCCTCCTGCAGGAATGGTAATAATAGACGGAATATAAGTTCCGTATCCGTTAACACTTGAAACGTTAAGACTTATCGGCTGTCCTCCGGCATTGTGAATAATACCAGAAACAGAGTAATGGTCTCCTACCCACTTCATTGGTTTAATATCTCCTTCAATCTTACAATCTGTTTCGTATCCACAATCTTTACCTGGATAGTAATTCATGGTTCCTGATGTATACTGACATCCTAAGTGATTTACCTGTAATTGGTATGTACCAGGAGAGCCGATATATAACGGGAAGATAAAGTTATTGTTCCCGGTTTGAATACTGTTTCCGAACAACATCCAGTCATGATGATCAAATACCCCTTTTGGTCCTATAATGTAATTCTTCTCTCTAAGACATTCATCATAGCATCCTGTAGGGAATACCCACATCAGGCTTTCAAGGCTTAATGGTACTTCTACAGAGCTGGATACTTTACAACCGCTTGGCGCAGTATAAGTAACCTGGAATACACCACCTTCATTGACTGTAATTGTCTGACCAGACATTCCATTACTCCAGTTATAATTTCCTGTAGATGGTCCTGATGCGGTTAACTGGATTTTATAAGGCTGGCAGCTTACCAAACTATACGTTGCCGTAATAGATGATGGCGGATTACTTACCGTAAGGGTAAAGTTTTTAGAGCTTACACATCCTGATGTACCCGGAGTTCTTACCTCAAGAGTATAAACATAAGTACCTGCAGCTAATGATCCTGTATTAAGAGTGATCGGATAAGGAGCAGAAGTCCATGGTATAACTACTGAACCTGCTTTCTTCCATTGGTATTCTAATGTATTATCTGTTACAAGACCAGTCAGTATGGTAGAAGATCCTGCACAGATAGTAGCTTTACCGGAAATATTTACATATGGAGCATTTTTAACCGTTACTGTTGCAGGTTTAGTACTCATGATGCTTGTTTTACAACCATCAGGTGATACCAATACCGGCCAGTAAGTTCCCGACTGAGTAGGTGTGAATGTCATTGAATTTGGAGCTCCAGGCACCGGCTGTGAACCATTCATCCAGATATACTGGCTGGCAGTTCCTACCGAACCATTAAATACAAGTGTAGGAACAGATCCTGCACAGGCAAGTACGTTAACAGGTGAAATATTACCATCAATGGAAGCTTCATTCAAGCTAATGTTTGCAATTGGTGAAGTATATACACATCCGGTAGGAGTAGTTACTTTTAGCTGTATTGTCTTGGCACCACTTGTATTATAGGTAACCGTAGCAGTTGCTCCCGAAGCTACATACGCCGTACCATCAAAAAGCCATGTGTAGGTATTAGCCGAGTTGTATCCCGGTGCAGTGAATGTAATAGGTTCCCGTACACATAGCCATGCCGGAACCAGGAAGCTGGTACTAGGAACCGGAGCTAATGTAATCGTCTGTGTAGTGGTACACGCTGGTTTCCCTGGCGCAGACATTGTCATGGTGAAGGTATAAGTACCTGGCGCAAGGTTGTTATAAGTAGCCGTCTGTCCTGTCTGAGTTGGCTGACCCGGGCTGGTGAATGTATATGTAATAGATGACTGGTTAATCTCAAATATAGTAGAACTGTTAAACAGAGTCACGTTATATCCGCCTCCGCTGCACACCGTGCTAACACTGAATTTAGGCTCGTAGTTCTTTCTTACTTCTACTGCCTTGCTGTACCAGCATGAACCATATCTTAAACGTACAAAAACAATATGTGCTCCCGCAAGTGTAGTCTGATACGTTGCTGTAGGCTGTCCCTGAGGAGAAGTTAAAGTAAGTACGTTGTCTGATGACCATTCTATCTGATCAGGAGTTCCGTTATACGTTAACCCTGATGCTGAAATTGTATTACAACCTGACCACGCAGCTGTAAAGTTGATCTGAGGATCTGTATTACAAGTTCCGCTGCTTGGGCAAAGCTGGCTCACATTAATATTCTGTGAAGAAACCACACAACCATTAATATCTACAGCCTGTACTCTATAAGTTCCAAAAGCACCTGCACCGCCTATGGTGTATGAGTTGGTTGTAGCACCTGATATAGGTGAATTGTTTTGGAACCACTGCCAGGAAATAATATTGGTAAGTCCTGTAGAACTATTTGCCGTAAGCGTATACGGTGTCATTGTTGTAGGATCACATACCAGAATATTATATACCGGAGAAACTGTAATAATAGTTTCAGGATAGATTGTAAAGTTTGCGCTTGCAGTAGGCTTATAGTTACATCCGTTAGTTCCTGTATAAGTTACTGTAACCGTTTGAGAAACGTTACTTCCTGATCCGTTTTGAATATATCCGTTATTCGGGAAGCTGTAATTTCCTGATGGATTATAAGTGGTATTATAGGTATTTCCGTTTGCAAAAGTGAAAGTTACACCAGTTGCTGAAGTGATTGATCCCTGATTAACAGAGAATGTAAGGTTGGAACCTAAACAGATTCCTCCAACATTTGTGAAGCTTACCACAGGAAGCGGTAATAAAGATACCGGAACACTGATGATTTTTGTAACTCCACATTTTACAACTCTCAGGTTCAGCATAGTGCTGCTTGTTGTAGAGATTTCGTTGAAGTTGACAGTAATGTTACTGGTGCCCTGTCCCCCTACAACACTTCCGAAGTTAGGACTTCCGAATGTCCATTCCATAAAATCAGGAACAATACCGTTCAGATTTGCAGTAAATGTCTGTGTGCTGCTCGGACAGAAAGGTCCGCCCGGATTAGGATTAACCGTAATGGTATTAAGATCTAACGGCGCTACACTAAACGAAATCGGAGCAGAAAGACATCCTGCATTACTCATCGATTTATTCTGTGCAGATACTGAATAGGATGAAGCACCCGTATTAAAGATAACCGTTACAGAAGATCCTGCATTACTGCCCTGGATGGTTCCGTTAGTAACACTCCAAACAGGTACCATTCCCGGATCTACTGAACTGATGGTATACACATAAGGTTTTCCAGGACATACTTTTGTCTCACCTGAAATAGTTCCTGTAGGCGGCTGCGGAATTGGTAATACCTTAATAATTCTTGGGTTGCTTTCACAATCTCCTCCTTGCTTCACAGCAACGATAGTATAGGTTCCCGCGGTGTTAAAAGTATAGCTGAATGGCCCGGATACTACTCCCGAAGTCACAGTAGAGCCTCCGGTAGTTACTTTCCAGATAACAGGTACATTAGGGGTAGCTGTAAATGTCTGGCTTGTTCCCGCACAGATCTCATCCGTACCGCCGCTTATTGTTACAGGCTGTTCAACAGTGATATCAATAGAAGCATTTCCTTCACAAGCTAATAAAGTATTGTAGTAGGTGGCCTCAAGGTGATATGTTCCGGGCTGTGTAGCCGAGAAAACAATTTCATTTCTCTGCTGGGTATTGACCAGCAGCCCTGTTCCAGGCCCGGATACATTCCAGTTAACTTTTGTCGTAGGCCATTGAGGAATAGAATAGGTATATTGCTTTCCAGCGCATACTTTATCCTGTCCTTTAACTTTTGCATTCTTTAAAATCACTGGGATTTTAACTGTAGTCCATTCCGGGCAGGCACATTCAGACATATACATGACATATCCGAAACCGTCCAGAGGATCCACCTGATCCCAAACTACTTCAATTTCGTTACCGTTATTGTTTATAATGTTTCCACCAATAACTTTCCATTGTCCTTTGTTACATCCATCCTGAGCATTATATTTCTCAGTACTTCCTTCACATACTACAGAAGCACAATTGATCTGTACAGGATAAGATTTTACTACCTTGATTTCCTTTCTGTACCTGCTCTGGCATCCGCACTTATTGGTTACGGTAAGCTGAATGGTATAATTACCGGGATTAGTGTAGATATGAGACGGTTCAAAAGCTGTGGAAGTGGAAGTAGTTCCATCTCCGAACTGCCAGAAATAATTGACAATATCTGACCCTCCGTTTTGCTCGGAAAGGTTATCAAAATACACCGTTGTATTATTACATACCGTGTAATCCAGATTAAGCAATTCAAACTTAGCAATAGGCCTGTTGATTTTTTCAATACAGATGGTCTGTGTTTCCACAGTTCCGTCATTGTATGTGATAACAGCCTGTAAAGATCCATTACCGGCGGCACCCCACGTAACATACGCCAAGGTATTTCCGGTTCCGGAAATTGTGGCAGTTCCTCCCGAAACTGACCATTGTACATTAGAAACGTTGGATCCCTGAACCAGATATTTGACAGGGTCTATTGACTTCTCGCAGACGCGGAGGCACTGCGCAGAATTGATGTAGGAACTGGCGATACCGTTGTCAGGGATCTGACCTTCTTTTTCGCCGCGGAATTCCTGGCATCCGACCTCTTCGGTCCATGTAATTTGAGCTTGTGCTTGCAGTACCCACGGTACCAGAAGCCAACATAGCAGGAGCCATCTGAAGACGTGCTGCCTGCCAAAGTAGGTGTTGTTTTTCATAGTTATTAAAAAAGTGTTATTAATTTTTTGTCAAATTAATAAAAATAATAATACAAAAATCATTTAATCGTGAAAAAATAACATTATTTCACAACTGAATTTCAACAATATAAACAAATTCGTGATTATATGCTATTTCACCAACATATTAGTTATGAAAAAAAATCCCTGTACTCCGGTCTATTTAAGCGCTCCAATCCCATTTTAACAGAATAAAATCATTCATTTTAGCGTATTAAAATCCAAAACAAACAACAAAAAAGTAAATAAAATTAATTTTTTACTTCAAAATAATAATTTAAATTAAAATTAATCACATATGCAAAACAGGTAAAACAACAAAATTTTATCCATTTCTTTTCTTAAAAAATTTCTCATGTAATCCGGCAATTTAATCTTCTTCTATAAGCATCACCTATGCCCACCTGCACCGATATTCGTAACTACGATAAAGAGAATTGCCGACAAGATTAAAATACTTTATCTTTGTTTTTCAAGGCTTATCATCAACATTATATTTGAATACACCTTCCCTATGAAAAACAACAGCTTTTTATTTTCTGCCAAAGGAATCTGTACAGCAGCTTTTATTTCCTTAAACACAATTGTTTATGCTCAGAAAACCGCAGATATCTCAACCATTTCGGACAAAACCCTAAACAGCATCCTGGAGAAGAACAGAGCTTATTACAGCCAGGGAAAAGTAGCCGATTACATTCCTGAACTGGGAAAAATGGACGCTAAAGCAATAGCCTTTTCAGTGGTAGACAAAAACGGGAAAGTATTCAATGCCGGAGATGTCAATAAAAAATTCACCATGCAGAGCATTTCCAAAATCATATCATTAATGGTGGCTGTCAATGAAAAAGGAGAAACCAATATCTTTGATAAAATGGGATATTTCGGTTCCGACAAACCTTTCAACCATTTTTCCAACCTTGAAACTACAGGAAAGCCGCTTAATCCTATGATGAATGCAGGGGCAATTCTTACTACTTCATTAATTTCCGGTGACGGAGAAAAACCATTCCTGAAGATACTGGATATGGTAAGGTACATCACCAAAAACCCATCCATAGATTACAACAAATCAGTTTACGAATCTGAAAAATCAACAGGACACCGCAACCGTGGAATGTTTTATATTATGAAAAACAGCGGACTGATTTCGGGAAATGAAGACCAGCTGGACAACTATTTCAAGCAGTGTTCCATTGAACTTACCGCTGAGGACCTTGCCAAAATAGGTTACTTTTTTGCCAACCAGTGTGTAAGATTCGACGCAGATACCACTTTTAAAAATGCCGATATGGCCAAACTGATAGAATCACAAATGCTGACTGCCGGAATGTATGAGTTCAGCGGTGAATATTCCAGAATGGTAGGACTGCCAAGCAAATCCGGTGTAGGAGGCGGAATTACCGTAAGTGTTCCGGGAAAAATAGGAATCGGAGTTTTCAGTCCTGCTTTAGACCAGCATGGAAATTCTCTGGCCGGCTATCATATGATTTTAGATCTGGCCAAACAGTATGGATTAAGTATCTTTTAGTTTTTTAAACCAACAACAACTCACCAGCAATCCTGCTCACTGAAAGGAATTTTACTTCAATGATCCCACAAAGCATGCCAATGGCTTATTAACAAAAACAACAACAATCGACACATAAGAAACAGTAAGCATATCAAACACTTACTGTTTTTTTTATGAATTTCGGAAACATATATTAATTATTCTTAAAATATCCTATCTATTTCTTTATCAAAAGGATAGGAAAAATTCATAAATAATTTAAATTAAATCACAATATATTGATTAATTTTATATAAATTTGCACTGTCCATTTATCAGATTGACAAAGGAGATTCTTACACTTTCGGACTCTTATCACTGTATATTATCTTTTTGTAATATTACTCAAAACAAATCTCTTGTTTTTGAAATATTTTATTTTTTATTCCTATATTTGCTTAACATTTTTTTAACTATAAATAGTTATAGTTAAAATTACTAAGATTGTATCGTCACGTTTCTAAGAATAATAAAACAATAAATATACTTTAATAGCATTTGAATAATTATACTTTTTATATTAAAAAATAGTTACCAAATTGCATTTATGATTAAATATATAATACAATTTTATTATTTTTATTTCATCGTAACAAAATATCATTGTATATC
>NZ_SCNC01000053.1:0-2014 GCF_005503635.1 Chryseobacterium sp. 2VB
GACAGAGAGATTGCTTCGGAAAAAGCGGAAGATATAAAGATCATTGACATACAATATAACAACCAAGTAAGGAAAAACTAAAGCGTTAAAAACTTTGAGTGAGTCAGACAAACATACAATGGAGAGTTTGATCCTGGCTCAGGATGAACGCTAGCGGGAGGCCTAACACATGCAAGCCGAGCGGTAGAGATCTTTCGGGATCTTGAGAGCGGCGTACGGGTGCGGAACACGTGTGCAACCTGCCTTTATCTGGGGGATAGCCTTTCGAAAGGAAGATTAATACCCCATAATATACTGGATGGCATCATTCGGTATTGAAAACTCCGGTGGATAGAGATGGGCACGCGCAAGATTAGATAGTTGGTGAGGTAACGGCTCACCAAGTCTGCGATCTTTAGGGGGCCTGAGAGGGTGATCCCCCACACTGGTACTGAGACACGGACCAGACTCCTACGGGAGGCAGCAGTGAGGAATATTGGACAATGGGTGAGAGCCTGATCCAGCCATCCCGCGTGAAGGACGACGGCCCTATGGGTTGTAAACTTCTTTTGTATAGGGATAAACCTACCCTCGTGAGGGTAGCTGAAGGTACTATACGAATAAGCACCGGCTAACTCCGTGCCAGCAGCCGCGGTAATACGGAGGGTGCAAGCGTTATCCGGATTTATTGGGTTTAAAGGGTCCGTAGGCGGATCTGTAAGTCAGTGGTGAAATCTCACAGCTTAACTGTGAAACTGCCATTGATACTGCAGGTCTTGAGTGTTGTTGAAGTAGCTGGAATAAGTAGTGTAGCGGTGAAATGCATAGATATTACTTAGAACACCAATTGCGAAGGCAGGTTACTAAGCAACAACTGACGCTGATGGACGAAAGCGTGGGGAGCGAACAGGATTAGATACCCTGGTAGTCCACGCCGTAAACGATGCTAACTCGTTTTTGGAATGTAAGTTTCAGAGACTAAGCGAAAGTGATAAGTTAGCCACCTGGGGAGTACGAACGCAAGTTTGAAACTCAAAGGAATTGACGGGGGCCCGCACAAGCGGTGGATTATGTGGTTTAATTCGATGATACGCGAGGAACCTTACCAAGGCTTAAATGGGAAATGACAGGTTTAGAAATAGACTTTTCTTCGGACATTTTTCAAGGTGCTGCATGGTTGTCGTCAGCTCGTGCCGTGAGGTGTTAGGTTAAGTCCTGCAACGAGCGCAACCCCTGTCACTAGTTGCCATCATTAAGTTGGGGACTCTAGTGAGACTGCCTACGCAAGTAGAGAGGAAGGTGGGGATGACGTCAAATCATCACGGCCCTTACGCCTTGGGCCACACACGTAATACAATGGCCGGTACAGAGGGCAGCTACACTGCGAAGTGATGCAAATCTCGAAAGCCGGTCTCAGTTCGGATTGGAGTCTGCAACTCGACTCTATGAAGCTGGAATCGCTAGTAATCGCGCATCAGCCATGGCGCGGTGAATACGTTCCCGGGCCTTGTACACACCGCCCGTCAAGCCATGGAAGTCTGGGGTACCTGAAGTCGGTGACCGTAACAGGAGCTGCCTAGGGTAAAACAGGTAACTAGGGCTAAGTCGTAACAAGGTAGCCGTACCGGAAGGTGCGGCTGGAACATCTCATTTTAGAGCGTCTTAAAGACGTTAAACAAAATCAGTATCGTAAGGTACAAAATACTTACTTAAAGCATAGCTTTAGTTTTTTGTTTGGTTGATATATAAAAATACAAAACCCACTAGAAATTAGTAAAGGGATAGAGAGACAAGAGATTAAAGAATTTGAAATTTGATGTTCGAGATTTGAAGTTAAGAATATCAAATATCAAATAATGCATCTCAAATCTAACAGAGTCTCGTAGCTCAGCTGGTTAGAGCGCTACACTGATAATGTAGAGGTCGGCAGTTCGAGCCTGCCCGAGACTACTAATTAAAGCGGATGGCGAATAGCTTTTGGCTGCTGGCATTTAGCCAATAGCAAGAAGCCATAAGCTAGAAGCACCTAGAGGGG
>NZ_SCNC01000006.1:0-193309 GCF_005503635.1 Chryseobacterium sp. 2VB
AAAGTTTTGAAGTTTTTTTCGTCCGTTTCTTTTTTGTAGTAATATCGTTTCTGCCTAGCTAAAGGCGCTTCTGCGCTACTGTTCTACTCTCGTTTTCAGTGGGGCAAAGATAGCAACTTCCTACAACGCAAAACAAGTTTATTTAACATAAATTTTACATTACAGTGATATTTGTTCCTAAAGAACTGGGTAGCAGGGGGAAAAATTTTAACTAAATCCCTGTTATATTCAGTGTATTTAAAGTTCAATCGGAAATAAGACACTTATAATGGAGTTTTATGGAGTGTTTTCTTTATATATTACACTTAAAAATTCTGCATAAGACTTCTCAAGGCCAATGATATCTCCGGATTTCAGATTCAAACCACCCACTCCTGAGTTGTCTGATTTTACTTTCAGGGAGGAAACCTGAAAATAAAGATTGTCATCATTGGCTTTTGGCTGAACTTTCACTGTAGAGCCTAAAAGCTTTTTGGTTGAAATCGTATAGATTTCTCCCGGAACCACTTTTAATTTTAAAAATGATCTGGGAGAAATAATATAGTCTTTATGGTTAACATTTATTTTCTGATCTTTTTCAGAAGATGCAAATATATACATCTCCCCATTTTTAGCCGCCAATTTTTCTTTAGGTGTGTAATATAAAGCAATTTTATAATTGGCAGCATTGAATGTCTGCGGAGTACCATCAACATTTTCGAAAGGTTTTAATTCAAATGTATTGGCACCAATCTCTTTTGCTTTTTTATATACCATGGAAAATACGAGTGCGTCATCTTTTGAAAACCCCTGTACTTCTACTTCTCCTAAATAGACAGCATCTGCATCGGCAGCATCTTTTCTGTAGAAGAATTTATCTGCATTGTCATTTGTTTTTTCCACTCTGGTCATATAAACATTCTGTGCGCTCCACAGCTGGATGCATAATACGGAAAAGAGGATTGCAATATTCTTCATATATATATATTATTGGTGTGAAAGGATTTCAACACATTCTTCAAGACTGTTTTCCCAATGTTTGGGTTCTATCTTATAAGCTTCTTCTATTTTATCCAGAGACATAGTACTTCTTACTGGTCTTTTGGCAGGTGTTGGATACTCTTCGGTTGTCAATGGATTTAATTTTACTGATGATTTTGAAAATTCAGCAATTTTTTTGGCAAATTCAAACCAGGTTGTCTCCGGATAGTTTGAGAAGTGAAAAATGCCATAGGTTTTCTGTGGTGCTTCGATAATTCTCATCATAGCTTCTGCCAGATCGTTGGCATTGGTTGGTTGTCCAAACTGGTCAGCAACGATTCCCAATTCTTCTTTCTGAGAGAAAAGATTCAACATTGTTTTCACAAAGTTCTTATTAAACTCGGAATACAGCCAAGATGTTCTTATAATGATTGTTTTTGGATTGATTTCCAGTGCAAGCTCCTCTCCTTCTCTTTTTGATGAACCATATACTCCTATTGGATTTGTAAAATCATCTTCAGCATATGGAAGATTTGTGGTTCCATCAAAAACATAGTCTGTAGAAACATGAATCAGAACAGATTTATAATCTGCACATGCCTGAGCAAGGTGGGCTACTCCGCCGGCATTTACTGCAAAGGCTTTTTCTTGTTCCTTTTCTGCCAGATCAACTGCAGTGTATGCGGAGGCATTGATGCAATAATCAGGTTTGTTATCATAAAAGAAATCGTTCACCTGCTCTTCATTGGTAACATCCAACGTAGATGAATCTGTAAACAGGAACTCATACAGATGTTCAAAATCCGGGGCAATCTTTTTTATGCAGTTTCCCAATTGTCCGTTACTACCTATTACTGCTATTTTTTTCATTTGTTTATTATTAATTTTAAATTGGAACCTTCAATAAGAAATGGAGTTAAGAGTTCTTGGCATTCTGAGATCTTAAGAACTTCACCCTTGACTGGAAGTCTTTCTGGATAAGATCTACATAAAACTGATCAAAAATCTCTTTGATATCTTCGGGATGAACTTCTGATTTTCTTGTTTTAACATTAAAATAAATAACAGTCACCCAAAGTACAGCATGAATTGTTTTTTCATCCAGACTCTTCATGAGAATTTCCACTTTTGCCGTTCTATCCTGTACATCAATGGTCTTGCTGCTGATCACTACCTGTGTATTATATCTTACTTCTTTGAGATAGGCTATTTCGTTCTGAATAGCAATCCAGGTACAGCCGGTTTTCTTGGTATATTCTTCATAAGTGAATCCATAAAATGTTTCCACATGATCTTCTCTGGCATTGAACATATACTCAAGATATTTTACATTATTCAAATGTCCAATCGGATCACAGTCACTAAACCTAACTTTGACCGTAGTTGATACTTCTTTTTCCATTCCGCAAAAATAAAAAAACCACCTCTAAAAGAGGCGGTTGGTTTTATAAATCTTTGTTAATTTGCTGAAATTATTGAATTCCTAATTCTTTCTTCACAGCTGGAGTTGCGTCTGGTCCTCCTTTATAAAGGAATGCTGTTGAGTTTGCATCCATAATATAATCGTATCCGCCAGCTTTAGCTACTTTTTCTACTGCATCGTTTAGTTTTTTCTCAATAGGACCAAAAGCTACATCTTGCTTAGCTTGTAGATCTTTTTGAGCTTTTTCCTGCATTTGCTGGATTTCTTCAGCTAATTTTTTCATTTCCGCTTCTCTTGCGTTGTTTTCGTCAGCTGTTTTCTTAGGAGCTTCAGTTTGGTATTGCTGATATTTAGTTTGAGCTGCGTCAGCTTTTTTCTTGATCTCAGCTTGTTTAGTATCTAAGAATGTTTTAAGATCAGCATCTGCTTTCTTTTTCTCCGGCATCGCGTTAAGAACTCCCATTACATCTAAAGTAGCAATTTTTTGAGCTTTTGCCATACCTACAGATACAACCATCATTACTGCTGCAAATAATACACTTAATTTTTTCATAACTGGTAAATAAATAATTTAATTTGTTTTTAGATTTTAAAATATAGCAAAAGTTAATTCTTTTATTATTTTTTGCCTTTACTATTTGTTTTTTCCTTCTTGTCTGTTCCTTTTAATAAGATAGACAATACTTTTTCGGTGTAATCATATTTTGACTGAAGGAAAATAACACTAATGTTATTGCTTTTATCAAGAACTATGCCCAAGCCATTTTTTTCGGACATTGTTTTGATGGCTCCCCAGATCTGATCCTGAAAAGGCTGAACCAGATTTGTTCTCAGTTTTGTAATTTCACCATTCGCTCCAAAACGTAAGCTTGTTGTCGTTTTAATATTTTTATCTAGGTCTGTAACTTCTTTTTCTCTAAGTTTAAGCTGATCACCTATCAATAAAACTTTTTCACTTTCAAAAGCAGCTTTTTTTCTTTCATATTCAGACTGAAGATTTTGAAGTTCAGACTCCCAGGTATCGATCTGAGAATTTAATCTTGCTTCGGCTTCTTTATACTGAGGTAATTTATTTAAAATTTCATTAGTATCCACTACTCCGATTTTCTGGGCATTGTTCAACCCGAAAAGCAAGAGTAATGCGAATGTGAAAATTATTTTAAAGTGCTTCATATTTAATAATTATAATGTTTGGTTCATCAAGAAGTGGTTTCTCCATCCGGACTTGTCACCTGATAATGTTTTATCAAGACCTAGTGCGAAGTCGAATCCGATCAATCCAAATGCTCCCATATAAACTCTTACACCAACTCCGACTGATCTTTTCAACTGGAATGGGCTGTAAGAACTCCATGAGTTCCATACGTTACCACCCTCTGCGAATGTCAGGGCATAGATTTTTGCAGTCTGGCTCATTGAGATCGGGTATCTTAATTCTAAAGTAAATCGGTTATAAATGGTACCTCCTCCTCTTTGAGTAATATCATCAGCCTGACCTCCTTCTGTACTGGCATTTTCATATCCTCTTAAAGGGATCAATTCTCTACCGTCATATCGACCTCCGAAAAGACCTGTACCTCCCATGTAGAATCTTTCAAACGGCGGCGCTCCCAGCTGGCTGTTATATCCATCCATGAATCCCATTTCAGCAGAAGACCTTAGCACAAGTTTTCCAATGATCTCATTGTAAACATCTGCTTTGAACTTGATTTTATAGAATTCCATCCACTTATATTTGTCAATAGGTGACATTGTGGAGTAATCTTTCTTCTTAAACAATGAGTATGGAGGAGTCAGTTTTGCTGAAAGCTCAATATTAGATCCCATTGTTGGGAAAATCGGGTCAATACCTGCTGAGTTTCTGCTCAGTCCTAAATTGACACTGAAGTTATTGGCAGTACCGTTATTTTCTGTGGTATCCCCAAACTGGAATGGATAGTTCTTGAAGTCATACTTCTGGAACTGTAAACCTGTATAAAGAGAGAAGTAGTCATCCGGCCAGTTCAATAGTCTGTTCAGACCTACTGAAGCAGAGAAGATGTTCAATTTCTGGGCTTCTCCATATTGATCTGTGTATCTTACTCTTGAGTTATTCAAACTTACAGAAAGTGCTGTTGGTCTAGTACCAAATAGCCAAGGTTCTGAGAATGATACTCCATAGTTTTGGAAATACTGTCCTGCCTGTACCTGAATAGAGAACGTTTGTCCGTCTCCCTGAGGTACCGGTTTGAAATCTTTAAACTTAAGGAAATTCTTTAATGAGAAGTTATTAAATGTTAATCCTAAAGTACCGATAAAACTGTTACCTCCGTAACCTGCCTGTAACTGAACCTGTGAAGATCCTTTTTCTACAAGCTTCCAGTTGATATCTACAGTATTATCCACCTGGTTTGGCTGGATATCCTGCCCGACCTGCTGAGGATCAAAGAATGACATTCCCGCTAAATCGAAATAGGTTCTCTTAATTTCTGTTTTCTTGAATAGCTCTCCCGGTTTTGTTCTTAGTGCTCTAAGAATTACATGGTCATGGGTTGTAGTATTTCCCTGCCATGTTACTTTATTCCAGGTAGCCTGCTCTCCTTCATTAATTCTTACTTCAAGGTTTACTGCATCTCCTGACACTGATTTTTCAACCGGCGTTACATTAGAGAAAAGGTAACCGTTATTCATGTAAACAGATTTAATATCTGAATCATCTTCTTTACCTCCGTCTTCCCCAACTTTTTTGTTGAATCCTACTGCATCGTAAATATCCCCTTTCTTATATCCTAATAATCTCTGTAAATATTCTGTTGCGTATACGGTATTACCCGTGAATGTAATATCCCCGATGTAATATTTTTTACCCTCGCTAAGTTTTACATTGATTTCGTAGTTATTTCTTTTGTTTCTCCATACTGAATCTGAAACGATTTTAGCGTCTCTGTATCCAAGAGAGTTGTAATAACTGATAAGGCTTTGCTTATCTTCCTGGTATTTATCTTCAATGAATTTTGAGGATTTCAAAATACCACCGATTCCGAAACGTTTTTGTTTGGTTTCTTTGAAAGCTTTATTTCTAAGTTTGCTATCGGTTACATTATCGTTTCCTTCAAATTCGATATGGTCAATTTTAATTCTTTTACCCTTATCTACATTGATTGTCCAATCTACCAACGCGGGATCTCCTGCATTTACTTTATCCTGGATAGTAATTTTGGCATCTGCAAAACCTTTTTTGATGTAGTCTTTAGGGACATTGGTTTTAAGGCTTGAAACCAAGTTCTGAGTGATCTTAGTTCCTGGTTTTAGGTTGTTATCCTTTGCCAGTTTTTCACTTTTAGATTTACCGATTCCTTTTCCTGTAAATTTCACTTCTCCAAGTTCTTTCAGATCCTGCAGATAAAATTTCAGAACGATCGTCTGTCCTTCAATGCTTTGAACATAAACTTCCACTTCAGAAAAAGATTGGGTATCCCAAAGTTTTTTTACAGCGTTGCTGATTTTCTGTCCCGGAATGTCTACACTTTCTCCTTTTGTAAGGCCCGTAAATCTTAAGATCTGAGCTGGTGTATATTTTTTTACCCCATCTACAACGATGTCTTTAAGTGTATAAGTTCCTGCCTCATTTTCTGCATGTACAGCATTATTTACTTTTGTGCTGTCTTGTGGAGTTACTTGTCCATAAAAATGTGCAGAAGCAGCAAACATAATGATGGGTAATAGTCTAAACTTCATTTTATCGAGTCTTTCTTTTCTTAAAAATTTATTGGCCTTTTACCTGTTCACCGGTTAAACCATATCTTCTTTCCTTGTTTTGATAATCCACAATACACTGGAAGAAAATATCTTTGGTGAAATCCGGCCACAGAACATTTAAAAACTGTAATTCAGCATAAGCAATCTGCCAAAGCAGGAAATTGCTTATTCTTATTTCGCCGCTGGTTCTGATCAGTAAATCTACAGGAGGAAAATCTTTTGTATAAAGATAATTTTCAAATAAACTTTCGTTTATATTTTCTATCTCTACTTTTCCTTCTTTTACATCAGAACTTATGTTTTTTACGGCTTCCAGTATTTCATTTTGTGAGCCATAGCTAATAGCCAATACAAGGTTTCCTTTTGTGTTTTCTTTTGTGAGTTCTACCACACGTTCCAACTGCTCTCTTACTAATGCAGGCAACTTCTCAAGATTCCCTATAACATGCATTCTCAATCCTTTGCTGAAAATCTCTTCTGCTTCCAGCAGTAAGGTTTCTACCAACAGATTCATAAGGGTATTCACTTCTTCGCTTGGACGATTCCAATTCTCTGAAGAGAATGTATACAATGTTAAGTAAGGAATATTAATCTCATTACAAGCATTAATAGCATTTCTTACAGCATTAATGGCATTTTTGTGACCGAAAGTTCTTTCTTCGCCACGAGATTTTGCCCATCTTCCATTACCATCCATAATGATGGCTACGTGTTTTGGTAAATTCTCAGAATTTATTTTTTCTTTAATCAACGACATATTATTCACAATAACATGGAGGTCTTCCGAACGAATATGTCAGTCCTAAACTGAAAGTATTTATCCAGTCTCTGGATCTGTCATCTCCAATATTTCTCTTTTTAATAAACTCTGCTTCTCTTTCTTTAGAAACCGCATAATAATTTCCTGACTGTAATAATGAACCGCCTGTGGCAGGATCCAAAATATCAGCATTATAAGAAGTTTTTACATCTTTGGAAAGGATCTTGCTGTGATCCAACTGATCCGTCAATGTATATCTGAATGTACCTTCTGCAAATATTGCCCAGGAATGGTTGAATTTATACTTTAAACCCACCCCAAAAGGGATATGCATTGTTACTTTTTTGCCCAATGAATAATCTGTGGTAGTTGTAAAATCCAATTCATTGACCGGAGCCTGTGCCACACCATCAGCATCTCTTCTGAAATCATTCACCAGAGTAGCTTTAGGAGCATCAAACATCAAAGCACCAACACCTCCGAAGATGTAAGGGCTCAGCATGCTTATCTGCTCATTATTTACCGGGAAAAAATTATATTCAAACATTAAACTCGCCTCATACACATTATTTTTTCCGTATGAGTTTCTATTTCTTCTATAATCTTCCTTTGCCGCTTTATCACTGAACTGAATCTGGTTGTATCCTAAATCCAATCTAACAGTCTGATGCGGGTTAAAATTAAATCTATATAATAAACCACCATAAAATGGAACTCCCCAATCTGACGCTCTGCTTAAATCCAACGGCTTTTGTAAAATATAATTTGTCCTTCCTACATCTCCCACTAGGTTACTCATACCTAGACGAACTCCCAATTCGTTTCTTTGTGCTTTAACACTTACCACTCCAAGGAAGGCAAGGAAGCTAAACAATAATTTTTTATTCATAAAAGAATATGGATTTATGGTTATTTTAAAATTTAATTTTTGCAAATATAAAACATTTTTATATTAATGATAATCTTAATGTTTAGTTAAAAATAAACAAAAAAACATAATTTGTTATAAAGTAAACGGCAAAGTGGCAAAAATATTCTTTTTTTCATAGAATGAAAATACTTTACATATGAAAAAACCCCCATTAAATGAGGGTTTAATGCTTTATTTTTTATTAAATAATACCTGTACTTTATTTCTGATCCTTATCAGTAAAGGCTCTTTATAATTTTTATCTTCATCGAAATAACCATAACCATAGCCGTATCCATAACCATAGCCATATCCATATCCGTAGCCTTGTTTGGTATTATAGTCATTATAGACAAGTCCCAGATTATTGACTTCATCGTTATGATACTTTTCAGTAATCATTTTCAGCATATACTTTTCTGTGTATTCGTGGCGTACAACATATATATTAGCATCAGAATACTTCATCAGCTCGTAGGAGTCTGCTACAAGACCTACAGGTGGTGAATCTATAATAATGAAATCATATTTTTCTTTGAGTTCTTCTATAAATCTGATATTTCTCTGACTCATCAAAAGCTCAGATGGGTTTGGCGGGATAGGACCCGAAGTAGCGACATCCAGATTAGGGATCTTGGTCTTGTTAATAATCTGGTCAATATCTACTTCTCCTGTAAGATAATTGGAGATCCCATATTTATTATCAATCTTAAAGTCTCCAAAGATTTTCGGTTTTCTAAGGTCCATTCCTAACAAGATTGTTTTTTTATCACTTAATCCTATTACAGATGCTAAATTGATAGAAATATAAGTTTTTCCTTCTCCTCCAATGGATGAAGTAATCAAAATAACTTTTCCTTTTTCACCTTCATTATCCATCAGGAATCTCATATTGGCTCTTATTCCTCTGAAAGCTTCTGATACAGATGATTTTGGCTGCTCAAGAACGGTAAGCATATTTTCATTGCTGTTATTTCCTATTACCCCAAGAAGCGGAATTTTTGTAGCACTTAAAAGTTCTTTAATGTTTCTGATTTTACTGTCTAATACTTCACCTACAAAGATAAAAAGTAACGGAAGCAGCAGCAATCCTGAGATAATGGCAGTTTTCGCTAACTTGACATTAGGTGCAATAGGTCTTTGTCCCAGATTTTTGGCTGGGTCAATCACTGTAATATCGGATTGATTGGTCGCCATTCTCATTTTAGTATCGCTCTGTCTTCCCAGAAGACTATTATAAGTGGCCTCAATCATATTATATCCTCTTTCTGCATCCAGATATCTTCTTTCTTTTTCAGGGTAAGAAGCTAAATCCGAGTTGGCTCCTGAAATATCACGATCAATTTTGTTGATCTCTTCATAATATCTGTTATAGTATCCTCTTAAACTGTTCGATGATCCCATTCTTGCCTCATCAATAAGCCTGTTGATCTCTCTCATGGGCTCTGATGAAGGCTTATAAATAGAAGCCATTTCTGCTCTTTTGGTATATAGAGCTTTTAGTTCAGTAACTGTTGCTGAGAATACTCCATCTTCAAAACCTGCAGCATTGGTTCCGATCATTTTATCAAAATTCTGAGACTGCAGCGTGTTTTTTATATTGTTAAGAGAATTGATCTTGCTTATGATATCTGCTTTTTTAGCCTCGAGCTCTTTTATTTTTTCAAGAGACTTTTCGTCTCTGTCTTTAATATTATAAAGTTTTTCCGAAGTTTTTAAATAATTGAGCACACTCGCACTTGAATCAAGTTTTTTACGGATGTTATCAAGATTTTCCTTTAAAAAGACATCGGTATTCTTATTGACTACGTTTTTATCAGCCAGTCTCTTTTTTTGTAACTCTGCAACAGATTTATTAAGGAAATTCACTGTGCTGTTGAGATTATATCCTTTTTTGGTAATAATCATAATGGACCTGATTTCTTTATCAAAGTCAACACCTGTAGTAGAAACAATTTCGTTTACACTTTCATTGATCGATTTCAGGTTTACAATGATATTATCCAACTGAATTTTAGAAGGAACAGGATTTTTAAGTAATCTGAACCTCAGGTTCGGAGCATTATACCATTCATTGATTTTAATGATTTTATCAGCGGGTCTGCTATAATGATTGATAGTCTGAAAACCTTCCACTTCATAATTATACAGGTTAGTGGATTCTCCTTCTTCTGGTAAAACTACCTGATATGCTCCATCGCCTTTGGGGATCAGGGTAATAGGATAATCAATCTGCTGAAGATGTTTTTTATCAATCTGAAGAAAAACCGGTGAATCATCTTTATCCAGGTAGGTGGATTTTATCAGTCCTTTGGTAGAATAATTAACAAAAAGATCCAGTTCTTTTACCAAAAATTCATTGTGCGATCTTGATAAAAGCATTTTTTTCAGATAAAGCCCATCCTGATTTCCGGTATCACCCCAGATGAAGTTGATGGATTGGTTAGACTGTGTTGGTAAGAACTCAGAACCTTTACTGGAGGTACTTAACGATAAGTCTGATGCATAAATATTTTGTGCATAGTATTTACTGTATACCCATGCAACGGCATAGCCGATAAAAAACATCAATACAAACCAGTACCAGTTTTTAAGGACTCTTCTTAAAAAGTGTTCTAAATCAAATAACGCAAACGACCCATACTTTTCTTTCTGAGAATCATTCTTCTCTGCAGCGGTTACTCTTTCTGGAATCATGACTAAAGATTTTTAAGAAGTAAATAAATAGACAATGCCGTAGTAATTACCGAAACTCCTGTTGTTAAAGTCTGAATAGGATCTTTTCCGAATCCGTTCAAGCTTTTTGCTCTTGTGCTCAGATAGATTTCATCTCCATTCTGCACATAATAGAAAGGAGAGTTCATAAGATCTTCTCTGGTAAGATCTATTTTGGCAATTTTGATTCCTTCCGGAAGTTTTCTGTGGATAACGATCTCTTTCTTATCAATCGTCCTGTTTAGCCCGCCATTAATGGCTAAAGCTTCAGTAATGGTAAGTGTATTTTTATGAACTACTTTCTCTCCTGAAAGACCTGTAGTTTCAACATCACCAAGAATATAATAAGTGATACCGTCCGTATTGAGTCTTACTTCAGATTTACCTTCCTGGAAATTTTCATTTACCTTTTCCTGAATTTCTTTTCTGATATCCTCTAATGTTCTTCCCTCAGCTTTTACATAGCCAATTCCAAAAACATTGATATCACCATTGGAATCTACCTTGAGTCCGTTAAAATAGAAATTCGTATTTCCTCCTCTGCTCATCCCGGAAGTAGTACCAACTCCTCCCCCTACAGAACCACCGCCAGACATGGCCGGACTTGTTACAGCTCCGGTTCCGGTCCCTCCTGAGGAATTGTAAGAAGAATAAAACTGTGCAGCATCTCCTTTGGGAGTTGTTACAATGTTAAGATTGAGGATATCATTTTTGGTAATCCTGTATACAGGGATATTGTAGGGAACAAGACCTTCTTCATTAATTACGAGACTCTCACTTGGTTGTAAGTATCTTACATCCTTTGTTGTAATACATGAGGTAACTAAAAGAGGGAATATTAAAAATAAATATTTAAAGTTTTTCATCATATATATATATAATATTGTTTACAAAAGTAATATTTAATTGTTAATTTTTGTTATTTCTTACTCGATATAGTAAATCTGGCAAATATGCACCAAAAAAACCCAGTGAAACAATCACCAATAATAAAAGATTGACATTAATATGTCTTAAATAATAAGCCACTCCAACAATCATCAGATAGTAAAGAATAATATAAAAAGTTGATCTCCTATGGGTAAGATTCAATTTCAGCAGTTTGTGATGAATATGGTTTTTATCAGCATCAAATGGTGACTTTTTATTGTAAAGCCTGATCATAATGACATTCAGAGTATCTACAATCGGAAGAATCAGAATAGCTACCGCTACTACAGGAGCAGACTGAAGGTGATATCTGGGAACATCGATCAGTTTTTTATCTATAAAAATATCTATAAAACAGATGGATGTAAAAGCCAATAAAAAACCAAGGAGCATAGAACCTGTATCTCCCATAAATATTTTGCGGGTACGGTAGTTTGACAGATTATAATACAAAAATGCCAGCACAGTTCCAATAATAACAACAGACAGTATTACCAGCGGATAATTATATTCCCCCAGACGGTAATAGCTTATTCCAAATAAAGCACTACAGATAACGGAATAACCTCCTGCCAGCCCATCGATCCCGTCAATCAGATTGAACGCATTAATCAGAATAATAAATGTTACGATACTGAATATCACACTTACAAAATACTCCAGCTCAAATACGCCTAAGATTCCGAATAAACTTCTGATTCTGATATCGGAGCCAATAACAATCAGGGAAGATACAACAATCTGTGCAACAAGTTTTTTGTAGGCTCTCATTACGACAATATCGTCCATTACCCCCACATAGAGCAGGATAATTAATGAAGCAAATAAAAATTTGTAGAGATCAAACAATTCATAGGCAAAAATAGAGGCACAGATTCCTATTGAATAAAAGATGGCGATTCCACCAAGATTGGGAATTTCTCTAAGGTGCGAGCTTCTTATTCCAGGCTCATCCATCAGATTCTTTCTTCTTGAAATCTTGACAATGGTAGGAATAGAGAAAAATGTAATTAAAAAGGAGAATACGAAGCCTAATCCTATTTTTACATAGAAAATAGGTATCCCCGATCCGCTTAAGAACAATTCAAAGTTTTTCATTCTTTTCTAATTCAGCACTTGTATCTCCAAAATAAAAAATCATAACAGGAACTTTATTATCATTTTCTATTGACCGAAACAATAGTACTTACATTTGTGTTTACTAAATCAACTTTCTTATCAATTTTTTTTGTCCTCCAAAAAACAACAGATAAAAAATCTTTTTCTTCAAAGGCAAAGATAAAAGATAATTCTTACCAAAACGACTATACTTCAATATATCTTGAATTTTTATTTGTCTTTCTTTCATAAAAAGGTCTAACTGATCAGACATGCTGTAAAATATTTCGTCTTTTTTCACATACGCCAGGTAGGCCAAAAACGAATAAACTCCCTCAAAAATCTGGAAATTTTTCAATTCTTTGCTTTTATTGGAATAGGAAGATTTACCGAATACCTGTTCTACATCAGAAACAGCCTTTAACATATCAAGTCCTTTTTCTGTGTGGGTTTTTGTAATAGAATCAGTACGTTCAAGATACTGATAATGAAAATTCTGAGTCTGCGCAATGATTTCACATTCCAGCAAAAGCTGAGGAATCAGCTGAATATCTTCAAAGTGAACTCCTTTTTTAAATCTTTTCTGATTAAAAAGTTCTTTTTTGAACAGCTTATTGCATGCAAAATAGCTGATATCAGAAAATACAGAAAAGTTATGTTCAAGGGCTATTTTCTCCGGCATATCAGGAAGCTGTGTCAATTTTTGTACAATTTTTCCGTTCTCATCCACTTTCTGAATATTACAGATGACCATTTTCGCATGATGCTTTTCCGCTAAAAGAAACATTTCTTCAAACATGTTTTCAGTAACATAATCATCACTGTCTACAAAACCTATATAATCTCCGGCAGCCCTGTCGATTCCAAAATTACGGGCATCACTCAGTCCACCGTTTTCTTTGGTAAAGGCTTTTATTTTATCAGGATATCTTTGTGCAAATTCTTTAATTATTTTTTCAGAGTTATCTTTGCTTCCGTCGTTTACTACAATAATCTCGATATCAGAAAGGCTCTGCTTTACCAGAGAATCGAGGCATTTTGCCAAATAGTTTTCGACATTATAAACGGGAACAATAATGGATACTCTTGAGGGAACATTTGTCATACATTAAATTTTCGTCAGTCTTGCATTCAGCCAGCCCTTTTTAGCTTCATCAAAATCTTTTCTGGAGCAGGGAATGCAGTTTTCTATATTTTCATCATCACCAAAATACCACAAATTACTGAAAGTATCACGCCTGAATGCATATTGTCTGTCATCTATCAAAACGTAGAACAGCTCATAATGCCTTTCTTTCGGATGGGAATGCTGGATATTGATTCCTTCGATCAGGTACCACAGCATCTGTGCTAAAAGCTGATGGTTCAACTGGTTTTCAGAATAAATATTATAATTAAAAATTCCGACAGATTTCAGGTTTTCACTCAATCCGATTTCTTTCATATAGGCACAGATCTCTCTTCTGTTCAAACCATTTACCTGTGGATTCATTGAAAAGGGCTCACTAAAGCTTTCAATAGCATCACAGTTTACGGTCACCAGATCTGCTTTTCTGAAGAACGGTTCTGTTTTTTCTGTAGAATTCATCATTTCAGCCAGCCGGATAATATCAAATTCTACCTCTTTGATCAGCCTTACGGAATCCATTTCATTCAAATGTTTCTGGTAGCCCAGATGATGGTAGTTTTTAATGGAGAAATTTTTGGCTCCGAAAATTTTGCTCAAAAAAGTATTTTCATTGATGGTTTCACCTTGCTGAAGGGAAATAATATTACTGATCTGGGTATAATTGATGCTTTTCTTATGGAAATTCAATGCTGAAAATAATGAGAAAGCAAAGTCATTGGACCCCCCGATAATTATCGGAATAGCTCTTTTATAATGACATGCCGACAGGACTTCCTGTAAGATATAGTGAGTATCCTGAACAGATTTCCCCGATACCAGATCACCAAGGTCTACAACAGGAATTTCGAAATCCATCTGTGAAAGCTTGTAAAATTCTTTTCTTACCGCCGTAAAATCCTGCACTTCCGCATCGCCGCCCGCACCTCTGTAGTCTGATACAAACAAAAGAACAATACTGTCTTCTCTGATATCTTTTGTAATCCGATTTCCTATCTGCCAGCTCTCTGTTTTAAAATTTCTTGGTGAAATGATAAAGTCTTCGAAATCCATATTTTAATTTAAAATGTAATAATTGATTAATTGCTTGATATAACAAACATACAAAAAACATAGAAACTGAGAAGACATGTTTCTCTTTGCTCATAAAAAAAGCCGTCAACAGGTGTTGACGGCTTGTATTGTAACCTTAAGGATTATTTATTTTTTAGCTGCAGGTTTCTTAGCTGCAGTTTTTTTCACTGTTGCAGGAGTCTTCTTAGCTGTGGCTGCTTTTTTAGCTGCAGGTTTTTTCTTTTCCGCAAAAGCTTTCGGATCCTGATCTGTAATCCACTTTTTAACCTCATCAAGAGAAAGTTCTTTCAGTTCCTCAGCTTCATATTTTGTATCGTCTGCTTTTTTTGGAATTTTGAACATGGCTTTTCCGAACTTGATGAAAGGTCCCCATCTTCCGTTTTCAATGGAGATTTTTTCTTTTTCCCATTGCTGGATATATCGGTTGGCCTCTTTCTCCAATTTAGCGTCAATCAGTTCATTGATATCACTTTGTGAAAGGTTTTCGAAATCATATCTTTTAGGAACATTCACAAAGATATCTTTGTACTTGATAAATGGTCCGAATCTTCCGGATCCTTTGGTTACCGGTTCTCCTTTATACGTAGCAATTGGAGCATCAGCAATCTTCTTTTCATTGATAATCTCCTCAGCACGTTTCTGATCTACAGAAAGCGGATCTTCACCTTTCGGAATACTGATATACGTTTCACCCCATTTCACATAAGGTCCGAATCTTCCCACTCCTACAGAAACCGGCTGTCCGTCAACTTCGCTTAAGTCAAACGGCAGTTTGAACAGTTCCAGCGCTTCTTCAAAAGTAATGGTTGCAATATTCTGTCCTGACATTAATGATGCAAAGATTGGCTTCTCTTCATCATCAGTTTCTCCAATCTGGATCATCGCTCCGAATCTTCCGATCCTTGCATGTACATTTTTACCGGTCTTAGGATCTACTCCTAAAAGTCTGTCTCCTGTTGCACGATCTGCATTTTCTTCTACATCTTCAATTCTGGGGTGGAATTTGGAGTAGAAATTGGTCATCATTTCCTTCCACTTCTGATCACCACTTGCAATTTCGTCAAAGCTTTCTTCAACTCTTGCCGTGAAACCGTAATCAAGGATTTCCCTGAAGTTATCTGTAAGGAAGTCATTAACAACTTCACCTATATCTGTAGGAACGAATTTATTTTTATCACCGCCAAACTTCTCCTCAAGAACTACTTTTTTGATCTTATCTTTTGTCAGAGACATTTTGATCACTTCACGGGTGTGTGGTTCGATTTCTCTTTTATCCACATACTCTCTGTTCTGAATAGTCTGAATGGTAGGCGCATAAGTAGAAGGTCTACCAATCCCTAATTCTTCAAGTTTTCTCACCAACCCGGCTTCAGTATATCTTGCACTTGGTCTTGTGAACTTTTCAGTAGCAGTAATGGTTTTATAGCTCAAAACTTCTCCCACGCTTACTTTTGGCAGCAGCTTATCGTTGTTTTCATCATCATCGTCCTCTGTTTTTACAATTCCGTAGGCTTTCAGGAAACCGTCGAAGATGATCACTTCTCCTTGTGCCTCAAAATGATGCGGTAATGATGTATTTCCTATTTCGATCACTGTCTTTTCAATTTTGGCATTAGCCATCTGAGAAGCAAGTGTTCTTCTGTATATTAATTGATAGAGTTTGTTCAGCTGTGCATCTCCTATACTTTTCACTCCAAAATCCGTAGGTCGGATCGCTTCGTGCGCTTCCTGTGCAGAAGCTGATTTTGTGGTATAGTTTCTTGGAGAAGAATATTCCGCACCGTATTCTGAGATGATCTGTTTCTTAGCTCCTTCAATAGCTTCCTGGGATAGGTTTACAGAGTCTGTTCTCATATAGGTAATAAACCCTTCTTCGTATAATCTCTGTGCCAGACGCATGGTATTGGTCACATTATATCCAAGTCTTGACGAAGCTTCCTGCTGTAAAGTGGAAGTTGTAAACGGAGCTGAAGCGGAACGTGTACCTGGTCTGGTTTCAACATTGAGAACTTTAAATTCTGTAGTTTTAGCCTGTTCCAGAAATTTTTCAGCCTCTTCTTCCTTTTCAAAATCTTTTTTAAGCTTAGCAGCAATTTCCTGCTCTGTTTTATTTAAAAAGATTCCGTCCAGCTTAAAGCTTGCTTTTGGCGTAAATTCACGGATTTCTTTTTCTCTTTCAACAATTAACCTTACTGCTACAGATTGTACTCTGCCTGCAGACAGCCCCGGTTTTACTTTTTTCCATAAAACGGGAGACATTTCAAAACCTACGATTCTGTCCAGCACTCTTCTTGCCTGCTGGGCATTTACTAAGTTCTGATCAATATCTCTTGGGTTGTTGATTGCTTTTAGAATGGCGTTTTTGGTAATCTCGTGGAAAACAATTCTTTTTCTGTTTTCAGGCTTCAGCTTCAACTCATCCGCAAGATGCCATGCAATAGCTTCTCCTTCGCGGTCCTCATCGGAAGCGAGCCATACCATATCAGCTTTCTTTACGGCAGCCTTTAATTCGGTTACCAGTTTCTTTTTGTCTGCTGAAACTTCGTAATCAGGACTGAATGTGGCAAGGTCTATCCCCATTCCTTTTTTAGGAAGATCCCGGATATGTCCGAAACTGGATTTCACTTCAAAATCCTTTCCTAGATATTTTTGAATAGTTTTTGCTTTTGCCGGGGACTCTACGATTACTAAATTTTTCGACATTCTAACTAAAAATTTTTGCAAAAGTAAAGCTTTTTTATTATATACTTTTTGTTAAAAGGGTTTAATTTAATAATCAGGGCGCTTTACACTCTCTTTCAATACTCATTTTTTTGATAAACAAATCCTTTGTAGTATAGGTTTTAGACTGTTATACAATAATCAGCATTTATTGATATAGAATTTTTCATCATCCATAATAGATGTAAGAAATATGCTGGTTTAAAAAAAAAGCAGAACAAGATGTCTTATTCTGCTTTTCATACTTTATTTGTAAGATTCATTGTTTTATAATTTTCACAATTGCTTCTGAGTTATTTATTCTTATTAAATACACTCCTGCGTTTAAAGATGAAAGATCTGTCTGATTATTGACAAACTGCCCTGATTTTACAAATTGTCCAAGGGCATTAAAAATTTGAAAATGATACTCTTTGTTTTCCTGCACTTTAATATAAAGAATATCCTTAACAGGATCAGGAAAAAGCACAACAGGATTGGTCTCTATCTCTTTTTTAGCATGTATTCTGCTAAATTGTAAAGGGGCTGTTAACTCACTTCGCATTGCATTGATAACAAAAACTGGAATCGGTCCTTCTTCTTTCCCAAAAGCATTATATCTGATTCTCACACACCTGCAACTCATCCCGAAGTAGGGATCGTTATTATCATGAAAGACGATCAGCCGGTTGGCTGTAGAAGCTGCATCAAATAGTATATTGACAGGTCTACCCAGGTAGTTGGCAGCCAGCGCATCCGTCCAGGTTCCCGGATATTGAAAATTGACAACATTAAAAGTTCCCTTCGGGGACTGATTTGCCACCACGCTTCTGAATGCACGTGAGCCGGAATCGGGATAGTTTCCGATTTTATAGGATGGATCCAAAAACTGGTATCCAATTGTGGAAGTAGTAGACGGATTTCTCACCCTGATTCCCTGATAGTCGGTAATCAGGTTATAGGAAGTTGCAATATTCTTATCTTTTTTATACCATGGCGTCTGTCCGAAATCCTGTCCTGAAACCAATGCCACACTTAAAAGGTCTGGAATTCTCCAGCCATCGGGACAAGGGTCAAAAGGAGATTTCACTCCTCCTCTTCCCCATCTGTCAAGAGCCAAGTTAGGTTCATTTGCGATCCAGTCCGTTCCGTTTGTATAACCAGGTACAGCACTGTTAAAAGGAGCAAAAGTACTTGGAATCATAAAAACCAGTGGATTTTGTACGGAGTACGACAATACTTTATTCACTTTATCACCAGGTTTATCCGTATCCTGTACCCCGGCCTCTGCTGCATAAGTGTTGTAATTAACAATATATCCACTTGTCAGGTTATTATAAGTCGCAGCCGTAAGTGTAGTATATGAAACAGTCCCGTTACTCTGCACACTTCCTAAAAACACATTGTACGAAGCCTTATTGTCTGCATACTGAAACGTTGGAATAGGGTCTTTTCTTCCCCATTGGTAATGCAGGCCTGTGGAGCCTCGGATCTCAGCAAGTTCAGACGTGGTAGGCGACAGAGGGTTTCCAACTGTGGGGAAAGCGCTTGTTGCGCCAATATTACGGTCCAAAAACTCTGTTGTCATAACAATATCTGCCTTTTTAACATAATTCACATAATTCACAGCTTCCTGTACCGGGAGCTCCGTAGTATAGGTATAAGAAGCTACCGGAGTATTGGTAACCCAAATATGCCAGCTCCAGTACACCGGATTGGCAATACTGCCATTATGCAATGTGATCACTGCGTTTCCACTTTGGTTTGCCTGCATTTCTACAGATATCCTTGCGTCTTTAAGGTTCTGCAGTGCGGCAGGAGAAGAGTTGATAACAGATATTTTACTGATCAAGTTAACATTGGTGGTCCACAGAACATTTGCCTTGAGGTTATTAAAACTTGTGGGGTTTAATATATTCTGATTATTTAATAATTGGCTTTGTACTGAAAATGCTTTACTCACCGGAATTTCTATACTGTATGGTATTGCACTTTTAACAACCTGGTAAGTATTGGGATTATTGATTCCTTCTTTATACTCTGTGGTGGCGGCCGGCATATATTCCGTAGGAAAGTTATAATCATTAATGATATAAAGCGGATCTTTAATACACCTGCAGCCATTGGCATCTGAGGTATATACTCTTTCCATCGGCATATAATAATATCTACCCTGAATATCGGGGTAAGCAGGATCCGGAATATCGGGCTGCCCTTTATCAGGAATCATGGTAACGGCTCTTACTCCTACTGAAGGAGTTGCATCAAAATGCCTGGTCATCGTAGCAGTCCATAATGCCGTATGATGCTGGTCACTGTACTGACCTAAATGAGCTCCTCTGATGAGCTGTCCTGTTCCCGGGAATATCCCCATATTATATCCCCCGACACTGGAAAGGTCGAATCCAATATTAGGATAGAGCTTTATCCCCTTCATAAATACAGGAGTTCCCGCATCTGTAGGTTTTACGACATAATATTGATTGGCTTCATAGATATTTTTAGGCATATTGGTTCTAAATCCAAATGGGGAAAAGTCTATTCTGATATCATCCACATACGCAGAAGAAGCAAGGTTAGCCACGAGCATTGAAGGAACACGCCATCCATTGGGGCAGGGATCATAAGATGATTTATCTCTATAAGGTTTTGCACTGCTGTCACTATTATATACTGTTTCAATTTTACCCTGTGCATTATCAGACCAAAGGTTAAGTTCCGAGAGTCTGTCATCCGGCAAAGCAGCGGTTCTTCCAAACCAATTAACAGGCAGATTGACGTTATTGTTGTAATACGCCTGCCCGGAGTTATCATCTTTATTAACATAGATGAGACTCATAGGATTTTTTACAGAAAGCCGTATATTATTGGTAACCTCTGCAGCGGAAAGCAGAACAAACTTTCTGAGATCATCAATACTCACTGCATTGGTCATATTTTTGGCTCCTCTATGTCTTACTCTGCCTATTGATCCGGAAGCTTCATAAAAATCATTTCCTCTTGTAACCAGGGGTGGAATTGGATCTTTTCGTCCCCATTGATAAAGAAGTCCGTTACTCCGGTTCCAGTCTGATGCTGTGATAGAATTTGTGATTGCTCCCAGATTTCTGTCCATCCATTTCCAGTCGGAGTCCGGAATAATTTCCGTTGTTCCATCCCATCTCATTCTTTTTATGTTGCTGAAACTTTTATAGGAAACTCCATTGGTGGGATCATCCGTTACCCAGATATGCCAGCTCCAATAAATCTCACCATCTACCCTGAAAACAACCACAGCATTTCCTTTTTTTGTCTTATTAACAGGCACTTTAATCTTAGCATCCTGCCCTGTTCCTATTATTTCAAGGGCGTAATTCAATCCGGATTTTATAAGTCCATGAACATCTTCCCATAAAACATCAGCAGTTACCGTCCCTGCAGGTATACCACTCCCGTTAAGATATCCGCCACCCTCCCACATCGCATAAGCTTTTTTTACGGGAACCAGCAATCCTCCGCTATTCTGAGCGGGATCAAAAATGTAACTGTTGGGTGCTTTTTTCCAGTCTGGAAGCAATAATCTCATCGGTTCATGAACAGGTTTCAATGAGTCTGTATTCTCACTAAGCCATATTGCTTTTACATGTCCAATCAAGGGAAGATTCCCTCCGATATTACCTTTGGAAGTGATTCCAAATAATATCAGGCATATGACTGCCGCTAATTTTCCAGCTAATATTTTCATACCTTAGGTTTTAGTGTCTTTAGCAGAATACAATTATTAAGCCCATTTCTATTAAAAGTGATTTATTATACAAATAAAAACACACATATTTGAATTATGTTATTAATAATGTAAAATAAAACACAATAAACAGTATAAAAATCAACAAGGTATTTACATAAAAAAAGACAGCCCTAAGCTGTCTTTATATTTTAAGATTCAAAATTCTAAGGAAGAATATGGTTTTGATACCGGTCAATCGAAAATCGCCCGGCCGTGATATTATTAAATATAGAAAAGACAACAAAATTGAAGACGACCAGTGCGATTATAAATGCATAAATCATATTCTTAACTCTTCCTGAAACCACATACATGGCATTTGGAATAATAATATATGAGAATCCGATAAACGCTCCTGCCAGCCTGGAAGAGAAGATAGGATTGTTTCTGAAAATAAAATAAAGACATATCCCGATTACAGCATAGTTTCTATGGTACTCATAATAAGGATAAAGTTCTTTCATTTTATTATCAAAAACAAAAAGGAAGAAAGTAAGGATTGCCATCATCACCTCAGGAATTCCGATACCACCATTAAGTCGTTGTACCGTTTCATCCATATATCCATTAAACCCTTCTACAAGTGTACTATTAGAGGCCATCCCATCTAAGAAACCACCGAAACTTCTATATATTTCAAATGGGGACAGAAAAACAGAACCGATAATCATAATCAGCATTACCGTTTTGTTTAACGGAACGCGGGCCAGCCAATACATCGGCAGGAATAAGTAACAAACACTGTGTATACCCGACCCTATGAATATAAAAAACAGGTAATGCCAGAGTTTCCGCTCTTTAATATACCGTATTGCAAAATATACGATAAAAGTCCCGAGGTTTTGTCTGATCTGCCCACTTTCCCCGATAAAGAAATTGGGAATAAACATGAAAAGGGTAAAAGTAAAGGGATAAAAAGTATTATCCTCAGTATATTCTACTTTAAAGATCATCGCAAAAATAGCAATGACCAATGTTACCATATAAAAAGGTGCATCAAAAAAATTGAGAAGGATCTTATTAATCAAAGTATACAGCCATTCCACATCCAACGTTTCCGGTCCTTCCATATGGAGCATCTTCATAAAGATACTGTAGTAGCTTTTAGTATCGGAGTAAATATAAATTCCTTTATAACTTCCGTAATCCGGTCCTACACTATCTCTGAAACCAACAATAATAATAAAATAAACAGCAAGGAACCAGAACCACTTTTTATCAACCTTCTTTCCATACACCTCCTGAACACTGAAGAACAGCATATAGACTATGGCAATTATATAATATGGATGTAGTAAACTCATGCTAACTCTCTGATGTTTTTTTAAACTGATGATATGCTGTGATGAATCCGGTCAGAATTAAAGGCAGGAAAAGCCTCACTTCCCAAAAAAGCCCTACTAAAGTAATCATAAGAAGATAAGGAATGGAAAAGAAAAAATATTTTCCAAAAACACTCTTGTTTTCCTCTGTACAAAGGCCATATATAAAATAAATCACAATTAATGCAAAGACCAACCCTGCAAGATTAAAAGGGCTGGAAAAGTTTCTGTTGATATAAAAGCCTTCCACAAAAGTCGTTTCATCCCGAACAAGTACAGCTCTTAATCCCAGATAGGGAATAAGAAAAGCAGCAACCAGCGGTATAATTTTCCAGATTACCTGATAATTCCCTTTCTTCAGCTCATCAATATTGAAAAATACGGCTGCAAAAAAGGCTATATTCAGACAGGCTGTTTCTCTTACTAAAGTAGAGATCCCGATAAGTCCAATAAGGGTAAAGAAGAAAGTATTTTTTCTGGCTTCCAGATATTTAAGAGTCAGAAATACACCTGACAGATAACAAAAGAGTGCGATGGTATCACAATTTGTCGGCGCGTACTGTGTGATCACAATGAAAAATACAGATAAGAGATGAATAATCCTTCTGGCATTAACATTCAAAAGAAGCCCCGTAGATTTCATCCGGAAAACGGCATTCAAAATCAAAGAACACAAAACGAAGAACACACTGTTCATAAGGAAAAGCCCATGATAAAAAGGGGTTCCGTTTTTGGACAAAAAATCTTTGAAGAAAGAAAGCGGACCATTGATCAGATTGTACATCAAATCCGTCATCTGAACACTCAGATAATTGGGAATCACTCTGTAAGCATATACGGAGGAAAATAAAAAATCAGGGGTTCTCTCTGATGTTTTCAGTCTTGTGTAGGATGATTCAAATCCATAATAAGACATGGCAAACAACAGAAGCGGAAGAACTATTACCAATAGAAATCCGTTTATTTTTTCATCATTTCTTTTCAACATATCTAAAACAGATTCTTATTTTTTTAATAATAATGGTGGTTTAAAATACATTTTTTCAAAAGGGAACTTTTGCAAAAGTAGAATATTTTTTCATTCTTCCTAGAATATTTTATTGATTTTCAGTTAAAACTTATTGCTAACTATTTTGAACTAATGCTTAAAAAATTAAATTTGCAGACTTGATTTAAATGCAATGCATCGCCTTTTTATATTTTTATATTATCTGATTTCCAAAAATAAAATTCTATCTGTACTGACAGCTCTTGGAATTGCCGCTTTATGCATTTTCTTTGCGTCGAAGATCAATTTTGAGGAAGACATCAATCAGATTATTCCTAAAAATGAAAAGTCGGATCTTACTGCAAAGGTTCTCAAACAGCTTAATTTCTCGGATAAGATTATTATTATTATCGAGAACAGATCCGGCGAAGACAGCTTCCAGCTTTCTGAAACGGCTGATACTTTCCTGAAAAAAATTGAGCCTTTACAGAAATATATTGGTTCTGTTCAGGGTAAAGTGAACGATAATGAAATTTCTGAAACCTTTGATTTCGTTCATCAGAATCTCCCTTTGTTCCTTAATGAGAATGATTATAAGGAAATTGATCAGAAACTCCAGAAAGACAGTATTGCAAAACAGGTAGAAAATAATTACATCTCGCTGGTTTCTCCAACAAGCCTTGTGACCAAAGAATTTATTAAAAAAGACCCTCTGGGACTTACTTTTCTGGGAATCAAAAAATTAAATGCTTTAAACATCAGCAAAGACTTCAAACTCGAAGACAGCTATATTGTTACCAAAGACGGAAAAAATCTTTTGCTTTTCATTGATCCTAAAAACAAAAGCAATGATACGAAAGCCAATGAGGTATTTGTGGATCAGCTCAACACGATCAAAGATGGTATTAACAAACAATTCAAAGGAAAAACAGAGATCAGCTATTTCGGTTCTCCGGTAATTGCTGTAGCCAACGCAAAGCAGATCAAAAAAGACATCCAGAACACGGTGGCCATTTCCATGACGGTTCTTTTAATCCTTCTGATCTATTATTTCAGAAATATTTTCACTCCCGTCATTGTATTTCTACCCACCCTATTTTCAGTACTGCTCGCTCTCTTAATTCTTTATTTTATTAAAGATAAGGTTTCAGCTATTTCACTCAGTGTAGGAGCGATTCTTATTGGTATTACGATTGATTATGCCCTGCATATTCTTACCCATTATAAGCATAACAACAATATTGAGGAGCTTTACAAGGAAATCACGAAGCCTGTTATATTAAGCAGCGCAACAACAGCCGTTTCCTTTTTGTGTCTCGTTTTTGTTCGTTCTGAAGCATTGAAGGACTTAGGTCTTTTTGCTGCCATTACTGTGATTCTTTCTTCAATCACAGCTTTAATTATTGTTCCTCAGCTTTACCAACCAAAAGAAAGAGAACATCTCAACACCAACTTTATTGACAGGATCGGGTCTTATCCGTACGAAAAAAATAAGCCTTTGATTATTGGGTGTTCCATTATTATTCTTGCCTGCCTGTTTGGATTCAGACATGTAGGTTTCAATGAAGATATCGGGGATCTGAATTATATTCCGAAAGAATTAAAAATCAGTGAGGCAAAACTGCAGAAACTTTCTGATATTACGTCAAAATCAATTTATACTATTTCTTATGGAAATTCTGAAGAAGAAGCACTGTCCAGAAATTCCGAACTGAGCAGTTTCCTGGACAAAGAGAAAAAAGAAGGGAAAATCTTAAGCTATAATTCTATCGGAAGCGTTGTTCTTTCAGAAAAGGATCAGCAGAAAAAAATTGACGAATGGAACCGTTTCTGGAATGACGAGAAGAAGAATCAGACCATTTCTGAACTGATCAGTAACGGGAATAAATTCGGCTTCAACAGTTCCGCTTTTGATGGTTTTAATGAAGTTTTGCATAAAAATTATGCTGCATTGAGTCTGAAAGATTATCAAAAAGTGAAAGCGCTTCAGATTTCAGAATTCATGAGCAGCGAAAATGGTTTCCACACCGTTTCCAATGTGGTAAAAGTAGACGAAAACAAAAGAGACACTTTCATCAAAGATATTGAGAAACAGCATGATGCCATTGCTATCGACCGCCAGCAGATGAATGAAAATTTCCTTGGTTTGCTGAAAAGGGACTTCAATACACTGATCAGTTATTCTCTTCTTGCCATTATTTTAACGATCATCGTTTTCTTCAGGAATTTTGAATTAACGGTTCTCACCATGTTCCCGATTGTTTTAACGGGAGTTGTTACAGCCGGAATCCTTTATTTTCTGGGATTGGAATTAAATATTTTCAGTACTGTAGTGTGTACGTTGGTATTTGGAGTGGGAGATGACTTCAGCATCTTCCTGACGCAAGCCATGCAAAAAGAACATACTACCGGAAAGAATGAATTGCCTACGTACAGAATTTCTATTATTCTTGCTGTTTTCACGACAATTCTTTCCATCGGATCTTTGATATTCGCCAGGCATCCGGCATTGCATTCTCTGGCATTAGTAGCCCTGATCGGAATGTTCTCCGTTATTATTATTACCTCTACCCTATATCCTTTCTGGTTCAGATTATTCATTACCAACAGGGCGAAAAAAGGACTTTCTCCCATCACATTCAGATTGTTTGTATGGTCTGTATTTTCATTCCTTTATTACGGATTGGGTGGATTGCTGTTTTCTGCCTTCGGAAGTTTTTTTGTTAAAAATTCCAAAGGGCAGACGCTGAATATTATCAAACTTATTTTAGCCAGATTTTTAACTTCCGTTCTTTATTCTAATCCTTTTGTAAAGAAGAAGGTCATTAAAAATACATCTGAAGATTTCAGCAAACCTGCAGTTATCATTGCCAATCATACTTCTTTCCTCGATACGCTGGCTATTGCAATGGCTACCCATAAAATTATTTATCTGGTGAATGACTGGGTATATCAGTCTCCTGTTTTTGGAAAACTGGTAAGAGCACTGGGCTTTTATCCCGTTTCACAGGGAATCGAGAACGGAATGGACAAACTGAAAGAAAAAGTTGACCAGGGATATTCACTCGTTGTGTTCCCAGAGGCAGAACGTTCTTACACCAATGATGTGAAAAGATTCCATAAAGGAGCTTTTTATCTCGCTGAACAGTTCGGGCTGGATATTCTTCCACTCTATATCCATGGAAATTCCGAAGTGCTGCCGAAAGGAGATTTCATTATCTATGACGGAAGTATTACCGTAAAAGTAGGCAACAGAATCAGCAAAGATGACATGAGTTTTGGACAGAACTATTCTGAGAGAACAAAGAAGATCAATGCTCATTTCAGAGAAGAATTTGCCAGACTGCGCGAGGAGATTGAGGATGAGAATTATTTTAAAAAGAAATTATTCCTGAGCTACCTGTATAAAGACAGCGAAGTGGTAAAAGAAGTAAAAGAAGACTTTAATACCAATAAATCAGTATATTTCGAACTGAACAAGCATATTCCTCATGATGCCAACATTCTTCATATTACTGATGATTTTGGGCAGAAAGATGCCTTATTAACCCTATATCAGGCCAGCCGAAGAATTTTTTCTCTGATTCAGAATGATGAAAAAAGAGCAGTGGCAGCCCATAACTATCTGGTAAAAAGAAGAAAAATACAGTATATTAAAGACCTTTCTGAAGTAAACAAAAAGATTGATGTTCTTTTAATTTCAGATGAACACTTTACCATGAATGAAATTCAGGATCTCCCTGAAACAATCATTTTTGTAAATACAAAAAACACTTCGTTTGAAAGTGATAATTATGCACTAAAATTTAGTTCTGAATCATTAAAAGTATTTAAAACTAAATAATAAATATGAAAAACATACTTTTGTAAACGCTAAAGAAAACTAATGAAGAAAAATATACTTGTCATATATTATTCACAAACCGGGCAACTCGAAGATATTGTGAAAAACATCGCCAGCCCTTTTGAAGCTCAAAAGGAGAAATATGATGTTACCTATTATAATATTAAACTGAAAGAAGACTTCCCGTTTCCTTGGCCAAGTGATGTTTTTTTCAACACTTTTCCTGAATCTTATCTACAGATTCCAAAAGAAATCCTTCCTCCTTCAGAAGAAATTCTGAACAAAAAATACGACCTTATCCTATTCGGGTATCAGGTATGGTATCTCACACCATCCATTCCTATTATTTCTTTTTTAAAGAGTGATTATGCAAAACCAATCCTTAAAGATACTCCTGTGGTTACGATCTCAGGAACCAGAAATATGTGGATGCTTTCCCAGGAAAAATTAAAGGTTTACTTAAGGGATTTACAGGCTAAACTCGTAGGAAATATTGCTTTGGTAGACAGGCACGACAATTACACCAGCGTATTAACGATTCTCCGATGGCTTACCACAGGTCAGAAAGAAAAATCAGGAATGCTTCCTGCCGCAGGAGTTTCCAATGAAGAAATTGCAGGTTCTGTAAAGTATGGCGAGATTATTGAAAGACATTTTAATAATAATGACCTTAATAGTTTACAACCGGATCTTGTGAAAAACGGAGCGATTGAAATCCGTGCTTTTTTAGTACGGGTAGAAAAGGTTGGAAATAAAATTTTCACAGTATGGTCTAACCTGATTATCAAGAAAAAAGAGAAACGTCCATTGCTGATAAAATTCTTTAAGGTATATTTGATGGCAGCGATATGGATTATCTCACCTGTCGTTTTGGTATTACACCTGCTTACAACCCCTATATTTTGGTTTAAAAGACAAAAACAAAAAAGATATTTACAAGGAATTAATTTAAAATAGAATGTACGACGTATTTATAACAAAAGCATCAACATACTTACCCAATGAGCCGGTAGCGAATGATGAAATGGAGACTTATCTTGGGCTTATCAATGATGCGCCATCTAAAGCAAAATCACTTATCCTAAGAAATAATAAGATCACAACAAGATACTACGCTTTAGATAAAGAAGGAAACCCTACCCACTCTAATGCACAGCTTACTGCAAAAGCTATCGAAGGACTTTTTGACGAAAATTTCAAAAAGGAAGATATGAAATTACTATCGGTAGGAACTACTTCACCAGATCAGATCCAGCCTTCTCACGCTTCTATGGTGCATGGTGAGCTTAACATCGGAAAATCTATTGAAATTAATACTTCAACAGGTCTTTGTAATTCAGGAATGAATGCGCTCAACTATGGATTCCTTTCTGTAAAAGCCGGTGTACAGGACAACGCAGTATGTGCAGGTTCTGAAAGAATGTCTGCATGGATGACTGCTGACAAATTCAACCATGAAGCAGAAAATTTAAAATTACTGGAGGAAAGACCTATCATTGCTTTCAAAAGAGAATTCCTGAGATGGATGCTTTCTGATGGAGCAGGCGCTTTCCTTTTAGAAAATAAACCGAGAGAAAACAGTACTTCCCTAAAAATAGAATTCATTGATTTCTATTCTTATGCCCACGAAATTGAAGCTTGTATGTATGCAGGATGTGATAAGCTGGAAGACGGAAGCCTGAAATCATGGGCAGACTACCCTTCTGATGAATGGTTGAAACAATCTATTTTTGCAATTAAACAGGATACTAAAATCCTTGATAAATACATCCTAGTAAAAGGAGCAGAAAGTTTAAGATCATCTTTTGACAAACATAATCTGGATCCGGAAAAAATTGACCACGTACTGGCTCATATTTCTTCCGGATACTTTAAAGACGGACTGAAAGAAGAATTTGCCAAAAAAGGAATGGATTTCCCGGCAGAAAAATGGTTCTATAATCTTTCTGAAGTTGGAAACATCGGAGCAGGATCTATATTTATCGCCCTTGAAGAACTGATGAATTCCGGAACATTGAAAAAAGGAGAAAAAGTACTTCTTTGTGTTCCCGAAAGTGGAAGATTTGCTTATTCTTGTGCTTTATTAACCGTTTGCTAATGGAAAACAAACTGCCCACATCCGATAAAGATTTTGTAGAAAGTCTTATTCCCCAAAGGTTTCCTTTTGTAATGGTGCATGAATTGTCAGAATACTCTGAAAACCATCTCTTATCCGGTTTTGAGATAAAGGAAGACAACCTTTTTATCCAGGACGGATTATTCCAGGCTTCAGGACTGATTGAGCATCAGGCGCAGAGCGTTGCCCTTCATACCGGATATAAATATTATCTGCTGGGAAAAGATGCTCCAACCGGATATATCGGAGCCATCAAATCTTTTGAAGCTGAAATACTGCCTAAAGTGGGAGATCAGCTGAAATCTGAAGTAACCATCCTTAATGAAGTAATGGGAGTAACCCTGGTAGATGTCATTACGAAACTGAACGGTGAAGTGATTGCAAAATCTCAAATGAAAACCGCTGTAAAATAAACTGGAAATGGAAATAAAGGAAGAAAATATCATCAATATACACAACTTTTTACCGCATCGTGAACCGATGCTCATGGCAGACTATATCCTGGAACTGACCAAAGAAAAAGTAGTGACTTCCTTTGAAATCAAAGAAGATAATATATTTGTTCACAACAATGAGTTTGCGGAAGCCGGCTTAATCGAAAATCTTGCTCAGACCTGTTCATCTATCCTTGGGCAAAGCTTCTTTGAAAATCCCGAAGCTGATACTAAAGTGATTGGATTCATTACCAATATCAAGAAGATCGAAATTTTTGCTCTTCCAAAAGTGGGTGACCAAATTATTTCCAAAGCTTCGCTTATCTCACAATTTGAGAATATCTGCCATATCTTCTGTGAAACATTTACTAATGATGAATTGTTAATCAGAGCGGAAATCAACCTGTTTATTCAGGAAGTAAAGTCGTAAAGGTCAATTTAACATAGACATAGAAAAGCTGTACGTTTCTGTACAGCTTTTTCCTGTTATTCATTTCATATTCTATAATAGATTTGTGAAAATTTGTGTAATTCATTTGTGATATCAGTGTTTAAAAATCAATAATTTTCATTGAAATAATTATAAAACCTTACAATAAAACATTCATTGTTGTTTATTTCAACCTCAACAAAATCCACCAAAAAAACACTGAAAATCAAAAAGATAAAACACCTTAAATATCAATGAAAAATGAATTATTTCACGTGAAACATTTTATAATCCCATGGAACACTTATTGCTAAAGATTTCTAATACATACTCTGATCAGAGGTAATAACCCTTCAGATTTAATATGATTTACATATAATGTATTTTCACTATTTTAGCCACCTGATTAAAAGAATCAAAAACAGGTGAGCCTTATATCATCTGGAATCTAAAAATATAAACATTATTTAGATGAAAAAACAAGACCTGCCTCAAGACGAAAGTAACCTGAAATCCGCCAACATGACTGAAGTTTTGTATGTGACGGATGAGAACGACAACTACACGACAGCAAACAGCACAGGCTGGGATGCCAAAAAAGCGGCTCTGGATGAATCGATGGAACTTATTTATGAAAGAATTGAGGAAGCAAAACAAAATGTGGCCAATAATACAGCAAGTCCCATTGTTTATTTTATGGAACTGAACAAAATGGATATTGGCGTTCTTGCTTCATATGTAGGAATGTGGCAATGGAGGGTAAAAAGACATTTTAAACCCAAAATATTCAAAACACTAAGCGAAAATGCACTGAAAAAATATGCCGATGCATTCGGAATTTCAGTGGATGAATTAAAAAACTTCGACGGGAAATAAATGAAACGGGGCCAGAAATAATGCCCGTTCCATTTGACCAATGAAAAGATACAATCAGCAAATGAAATTAAACTTTGAACACCATCAGACTGCACATTGCGAAAACGGTGTTGCTTCTAATCTACTGCTTAACAAAGGACTGAAACTAAGTGAACCTATGATCTTCGGGATCGGCTCAGGACTGTTTTTTGTCTATCTCCCTTTTCTGAAGGTGAATTTTGCTCCGGGCTTCAGCTATCGTCCGATGCCGGGTGCTATTTTCAGTAAAGCAGCCAAAAGATTAGGAATTAAAATCAAAAGAGAAAAATTCTCAAATCCTCAGGATGCCCAAAAAGCTCTTGAAAGAAATCTGGAACAAAATATCCCTACAGGACTTCAGGTGGGCGTTTTCAACCTTACTTATTTTCCTGAAGAATACAAATTTCACTTCAATGCCCACAATCTTGTAGTGTATGGAAAAGAAGACGGAAGATTTCTGATCAGTGACCCTGTAATGGATTATACGACTTCTCTTTCAGAAGCAGAATTGGAAAAAGTAAGATATGCCAAAGGAGCACTTCCTCCCAAAGGACATATGTACTACCCTGTTTATGTTCCGGAAAATGTGAATATTGAAGAAGCCATCAAAAAAGGGATCAAAGATACCTGCAAAAATATGCTGGCACCCGTACCGCTTATTGGGGTAAAAGCCATGAGATGGGTAGCGAAAAGCATCCCGAAATGGGCAGAAAAGAAAGGAACGAAGGTTACCAACCATTATCTGGGACAATTGATCAGAATGCAGGAAGAAATCGGAACCGGAGGCGGAGGATTCAGGTTTATCTATGGAGCATTCCTCCAGGAAGCAGCTGCCATTCTAAAAAATGATGAGCTAAAGGAATTATCGAAAGAAATAACCTCTATTGGTGACCTTTGGAGAGATTTTGCCGTTGATATTGCCAGAGTGTATAAAAACAGAAACTCGAAAAGCAATATTTACAATGAACTTTCAAAAACAATGCTGCATATTGCAGACCTGGAAGAAGCTTTCTATAAAAAACTGAGAAAAGCGATCTGATATGGCAGAAAATATGATTGAGATTAAAAACTTATACAAAAAATACAAAAATTCTGATGAGTTTTCTGTAAATGAAATTTCTTTGAGTATCAGTAAAAATGAAATTTATGGAATTCTCGGGCCCAACGGAGCCGGGAAAACAACGCTGATTTCCATGCTTTCAGGATTAATCAAACCTACTTCAGGACATTTCACCATTAACGGTTTATCTCCCCAGAAGGATGGGTTCAAAATAAGACAGATTATTGGAATTGTTCCCCAGGAATATGCTTTATATCCTACACTTACAGCCAAAGAAAACCTTATGTTTTTCGGAAGCCTGTATGGTTTAAAGCACAATCAGCTTAAAAAAGCAATTGATGAATCCCTTGAAATCATGGGACTTTCAAAATTTGCCAACAAGCAGGTAGGACAGTTTTCAGGAGGGATGAAACGACGCTGCAACCTCATCGCAGGAACGCTTCACAATCCTAAAGTTTTATTCCTGGACGAGCCTACTGTAGGAGTAGATGTTCAGTCCAAAAAAGCAATTATTGATTATCTTTTAGATTTAAATAAACAGGGAACATGCATTATTTACACTTCCCATCACCTTTCGGAAGCGGAAGAATTCTGTACAAAAATTGCCATCATCGATCATGGAAAAATTCATGCTGTAGGAACCCCTGAAGAACTCGTGAACAGAGTAGCAAGCGCTGAAAACCTTGAAGATGTTTTCATTTCATTAACCGGAAAAGAATTAAGAGATGTTGTTGTATAAACTGTGGAGAAGTTTTATTAAAGAAGTTCTTCTGCTGAAAAGAGATATTGGGGGAATTGTCATCATCTTTGTGATGCCTTTGCTTTTGATTGTCACTATTACCCTTATTCAGGATTCTACCTTTAAAAACCTTGAAGGCTCAAAAATCCCAATTATTTTTATTGATCAGGACAAATCTGAAGTTTCAAAAAACATTAAAGCAGAGCTTGAAAACAGCAAAACATTCCAGCTGCTGACGAACTTCAATGAAAAATCTGCTCAGGATGCTGTTTTTTCCGGAGATTATCAGATGGCGATAGTCATTCCTGAAAATTTAACGAAAGATTTAAATTCCAATATTGATTCGAAAGTTCAGACCATTGTAAGTTCATTCGGGCTGGAAGGAGATTCTGCAAAAGTAAAAACAGCAGTTCCCAAAACCAAAGAAATTCACTTGTACTTTGACCCTGCTACCAATGCAGGATTCAAAAACTCAGTGATGAATTCTGTCAACAAAATGGTTTTTGAAATTGAAAATAAAAAGATTTACAAAGCCTTCCAGGATCAACTGGGAACAACAGAAAATCTTGATGAAAATAAAAACCTGATCAGCTTTAAAGAAATCACTCCAAAAAAAGGAGAAATGGATGTGATGCCGAACTCTGTTCAGCACAACGTTCCTGCATGGACACTTTTTGCGATCTTCTTTATTGTTGTCCCTTTATCCATCAATCTGGTAAAAGAAAAAAGCCAGGGAACAAGTGTAAGAGCAAGAATAAGCCCTACACCCTATTTTGTACATATTTTAGGAAAAACATTTACGTATCTTATCATCTGTCTGATTCAGTTTTTACTGATGGTTGCGGTAGGAATTTATCTTTTCCCTTATATGGATCTTCCTGCTTTTGATGTATCCGGAAAAATGTTCCAGCTTGTAACAGTAACGCTGTTTGCAGGATTGGCAGCAATTGGATTCGGAGTTTTATTGGGAACTATAGCCGATACACAAGAGCAGTCTGCCCCATTTGGAGCAACCTCTGTAGTGGTTTTAGCTGCTATTGGAGGGATTTGGGTTCCTGTATTTTTAATGCCGGAATTTATGCAGACCGTAGCCAAATTCTCTCCTATGAACTGGGGACTGAATGCTTATTATGATATTATTTTAAGAAACAGCGGAATTGGTGGAATTGCCAAAGAACTGGTTTTCCTTTTCTTATTCTATATTGCCACCGTAGCTATTTCCATTTTTTACGAAAAAAAACAAAATGCAGTCTAAAGAAAATATGTTAACCTGTACCGAAGAAGTAAGAGTACGCTTCAATGAAACAGATCCGCTGGGCATTGTCTGGCATGGGCATTATATCGTGTATTTTGAAGACGGAAGAGAAGCTTTCGGTCGTCTGCATGGTCTTACCTATCTTGATATTCAAAATGCAGGATTTGTAACACCGATCGTAAAAAGTACCTGTGAGCATTTTCTTCCTTTAAAGTATGGAGAAACATTCAGAATTGTGACCACTTTTATTAATTCTGTGTCTGCCAAACTTATTTACAGATATGAGCTTTTCAATCAGGAAGACCAATTGGTATGCAGCGGTGAAACCATTCAGGTATTTCTTGATAGCAATGGAAGCTTATGTCTGTACAATCCGGAATTTTTTCAAAACTGGAAAGATAAAATGGGATTATCATGAGGAAGGAAATTTATATCACAGACTACAATTGTGTAACTCCTCTGGGTTTCAATGTTGATTCCAACTGGGACGCCCTGTTAGAAGGACAGTCAGGAGTTGCCTTACATAAAATTATAGACAATCAGGATGCTTTTTATGCTTCCATCATTGATTCTGAAAAACTGAATGAAGAATTCAACAGATTCTTCGATTCCGCTCAGAATGACATTCACAATTTTACAAGACTGGAGAAGATGCTTCTTTTAAGCTTACAGCCTCTTGTTGAAAAACATCACATATCGGACGATACTGCTTTTATCCTTTCAACAACAAAAGGAAATATCAGTCTGTTAAAAAACCAGTCCGAATTACCGGAAGGCGTTCATTTATCAAAATTAGCAGAAAAAATTGCTGATTTTTTTGGATTTAAAACAAAACCGATCATCGTTTCCAATGCCTGCGTTTCAGGAGTAATGGCGATTTCAGTGGCAAAAAATATGATTCAGGCAGGAAAATATAAAGATGCCTTTGTGATTGCAGGTGATGAGCTTTCTGAGTTTGTTATTTCAGGATTCAATTCATTTCAGGCAATAGGATCAGGGCCTTGCCAACCTTATGATAAAAACAGAGACGGAATTAATATTGGTGAAGCAGCCGCCGCAGTTTATATCACTTCAGGTCTTTGCGAGGAACAAAGTGACGAAGCAATCTCACAAAACGAAAAATTCAGGTTTAAAGTCCTTGGAGATTCTGCAGTCAATGATGCCAATCATATTTCCGGACCTTCAAGAACCGGTGACGGTTTATATGCCAGTATCAAAAATGCCATGACTGAAGCGAAAGTTTCTTCAGAACAGATCGATTTTATTTCTGCCCACGGAACAGCCACTTTGTATAACGATGAAATGGAGGCTATTGCCTTCAACAGAATGGATCTCCAACATATTCCGCTCAACAGTATGAAAGGATATTACGGGCACTGCCTGGGAGCGTCAGGACTTTTGGAAAGTATTATTTCTATGGAAAGTGCTCTTCACAGCACTTTGCTTCCATCAAAGAACTTTGAAGAAACAGGAGTAACCCAGCCTTTGAATATCATCAAGGAAAACCAAACTGCAGATATTAAATATATTCTAAAGACCGCTTCTGGCTTTGGAGGTTGTAATGCAGCTGTTGTACTGGAAAAATGTTAAACTGAAAGTGATGAAGAAAATAAATACCTGTACCATAGAACATTCAAAAATAACCGTTGACGGAAATCTTATTTTTGAAAGCCCAAGCGAAGCCTTTCAGGAGTTTGCCAAAGAAGCCTATAAAAATTTAGACCTCAGCTATCCGAAATTTCACAAAATGGATAACCTGAGTAAATTAGCCTTTCTTTCCGCCGAAACCATTTTGAAAGATGATGATCACAGCAGAACAGCCATTGTTTTTGCCAACAGATCTTCCAGTCTGGATACAGATTTTAAGTATCAGGAAAGCATCAACAATCAGGATAATTTCTATCCGAGTCCTGCCGTTTTTGTGTATACTTTACCCAATATTTGTGTAGGTGAAATCAGCATTAAACACAAAATGCAGACAGAAAATGCTTTTTTCGTACTGGATGATTTTGATGAAGAATTTTTGAATGACTATTCTGAACAGATTCTTCTATCCGGAAAAGCTGACAAAGTATTATGTGGCTGGGTGGAATTGTATCAGGAAAATTACAAAGCTTTTGTATATTTGCTCACATTATAATTTAACAATGTACCAATCTGATAATGTACCAATGCTAAAGGCAATAACAACCATTGGTCAACTGGTACATTGATATATTGTTACATTAAAATACTATTTATGGAAAACTTAAAAACAGAATTGAAACACAAAATTATCGAAGTTCTTAACCTTGAAGATGTATCTGTAGAAGAAATCAAAGATACTGACCCACTATTCGGAGGTGGATTAGGATTAGATTCTATCGACGCTTTGGAACTGATCGTTCTTCTTGATAAAGACTATGGAATAAAATTAGCAGATCCTAAAAAAGGAAAAGAGATTTTCCAATCTATCGATACGATGGCAAAATTCATCGAGGACAACAGAACAAAATAAATTAATATAACAATCTAACAGTGTAACAATGTAGCAATTATTGGTAAATTATCCGATTGATACATTGTTACATTATTGAATACCATGAGTCAAAAAATTGCCATAACGGGAATGGGTATCATTTCCTCCATCGGAAACAATGTGGAGGAAAATTTTATTTCATTGCAAACCGGAAAACATGGAATTTCAGATATCGAAATGTTTGAAACCCGTCATGCCGGATCCATTAAAACGGGTGAAATAAAATTATCCAATGAAGAGCTTGTACAGAAACTTCATCTTGATGAAGACAACAATGTCACAAGAACTTCCCTATTGGGAATGATCGCTGCGAAGGAAGCTGCAGAAAGTGCAGGAATTTCAGATATCAATGGTTACAGAACCGGGCTGATCTCTTCTACCAGTGTAGGAGGAATGGATATCACTGAAAAATACTTCTACTCTTACGAAGACTTCCCTGAAAAGCAAAAATATATTGACGCACACGATGCCGGAAATTCCTCATTGGCTATTGCCGGTTATCTGGGATTAAAAGGGATGGTTTCTACCATTAGTACAGCCTGCTCATCAGCAGCCAATGCTATTATGATGGGCGCAAAGCTAATCAAAAACGGAGTTTTAGACCGTGTTATTGTAGGAGGAACAGATTCTCTGTCAAAATTTACTTTGAACGGATTCAATACCCTGATGATTCTTACGGATTCCTACAACACTCCTTTTGACAACAACAGAAAAGGCCTGAACCTTGGGGAAGCTGCCGCTTTCTTAGTCCTTGAATCTGAAGAAATGGTCAAAAAAGAAAACAAAAAGGTTCTCGCTTATCTTTCCGGATACGGGAATGCCAATGATGCACACCATCAGACCGCTTCTTCAGAAAACGGACAGGGTGCATTTTTAGCGATGCAGCAAGCCCTGAAAATCTCCGGACTGGAAAAAGAAAATATAGATTATATCAACGTTCACGGAACGGCGACTCCCAATAACGATCTATCTGAGGGAATAGCCATGATCAGAATCTTCGGAGAAAATCGGGTCCCTGAATTCAGCTCCACAAAAGCATTTACAGGACATACTTTGGCAGCAGCAGCAGGAATTGAAGCCGTATTTTCAATTCTAGCCATGCAAAACAGTGTGATTTTCCCGAACCTGAATTTTAAAACAAAAATGGAAGAGTTCGACCTTACTCCTGTTACCGAATTGAAAGAGAAAAACATCAATCATGTGCTTTCCAACTCGTTTGGATTTGGAGGAAACTGTTCCACCTTAATTTTCTCAAAATCATGAGTGCAGTATACATCAACAGTACATCCTGTATCTCGGTTCAGGACACTTTAAACGACAATATTCTTCAGAACCTTACTGTTAAAAATTCTTCAAATATCATTAAAGCGATAGAACCCAATTACAAAGAGTTCATTCCACCTGCGATGATCAGGAGAATGTCTAAAACCGTAAAAATGAGTTCTGTAGCATCACATTATGCATTGAAGGAAGCTGGAATTGAAAAACCGGATGCTATCATCGTAGGAACAGGAATGGGCTGCTCTCAGGATTCTGAAAAGTTCCTGAAAAACGTGATTGATAATCATGAAGAGTTTCTTACGCCTACGTTTTTTATCCAGTCTACCCACAACACAGTAGCAGGGCAGATCGCTCTGGGATTACAGTGTCATGCTTACAACTTCACGTATGTAAATACTTCTTCTTCACTGGAGTTTTCATTACTGGATGCTCAGCTTCAGATCAATGACGGAGAAGCAGAAAATGTTCTGGTAGGTTCTACAGACGAACAGACAGACAGAACCATGGAACTTTACTGCTTAAATAATACGATCAAAAAAGAAGCAGATCTTCCTGCAGATTATTTACATTCCACTACTACTGGCGTAATCTGGGGCGAAGGGGCCAGCTTTTTTGTGATTGGAAAAGATAAGACCGAAAACTCTTATGCCAGGCTTAAGAATATCCATATCAGCAATACTGTTGAATTGAATGAAGTACAGAACTTTATACAAAATTTTTTAATTCAAAACAGTCTTTCAACTAGTGATATTGATGCGGTTATTTTAGGATTCAGCGGAGATGCACAATCAGATATGTATTATACAAAAGCAATGAATCTGTTTCCGGATTCAGCACAGCTGTATTATAAACATTTGAGTGGAGAATTCAATACAGCAAGTGGTTTTTCAACCTTTATGGCCTGTCATATCCTGAAGGAACAGCAGATCCCGGAAATTATGATGATCAATGCAGAAAAAAAGGAAAGTATAAAGAATATACTTCTTTACAACCATCTGGCGGGTGATGATCACAGCCTGGTGTTATTGGAAAAGGCATAATTGTTGAAATTGAAAATTATACAGTCTATTTGTCATTCAGAGCGAAACGCAGTGAAGCGTGGAATCTAAACAAATTAAGTTAAATTAATTGTATTTATCTAGACTCCTACGGAGTGACAATGGCATACAATAAATATTATGCCCATAAAACTCATAATGACCAGTTCAAAATTAAAAAGCAGTCAGCAATGAAACATTATCCCTTCATCCTGTTCTATCTTTTCTGTAATGTATTTATTTATGTATTTCACGGAAGTTTTTGGGTGTATCTGTTTTGTTTTTTTGCTTTTTCTGCAGTAGTTGTCTGGGGTTCTTTTGACATTGAGCTGGGATATTTTGTGAACAGTATTACCCATAAACGTACCAGAATAAAAGAAGTAGCTCTTACTTTTGATGACGGACCTACTGAATTTACCCCAAAGTTTTTAGACCTGCTTATAGAGCATCAGATAAAAGCAACTTTCTTCTGTATCGGAAAACAGATTGAAAAATACCCTGAGACGTTTCAAAGAATCATTGCAGAGGGACATACCATAGGAAATCATACGTTATCACATTCCAATTCCACAGGGTTTTTATCGACTTCAAAAATGATTACAGAGATTGAAAAGTGTGATAAGATCATGAAAAATGTAGGAAATATCAGCACCAGCCTCTATAGACCACCGTTCGGGGTGACGAATCCCAATATTGCGAAAGCAATTAAAAAAACGAATAAAGTAAGCATCGGTTGGAATGTCCGGTCATTGGACACCATCATTGATGACGAAAAGAAAATCTACAACAGAGTGACAAAAGGCCTGAAAAATGGGAGTATTATTCTTCTTCACGACACTTCGGAAAAGACCTTTCGCGTGCTGGCCAATTTATTAGTATTTTTGAAGGATAAAAAATATTCAACCTTTACTGTTGATACAGTGATAAATTTAAATAGAAATGATTAAAAATATTGCTTTCGGGGCATTCTTACTGGTTTCAGGATTCTTTTTTGCCCAAAACACGGCAATGTCCGGAGCTGAAGCCAAAGCATTCGTATCGAAAGTTTCTTCTGATACAAAAGGAATTAAAACGTTGCAGAGTGATTTTACCCAGACCAAAAAAATGGATTTTCTGGATAAAAGCATTGTTACCTATGGGAAAATGTCTTTGCAGACACCCAATATGCTGAGCTGGAAATATACAAAACCTTATCAGTACAGCATTGTTTTTAAAAGCAATAAAATCTTCATCAACGATCAGGGGAAAAAATCTTCTGTGGATGCGAAGAGCAAAACCTTTGAAAAAATCAATAAACTTATTGTTGGAAGTTCGAACGGAACCATGTTCAATGATCCTGAGTTCACCGTTACCTATTTTAAGAACGGAAATTACAATGTGGCGAAGTTTGTCCCAAAGACTTCTCAGTTGCTGAAATATATTAAACAGATTGAACTGTTTTTCCCTAAAAACCAGTCGACAGTTTCACAGGTCAATATGACGGAGGCTTCCGGAGATACTACGAATATTGTTTTCAAAAATACCAAGATCAATGCTTCAATTCCTGCGTCAGAGTTTACTTTATAGCCTGATTCTGATCCTGGCTGTTTCCTGTAAAACCTATAAGTTAACAGAAGCAAAACCTGCCTCATCTTCTGAAAAGATGGTGGAAAACTTATATTTCTCTTCCGGTGAAGATTATGTTTACAAATGCCAGATGGATATTTATAAAAACCATGTAAGCGGTATTCTGATCATCAAAAGACTGAATGAAACAACACATCGTGTTGCCTTAACTTCTGATTTCGGGAATAAACTGATAGATTTTGAAGTCTCTGATCATGATTTCAAGCTGAATTATGTACTTCCTGACCTGGATAAAAAAATAGTCATCAATTTCCTGAAAAACGACTTTCAACAGCTTCTGAAAAGAAAATATCCGGTCAGTGAAAGCTTTGAAAATGAAAATGCTAAAATCTATCTTTCAAAAATCGAAAATAAAAGCTATTATCTGTTTTTCAACAAAGAAAGTAATTTGCTGAGGCAGATTATCTATACGAAAAACAACAAGGAGAAAATCGATTTTACTTTTGATGCAAAAAGACCTATCTTCGCGGACAGCTTAAACCTGCAGCACAAGGACTTTAAGATCAACATAAAACTATTTCAAATAACCGAAACAGAGTAATTTCTGCCCTCAAATCTATGGATATATCTATTTTTTGGAAAGAAATTGATTATACTTTAATCTTAAAAAAATAAGATCATGCAAACGATTCTTACAGACTTTTATACTTTAACATCATACGATAAAGCAGAAGACGGAAAGTTTACTGCTCATATTCACCTGAATAAAGACCACGATATTTTTAAAGGTCATTTCCCTGGAAATCCGGTAACTCCCGGTGTTTGTATGATGCAAATTATTAAGGAACTGACTGAGGAATTTACAGGTTCAAAGTTATTTCTGAAAACAGCTTCCAATGTAAAGTTCATGGCAATTATCAATCCTTTTGAAACCCCTGATCTGGTACTTCAGCTGGATATTGCTGAAAATGAAGAAGATGTTAAAGTAAAAAACACAACTTCTTTTGGCGAGACTATTGCATTGAAATTGTCTGTAAGCTATAAAAAAATATCATCATGAAACTAATCTTATCATTCATAACAGCATTTGTTTTTTTCTTTCAATCTGACCTTGAAACGCTGAGAAACAGCTATGCTAAGGCGAACGAATCCACTACCAATACTGCGAGCTTTATTGAAACCGCTGAAAAACAATCCGGTTCTGACGCTGTAACTGTCGGATATAAAGCGGCAGCAAAGATTATGGAGGCAAAAATTGCCAAAAGCAACAGAAAAGCTCTGGTAAAGACAGGCGCTACAAGTCTTGAAGGCATTATTAAAAGTAATCCTAACAATGCAGAACTTCGTCTGATCAGAATGAGTGTTCAGGAAAATATTCCGAAGATCGTAGGATACCGCGGGAGCCTGAAGGATGATAAAGCTTTCCTGCTGAATAATTACAGCAAACAGAATACAGCTCTGAAGAGCTATATCAAAAGGTTTGCAATGCAATCTAAAACCATGACAGAGGCGGAAAGAGCCACTTTAAAATAAAAAAATGTTGCTTGCTGAAGTACAAAATGCTATTTCTGAAAAGAAGATATGCATTTTAATCCCTACCTACAATAATGAAAAAACTCTGAAAAGGGTTATTGACGGTGTTCTCAACTACACCGGAAGTATTATTGTGGTTGATGATGGTTCTACAGATTCCACGCCTCAGATTCTTGCTCAATATCCTCAGATCACTGTAATTTCCTTACCGGAGAATAAAGGGAAAGGAAACGGCCTAAAAACAGGTTTCAGAGCAGCAAAGAAATCAGGATATGATTACGCCATCACCATTGATTCGGATGGGCAGCATTATCCGGATGATATTCCGGTATTTGTAGAAGCTCTTCTTCAGGAAAAAGAAGATGTCCTTCTGATCGGAAACAGAAATATGTCTCAGGATGGCATTCCTAAGAAAAGCAGTTTCGGAAACCGCTTTTCCAATTTCTGGTTTTGGTTTGAAACCGGTATTAAGCTGGAAGATACACAGTCCGGCTACAGACTTTATCCTTTGCATAAAATTCCAAAGAAATATTTTACCCCTAAGTTTGAATTTGAAATTGAAATCATTGTAAGAACCGCCTGGCGACATGTTCCGGTAAAAAATGTTCCGATCAAAGTTTTGTATGATCTGGCAGAGCGGGTTTCCCATTTCAGACCTTTCAAAGATTTTACAAGAATCAGTATTCTGAATACAATTCTGGTAACGATTACTCTACTTTATATTATTCCGAGAAATTTCGTGAATAATTTCAAAAAAAAAAGCTTTAAAAGATTCATCCAGGAAGATGTCTTAGAAAGTGACGGAAGTAACCGAACAAAAGCATTTTCCATAGCACTGGGCGTTTTTATAGGACTTTCTCCTTTCTGGGGATTTCAGACACTTCTGGTGATCAGTTTATCTGTACTTTTTAAACTTAATAAAGTCCTTGCATTTGTAGCTTCCAATGTGAGTCTTCCTCCTTTTATTCCTTTTATTATTGCAGCTTCTCTGTTTCTGGGAGCTCCCTTTGTAAGTGGAAACAGCGATATTCTAAGTCAGGATTTAAACTTCGAACTGATCAAGAACAATCTTCTGCAATATGTGATTGGCAGCTTCATCTTAAGCATAACACTTTCGGCCATTGCAGGAGTGACCTCTTTTCTGTTTCTGAATAAGGTAAGCCCGGAAAACAGTTAAAAAAGCCCGGAACAAAGTTCCAGGCCTATCACAATGAATTATTATTTTCTATTTTACACGGAATACATTATTACAGAATAAACTGAACCAAATCTTTTAAAAACTGTTCATCCACTTTTCCTTTAGTTTCATAATCTTTTGGAGATGGCTTGCCGGAGCCTGTAATGAATAAGTGGCTTAATGCCGGATAAAATTTAAAAACAGCCGTTGTATCATTTTTCAATGTTGCTTTCCAAAGATTAAAATCTTTTTCAGTCACCTGATAATCTCTTCCTCCCTGTGCGAAAAACATCGGAGCTTTGATTTTTTTAACTTCGTTAAGCTGATTGTAATCCTTCAAATACTTCCAATATGCGGCAGACTGGCCCAAAGGAAGCTCTGATGAAGGAGAATGTAAGTTAAATTTGGATGAGTATAAAAAAGTAACCTGCTTTTTAATTTCCTGAACAGCTTCGGCTGGAACTTTAGCCGGATCCATCGTATGAAGATATTCATATTGCTCAACAAGAAGGTCTTGCAGCGGTCTTGCATTCCCGGCCATAAAAATATATTTTGAAACCTGTGCCTTTTTTGCAATTTTTGGTGTCATATACGCTCCCTGGCTATGCCCAAGAATGATAATCTGGTATCCTTTGTAATCAGCATTATTTTTAAAATAAAGAGCTGCGTTTACAGCATCATTGATGGTCTCTTCTTCTACAGTAGACTTTTCCGTGAATGCTTCAGGGTGGGAATAGGTTCTTTTATCATATCGATAGGAAGCAATTCCGTTGTTTAAAAGATATTCTGCAATGTCTTTAAACGGCTTGTTTTCTCCAATGGTTTCATCTCTGTCATGAGGTCCGGAGCCGTGAACGAAAATAACCAATCTCTTTTTATTGTTGGAAGGCGGAATTAATAATGTTCCGTTCAGCTCAATAGCATCACTTTTTATTTTCAGTGTGGTTTTCTCATCTCTTTTTTCAAATGTTTTGTGAGGAACCAGGAAGAAACCCAGCAATTTATTATTCTCACTGAAAGTAAGCTGAATATCCAGTTTTTCCTTTTCAAATTCAGAATAGTAATAATAGGTGTTTCCTTCGTTATTTACTTCAAGGATATTTTTCAATCCTCCAACCTGGCTCTGAAGCTGGTCCGGGATAGCTTTAAGCTGATCCACCGGAATTTGTCCTGCTACGGAAGGATCAAAATAAGAATGTGCTTTTTCTATATTTTTATCAACCAGCAGAGCTTTAATGAAAATATTTCCGATCTCTTTTCTATCCTGAGAAAAAGCTGGCAGAAAATACACGATAAAGAATAAGGTTAAAAGTTTTTTCATAATTAATTATTTAAAAACCACATCTGAAAATGAAAGTGGCGTCATCATGATGGTAACAAATATCGCAATTATTACCAAAGCCAGTTGTGTGATACGATACGTTTTTTCTTTTTCCTCTTCCTTCATTTCAAAGGTAAATTTTATTCTATCAGGTCTTCTGATAATCAACCAGATAAACACAAGAACAGCCAGATTCATCAATACGGGAAACACAAGAAATAGTTTACTCCCATAGCTGTCTTTCATACTTCCGTAACCGTGAATAATGATGGTTTCAGGTATTGAGCTGTACACACTGCACAAATACACAGAATAACAGATAATAATAACAAAAGGAATACAGAACAGCAGTCTTATATATTTGGGGATCATTTCAGTTTCTTTAAAGTTTTCTTCAGGTATTTTTCTACATTCTTTCTATCCGGAACCGTCGTAATTTCTTTAGTCAACGCTTTTTCAAACTCCATTTTTGCCTTTGAATATTCTTTTTTGCTAAAATAGTATTTTCCGGATTGATAATAGATCAGCCAGAAATCCGGATTCATAGCCTGGCAGGAATGAATAATATCATCTGTCAGCAGTGTATTTTTATCGTCTGCAGCCTCACTGATTTCTTTCCCGTATATTTTAGACAGTTCATAGTTTTGAAATGCTTCAGAATCTGCAAATGGATCTCGTGGAATATTTAAACCTGATTTTGAAAGGTCATCAGGCTGCAATCCTTTGTCTGAAAAGATTTTGTTCAGATCATAGCAAACAAATTCTCCCAGCTGATAAGGATTGGAAGAAACCCAGACCAGTTTTTTCTGTGGCGAAAATATAACAGCATGGTGTGCCAGTAGCTGATTGAGTGCTTTTTCATTACCGTAACCGATGCTTTCATCTTTTAAACCGGATCTGTTCCTTAAAATGGAAGCCATCTTTTCCGGTGTTATTTTCTTTTCTTCCTGCAAAAGCTCCTGAAGCCTTTCATAACGGTATTCAGAATGGCTTTCCTCAATATGTTTCTGATTTCTTTTGTCATCTTTATAAGCTTCCGACTGAAAATGATTGGTACAAAGAACTCTGCTGGTATTCTGCACGCTGTATACACCGAAATTCTTAGGCGAAACTTCAATGATTACCGCATTTTTGTCTGCAGCGCTTCCCACCAGAATAGATTCAGAAACAAATACTTTTCTTTTTTTAGCAATCGCAATGGCTTCTTCTATATTTTTAGCATACTGCAGAATTTCTCTTGTTACAAGGGAAATCGGGGTTTTGGCTGTTAAAGGAATTTTTGATTTCCCAGCATTAATGGTTACTGTAATTCCTTCCTTATTCATTCCTGAAACCACACCAATCATTCCCGGCCAGCTTACCGACATGTAAGGAATTCCTTCATCGGGTTGCACAAATTCTACCAGCTTGTTTTTTGAAAAATCATCGCCTACATAAAAATCAAAATTTCTTCCGATCAGCAAATCCCCATCTTCGGTGTTTTCGTTCCATACAGCAAGAGAAGTACAGCCCACCATGGCCAGATCCTGCATCGCATGTCCTATATCATGAGCTCCATGCAGATAAAGGCTTCTTAAATATTTGGGAGCAATAAAATCATACTGATCCGAGGAATATTGTGACAAACCATATAATTCTGCCTGATAATCTTCTCTTACATTGAGGTACATTTTTCTGTTATACCATTTTAAAAAGCCTCTTAATATCCTTTGTCTGAATTTTGAAGGGACAAAACTTTCCACTTTTGAAAAGAAAATGCTTTCCTGCTTCTGCATTAAGCTTTGTGTCAATGCTCCATTATTATATCCTAATTGTAAAGGATTTCCCTTGATATAAAGTTCCCAGAGCTGCTGTTTATTTTTGGTAAGATAATTCTGATTATAGCTGAAAGTGCTGTCGTTGATTCTGGTAATTTGGGGAACTTCCAGAGCATATTGTTTTACCTCGGGAATATGCCGGATAGATTTTGATATTCCGCAGGATATGAGGAAAAAACAAAGAGTGAGATAAAGAAAGGTTCTTTGAACGGAAGTATAAATGGTTTTAGTTTTTTTCACTTTAGTTTTTATTAATCATTTGTGTCAACCGCATGTCTATCGTTTCTTTTCCAATAATCTCGGCACAGGTATTAAAGGCTCCGATCGTAACACCTAAGATGCCATGCATATTCACGGATTGTCCCGTCAGAAAAAGATTGTCAATTTTCGTACGTGGGGAAACCATTGTTTTAAGAGGGTTCTCTGAACTTTTCATATATCCGTACATATTTCCTTCAAAATTACCAATATAGTCCCTGTAAGACAAGGGAGAAGAAGTATAGAGTGTTTTAACAGCATGTCTTATATTGGGAATTTTCTTTTCCAGGGCATCAAGCATTTTTTCAGTCTTTTCAAGCTTAAACCTTTCATAAGCTTCTCCTCTTTCATGCTCATCCGCAACTGTATTGAATGTATTTTCCCATTCTTTAACCTCATCAAAATCCATATAAGAAATCGCGGTGAGGCTTTCTGCAAACTCAGGGTGATGTTTTGAAGGCGTAGATGAAAGCATATAGGTTTCCGGCCACGATTCTTTTTGGTATTGGGATGCATTCCAGACCTGATCTTCCGATGAATAGTGGTATCTGTTGTAATTGAAATTCGGAAGACTGTGAGGTTTTAAAACCAGATAAATACTGAAACACGAAGAAACAGGCTTCCAGCTTAAAACCCTGTTCAGAAAGGATTTTTTCAGTCTTTCCTCGCCTATCAGTTTGATGGTGGAGCGTATTTCTATATTTGATATAAATTGTTTTGCCTCGTATTCTTTTCCTGCTTTCGTCTTTACAGAGGTCAGTGTATTATTTTCATTAAAAACAAATTCTGAAACTTCCGAGTGCTTGTGTACTTCGGCTCCATATTCCCGGAGTTTTCTGATTAAAAGTTTAGAAATCTGACTTCCTCCTTTCACACATTTGTAAGCACTTTGAATGTAAGAATTTACCGTCAGAGCATGTACATAAAAGGGAACATTCTCCGAGTCTCCGGCATATAAAAAGTTGGAACCCAGTAAAACTGACTGCAATTTTTTATTCTGGGTAACAGACTCAATGAATCTTTTAGTATTGAGGTGCAGGATTTCTTCGTTGTAACTGTCCTTTCCTACTACATGATATCTTGGAAACTGGCTGCATACATATTGAATTTCTTCACAGTAGTTTTCAAGGTTTTCTTTTTCTTCGGGGAAATATTTTGAAAGCTGTTCAACAAAATTCTGGTAGCCCTGTGCATGAGGATACTCTATTTCATCATCACCGAAACTGATTCTGTCATAGCCATCTTCATCCATCAGCTGAAGTTCAAGGTCATCCATGATTTCCAGATAGGAAAAAAACTGATTCAGGTTTTGCCCTTTGGATAAACCTCCCAGATAGTGGACTCCTGTATCGAAAATAAGCTTATTCCTTGAAAAAGTCTGAAGATTTCCGCCATATTGGTTATTTTTCTCGAGAACACATACTTTCAGACCTTCTTTCGCCAAAATAAGAGCCGAAACAAGACCTCCCAATCCACTGCCGATTACAAGTATGTCGTATGCTTTCTTCAAAAGAGAATGTGCTTTTAATAATTAAGAAACAGGGAATTTAAGATATTTAAAGTTTACTTTGGTAAAGTAAGCATAGAAATTTTATGGGTTCTCTTAAATCTCGGTAAATCTTAATGGTTTTTTAGTTTTTATTCGTTTTTCGGGATAAAAATAGAAAAATTAATCAACATCATCCCAAAAATCAAAATAATTAAACCATTGAAGCGGGTATTTTTTCACCATGGTTTCAAGATTCTGAACATAAGACTGTAAAAGTCCCTGTGAATCACGGTTTTTGATATTCTGTGCCACTCTTGCGTACAGATGGTAATGAAGATTATTCTCCTTCATCACATAGACATATACTACGGGAACGCCTAACCTTGAGGCGATCAAAAACGGGCCGGCCGGAAATTTTGCACTTTTACCCAGCAGTTCTGTTTCCAGATATTTGGAACCTTCAAAATAACGGTCTCCGGTAAAGCAGATGAGTTCATTATTAGACAAAGCCTGATTGATCTCAAAGATATGAGACATGTCCTCCTTCACGTAAATAAACTTGATATTACTCTTTTTTACCGCAACACTTTCCAGATATTCCTTGATCACGGTCACTTCCTGATCTGTTGTAACCAGATTGATCTGGCAGTCGAAGTCGATATCTGCAAAAAAGTGTTCCGCACTTTCAAAATTACCAATATGGGCACTGATGAGTACACCTCCTTTTTTAGCAGCTAAAAGATTTCTGAGGTTTTCAATACCATCAAATTCATAGGTATATTTTTCTCTGAGTCCGGCAGAAATCGCAGTTTTATCAATCAGAACTTTTCCGAAGGTAAAATAGCTTTTAAAGACAGAGATCTTGGACTTCCAGTATCCGTAGTTCAGTCTTTTCTGAAAATAATAGCGGATATACTGATTGCTCTTTTTCTGAAATAATGAATAATAAGCGGCTACAAAATACAGCACCCCGTATGAACTTCTGATCCCGATATTTCTAATACACCAGACAAATATTCTGTATCCGAGTACTGTCCCTTTAGATTTACCTTTCCACTTGTTCATAAATACAATTTATCAATATAACAGTATACCAATGTAACAATCGCCTTACACATCACCGGGATGCTGTTATGATCATTACATTGGTACATTTTATAGAATAAAGATTGACTCAATAACTACGCGTTTTTTTCAGCAATCTTATGTTCAATCGTTGTATAGAAATCATCAAATGTCACCATTTTTTTGAAATCTGCTTCTCCTAATTTCACGCCAAAATTGGATTCGATCACGACTACCATGTCGATATAATCTAAGCTGTCTAAGCCCAGTGTATTTTTAAGGTTGGCATCGTTACTGATTTCGTCTCCGTCTACCTCGAATTCGTTTACCAGAAAATCATTAACAATAGCAACAATTTTTTCCCTTTCCATGTTTTTAATCAAATTTTTTAACTATTAGTGCAGAATTGGTTCCCCCAAACCCAAAAGAATTCGACAAAAATACATCAATTTTTTGATTTTTTGTTTTTGCAACTAAATTTATCTTTTGTGCTTCATTATCAGGGTTTTCCAGATTGATATTGGGAGCAACAAAATCGTTCTGCATCATCAGAATGGAGTAGATCACTTCACTTGCACCTGCCATCCAGCACTCGTGTCCGGTCATGGATTTGGTAGAACTTACCGGAACTTCACTGCCGAAAATCTCATAGATGGCTTTCGCTTCGTTGGCATCACCAATTGGAGTAGAAGTTGCGTGAGCATTGATATAATCGATGTCTGAAGCTTTTAATCCTGACTGTTTTAAGGCTCTGTCCATTGCCAAAGCCGGTCCGTCTACATTAGGAGTTGAAATATGACCTCCGTTGGAAGAAAAACCATACCCGATAATCTCTGCAATAATCGGAGCGCCTCTTCTTTGGGCAGATTCCAAGCTTTCAACAATCAGACTGGCAGCTCCGCCGCTTGGAATCAATCCGTCTCTTTCTGCATCGAAAGGTCTGGATGCTTTTGCAGGCTCATCTTCTCTGGCTGAGAACACTCCCAATCCGTCAAAGCTCGCCATGGAATATTTGTTGGTTTCCTGAGCTCCGCCGCAGATAATCATATCCTGGAAACCATTTTTAATCATCATATAAGCCAGCCCTAAAGAATGAGAACCGCTTGCGCATGCTGCACTGATGGTAAGATTGATTCCTTTCAGTTTAAAAATCGTAGAAAGGTTCATCGTTACCGTTGAGTTCATTGATTTGAAGATCGCTCCCGATCCCATTAATGTTGTATCTTTCTTTTCCCTTGCAATATCGATAGATTCTACGACTGCCTGGGAAACACTGTCATTTCCGTATAAGATCCCCACTTCATGAGCATCTAAGAATTCTTCATCCAGATTCGCCTGTTTTAAAGCATCCAGGGTAGCAAGATAAGCATATTCGCTTTCTTCTCCCATACTGACACGCTGGCGTCTGTTTAAAAGATTTTTAAGATCAGGCTTCGGAACCACTCCTGTAAGGCCAGACCTGAAACCAAATTCTTTTCTGTCCTGATCTAAAACAATACCGGATTTTCCTTGATATAGGGATTCCCTGACCTCTTCTAAAGACGTCCCGATGCAGGAATAAATTCCCATTCCGGTAATTACAACCCTATTTTCCATGTTATGAATAAATTCCTCCGTTAATATTTATCACTTCTCCTGTTATGTAGGAAGATTTTTTAGATGCTAAAAATGCGACAAGATCCGCCACTTCTTCAGCTTCTCCGAATCTGTTGGCAGGAATCATTGCTTTAAGCTCATCTTCATTAAACTCCTGGGTCATATCCGTTTTGATGAAACCCGGTGCAACGGCATTTACCGTAACATTTCTTTTGGCAACTTCCTTAGCAAGAGCTTTTGTAGCTCCTACCAAAGCTCCTTTCGCAGCGGAATAATTCGTCTGCCCGGCTGTTCCTTTTACTCCGGATACGGAAACCATATTGATGATTCTTCCGTATTTATTACGAAGCAGCTTTTGAATAAAGAAATTGGTCACATTGAAAAATCCGTCCAGACTTGTATTGATCACACTGTTCCAGTCTTCCTTCTGCATCCACATAAAAAGACCGTCTCTTGTGATTCCGGCATTATTGACAATCACTTCTACCACAGCGTCAGGATTTTTCTCCTGCCACTCCGTTAAAACAGCTTGTGTTTCTTCGGTGTTTCCTACATCAAATTTAAGAATTTCTCCGGTAGCGCCCAACTCTTCCACTGTAGCCAACGTTTCTTTGGCTGCCGTTTCATTTGAAGCGTAGTTGATAAGGATGTGATAGTTTTTCTCTTCAGCCAGTTTTATACAGATTGCCCTCCCGATTCCTCTGGAGCCACCTGTTACAATTGCACATTTCATGCGTTAGTGTTTATATCGTTTTTAGTTTTTTAAGTTGATGCTGGAAGCCTTTTTTAAAAGACAATTGATGGCAACCAATAGTTACATTCCTTTCAGATATTTCTTTACTTCTTCCAGATACGGATACATGACCATATCATCTGAGAAAGCAGGAATAATTTTTCTGATATCATCATACAGTTCTTTTGTAGAGGATGAAACCTTATCCTGGAATCCAAGATATTCCACAGCCTGAATGATGGTAATCGCTTCAATGGCCAAAACTTCAAAGGCATTTTCAATGACTTTTCTGCAAATTACAGCAGCGTTTGTTCCCATACTAACGATATCCTGATTATCGTTATTATTCGGAATACTATGAACATACATAGAGTTTGACAGCATCTGGCTTTCTGCCGTAGTAGAAGTTGCCGTAAACTGTACTCCCTGCATTCCGAAATTGAAACCTAATTTACCTAAATTGACAAAAGGAGGCAAAATTTCATTGATTTTCGCATTCAGAAGATAGTTTAACTGTCTTTCTGCAAGCATGGTCAGTTTTGTCACCACGATTTTAAGCTTGTCCATTTCCAGAGAAATATAATCTCCATGGAAGTTTCCTCCATGGTAAACATGCTGGTCTTCAACATTGATAATCGGGTTATCATTCGCTGAATTGATCTCATTTTCAAGAACTTTCTCCGTATATTCCAATGTATCCAATACCGGACCTAAAATCTGAGGAACACATCGTAAAGAATAATACTCCTGAACTTTTTCCTTGAATACTTTTTCCTGCTCTTCAAAATGAGTATAAAGATGCTCTTCTCTTTTTCTGATCAGCTTACTGTCTGCCAGATGAGCACGCATTCTTTCTGCCACTTTTTGCTGCCCATAATGTCTTTTGGTTCCGTTCAACGCTTCTGACAGGTGATCATCATAAGCCTGTACAATCTCATTGATCGCACAGGAAAGCCTAAGGGAAATATCAATAAGCTGATTCGCTTTATAAGCATTCACAATACCAATTCCTGACATTACGGAAGTTCCGTTCATTAAAGCAAGTCCTTCACGGATCTCTACTTTGATCGGTTCTAAGCCTTCTGTTTCAAAAACCTCTTTGGTAGATTTTCTTTCTCCATTGTAAAAAACTTCTCCTTCTCCAATCAATACCAAAGCCAGGTGAGCCAGCTGAACAAGGTCGCCACTTGCTCCTACTCCTCCATGTTCAAAGATCAATGGAGTAATATCTCTGTTGATCAGTTCCTGAAGAAGATAGATAACAGACTGATGCACTCCTGAATTCCCTAATGATAAGGTATTCAATCTTGCCAGCATACACGCTTTTACTTCTTCCGCAGGTAAAGGATTTCCAATTCCTGAAGAATGGCTTCTGATCAGGTTATACTGAAGCTGGTGGGTGTCTTCATCACTGATTTTAAACTGAGCCATGGGCCCAAAACCGGTGTTCACACCATATATTACTTTATTTTTTGAAAACTCTTTTAAAAACTGAAAACTTTTATCCACTCTTGATAAAAGTGATTCATCCAGTTCTATTTTTTCATTCTCAATGATAATTTTTTGAAAGTCTTTCAGTTCTAAAAAGTTATTTATTTTCATCAATTAAAAGTAATAGTTGATAATTTTGTAAAATATTAATTATTTGTCACTAATTTTGCGGCAAAGATAAAAGTTATTATTAAAATAAAAAATCAAAGATGAGCAAAGAATTTGTTGACGTTCTTGTAATCGGAGCCGGACCCTCCGGATGCGTGTCTTCTTCATACCTGAAGAACAATAACGTCAGCGTAAAAGTAGTTGAAAAAACAAAATTCCCCAGACTCGTAGTTGGAGAAAGCTTAATTCCAAGGGTAATGGACCACTTTGAGGAGGCCGGACTTTTCCCTGCATTAGACAAAATGGGCTTTGAAAAAAAGCTTGGGGCTCGTTTCCTTCGTGGTGAGGAAGTCTGCATTTTTGATTTCAGCAACAAATTCGGGGAAGGCTGGGACTGGACCTGGCAGGTTCCAAGAGCTGATTTTGATAATACGCTTGCTCAGGAAGTTATTAACAAAGGAATTGATCTTGAGTTTGAAACGGAAGTGATAGATATCAAATTTGACGGAACAGATTCTGTGACTACGGTAAGAAACAAGGATGGAGAAACAAAAGAGATCCACGCTAAGTTTGTTATCGATTCCAGTGGCTACGGAAGAGTTTTGCCTCGCCTGCTTGATCTTGAAAAACCTTCAAAACTTTCCCCTCACTCTGCCATTTTCTCTCATGTAAACGATATCAACAGAGAACCTGGAGAGGAAGGAACTTTGATTTCTTTTGACATTATTGAAACCGAAGTATGGCTTTGGGTAATTCCTTTTTCCAACGGAAACACAAGTTTAGGAATTGTAGGCCCTACTGAATATATCGACAAATTATCTGAAAACGGAGATACAACGGAAGCTTTAAGAAAAGCGATTTCTCTTTCTGAATATTATGTAAAACGTTTTGGAAATGTAGATTTCCTTTTTGAACCTAAACATCTGAAAGATTATTCCTGTTCAGTAAAAAGTTTATTCGGAGACGGATTTGCTTTAACAGGAAATGCCTCTGAATTCCTTGATCCGGTATTTTCTTCCGGAATGGCTTTTGCCACAGAATCCGGAATGCTGGCCGCAAAACTGGCGCTAAGACAATTAAACGGAGAAAAAATCGACTGGCAAAGGGAATACACAGACTACATTTTATACGGAGTGGATGTTTTCACCACCTATGTAAAAGAATGGTATACCGGAAATCTGCAGGAGCTATTCTTCCATCAGCCGGAAAATCCGGATGTAAAGAAAAAGATCTGTGCTGTTTTAGCAGGCTATGTCTGGAATAAAGACAATCCTTTTGTGAGAAAGCACGATACGGTAATTAAAAACCTTGCGAACCTGATCAAGCTGGAAAAACAGGAGCAGCAAAATCAAGCATAACAAAAACGGTCTGAATTTTTTCAGACCGTTTTTGTTTATTTTATAACTTCTTTGATTTCCTTTCCCAATTTTTTTCCGGTAACTTCATAGGCCGCAGCTATTCTTCCGTATTCCCATGCAAATTCTTTATTCATTTGCTTGCCTCCTATTTTATCTGCTTGTAATCTCATCACTACTTTCGAAGGATCATCAGTTCCCACAAACTTCATATCTGCTGTTAATTTTGCTTCCTGAGAACCTATCATTCCGCCATACCAGCCGGCATAAATCCATTTTGCATCAATAATCAGCGTGTATTTTGTCTTTGCATCCTTTTTGAAAACTACTTTTTTGGATTTCCCATTTATGCCTTTAAGGAAATAGTCCAAATATTCAGAATTTTTAAACTGTCCCCACTGATAAATCCAGTTTTTCCATACAGCTTCGCTTTTTTTGGCTGTAATATCCGCTTTCCTGTTTTCCAGGTATTGAGCTTCCGTCATGTTCTTCTCCTGATAGACTGCATTATCAAACACCAACTGAACATTCACTTCGTTTTGATCTTTTAAAAAATCAAAATTTCCGGATTCAACATTAATTTGATTTTGAGCAAAGGCTACTACTCCAATTGCCATGAACAGCAATAACAATAATTTTCTCATATTTTTAAATTAGTTTTTATTTAAGCGTCCAAAGATATTTACTTTTATTGATAAGTAACCGTAAAAAAACAGCCTGAAAGTTCAGACCGTTTTTGTACAAAATTATTTCAATTTATCTTCTTTTTTTATCTTAGCATCTTCTGCCATCATTTTTGTATGATCTTCTGTCATTTTTGTATGCTCCCGTATCAATTCTTCATCCTCTTTCATCATTTGATCATGATCAGCTTTCAATTGATTGATGTCAAAATTTTCAGTTGCATGCTTTCTCTCCAATTCATCATGCTTTTTTATAATTTCAGAATGCCTGGAAAGCAGGTCTGCATGCTGCTGCAGAATATTCTTATGCAAAGCTTCAATTTTGTTATGCTCACTGGTAGCAGGTTCATTCTGCAGGTGATGAATACTGGTAAAAGCAGCATGTTCTTTTTCCATTACCGAATGAGCTGTTTCTAATTTGTTATGATCAGATTTCAATTTAGCATGTGCTGCCGAGAGTTCTTTTTCAAGTTCAGTACCTGTTTTTTTACATGATACTAATACAAGGCCTACTGTTAAGCCGACCATCAGAATTAAATTCTTTTTCATTTTTTTATGTTTAATTCTGATAAAATTACTAATTAAGACTCTAAATAACAGATTTTTGTAAAAAAACCATTTTATTTACATCGTAAGAAAAAATCCCGGGAATTTAAACCAGAATAAGTGTAAAATAAAAAGAATAAAATTAATTTTAAAGAAAAGCAAATCAGCGTAAATCAATAAAATTAATCGGTTTTCTGCTGTTTGGATTAAAAACTGCTTTAGAAAGAATATCAAAATCGATAATTTCAATTTTAGGACTTACTCTCAGTTTTGCACGGAAGTGGTCTCTTACTTCATTGACAAACCCTTCATGATCTGCTTCTGTACTCAGTTTAATGATAATCTCATCAAGTCCGATTTCGTTGGCCTGAATCACAATCTGGTAGCATAAGATATTATTAAAATCATTCAAAATATCATTCATGGCAGGAGGATACAATGTTGTTCCCTTATATTTGATCATCTGCTGCTTTCTTCCTACAACAGGTCCTAATCTCATCGTATTTCTTCCGCACTGACATGGTTCATAATGGGCTTTTACAAGATCTCCGGTTTTAAACCTCAACAAAGGAATGGCTTCCACTCCCAAAGTCGTAATGGTAAGTTCTCCGCTTTCTCCTTCTTTCACAGGATTGCCATCGTCATCCAGAATTTCTGTAATAATCAGTTCCGGATGGTGATGTCCTCCGATCTGGAATTCACATTCTGTAAAGGCAGTGCTCATTTCCGTAGAGGCATAGGTGGAAAAGAGTTTGATGTCCCATTTTTCTTTGATTTTCTGTGAAAGAATATTATCTGTAAAATCCTGATTTTTGATACTTTCTCCAATACAAACAGCACCGTAAACACCGGAATTTTTATAATCCAATCCATGTTTTTCCGCATAATCAATCATTTTCAACAGAAAAGAAGGAACAGTGATCAGATATCTGGGTTTGTATCTGAAGATAGAATCCCATTGCAGTTCAGGAATTCCCGGTCCCATTCTTACTACGCTGGCACCCATTTTCCGTAAGCCCAAAAAGTAGGCAAGTCCAGCCATAAATCTTTTATCTATGGTGGTGATCATCTGCACAACATCTCCTTTCTGAATTCCTGCACATGCGAAAGATATCGCTTCATTGTATGCAAGCCTTTCCAGATCACTGTCGGACAATCCGAAAGTCACCGGATCTCCCAATGTTCCGGAAGTGGTGCTGTAATCCACAATTTTATCCGGTGTTATGCAGAAAAAATCATGATTATACTGCTGGAGATCATTCTTTGTGGTGGTAGGAATCTTCTGAAGATCTTCCAAAGTACGAATATCCTCTATAGTAATATTATTTTCTTTGAACAGTTTCTGATAAAACGGCGAATGAGCTTCAAGATAAGCCAAAAGCTCATGAAGTTTTTCTTCCTGAAATATTTTGATTTCCTGAATCCCTGCTTTCTCGATTAACGGATGAAATTCCAATGATTTTAATTTTTTAAAAGGCAAATTTATCTAATTAAAATTAAAAGATTTAAAGATTCAAGTATTAAAAGATGAATTATCTCCTAAACGTAAAAGTTTGTGTATTGGTATTCCCGGCAGTATTGATGGTTGTTACTTTTAAAGTGTGAGAACCCGATCCTTTCGGGCATTTTTCATCAAAAGTGTAGACAAAATTATCTTTTACACGGGTAAACCTCAACCATTTGCCATCCAGTTCGGCACGGAATGAAATAATATCACCCACTTTCGTTGTTCCTTTTAAGAGTAATGAACTGCTATTAACCAATGCTCCTTCTGCCCAGCCTGATGAAACGGATGGAAGATTATTGTCAATCAACAATTTTGCGGTACCCAATCTGTTGAATTTCCCTTCTGCCCAGTCACCATTCCATTTTGCTTTTACAAAATCTTTATCATTTCCGTAATCAAGAACAATAACTGTCTTATCTTTTTCTGTATTGGTTAATTTTCTATCCGGTTTTATTTTCAAAGTATATTCATCCTGAACAGGAATGTATGGACTATGCAAAACAATGGTATTTGAAACAGCATCCGGATCTGTATCCGGTTTTTCATAGGCATTGAAATTTATGGCATCATACATGGCATTTTTACTGAAAGCAATCTCTGTATTTTCTGTGGTAATGGTTTTCGCTTCATTAGCCATTATTGTTTTTCCCGTAGAAGATATTTTATCTGAAGTTTTACTTAACTGAACTTTTGTTGTTAAGCGGCTTGTATTTCCTTTGACGTCTTTCAGAACAATCTCAATGGTATGAACATTTTCATCCTGAAGTTTGATAATCCCACTTAAGTTTGGAAGACTATAATTCTGAAGATGCATTCCTGGTAAATCGGACAGGTGCTGAATTCCCATTTTATCCCTGATGAATTTGGTATAGTCTATACAGCCGTTGATATACCGGGTATCATCATAATGAATTTTATCAGTTTTAAAACTATAAATCAGCTTACCGTCCATCAAGAGTTCTGCCTGATAAACTCCAAGATTAAATCCTTTATTGGCTTTATCTACAGCTTTAATGGCAAAACTTATCTCCGGAGAACTCACCTGAACAAGATTAGACGTATAAGCATTTCCGGCTTTTTTTACGGCAATATTATTTGCTCCTGGTTCATATGTACTGAAACGTCGGTCATACCAATACAATCCGCTAATAATCGAGGCTATATTATCAGGAATGTCAAAGCCAAAAAGTAACGGATTTAAGCATTCCTCTGTTTTGGTATCTCTTATTTCAAAATGAAGATGCGGGCCAGCAGATCCTCCGGTATTTCCACTCAATGCAATCTGTTGTCCTTTTTCCACAGGAAACTGTCCGGGTTGAAAAGTGATATCCTGCTCCCACTTTTCGTCTTTATATTGTTTTTCCTTTACATATTCATCCAGTTTACTGAAGTATTTATTCAGGTGGGCATATACTGTGGTATAACCGTTGGGATGAGCGATGTAGACTGCATTTCCAAATCCGTACCGCTCTACTTTTATTCTGCTCACATAACCTTCTGCGGCTGCAAGAACCGGCAGATTTTCCTGGCTGTTGGTCCTTAAGTCAAGTCCCATATGAAAATGGTTCGTTCTGATAGCACCAAAATTAGCCGCCAACTGCATGGGAATGTTTAATGGGTTACGGAAATAGTTTTGAGGATAATTATTCTGTGCGTTTATGATGATTGTATGGATAAAACAGATAGCAATCATCAGTTTGGAGAGGGTTTTCATACAGCATTTGGGTTTATACGTCTAATTAAATATACGAATTTTTAAGTTATGCTTATTTTTTTGACCACAGATTTCACAGATGATTATATTGTAGGTTTTGGCTAGAGCAGGTGGATTTGTTTTTATTATTTAAGCGGGTTTCCTTCGACTATGCTCAGGATAATTGTCCGCTCCTATTGAATAAATTGCATTAAATTTCATATCAAATACAACCGGAAAAATTCACTTATTGACCATTCACCATTCACTTTTTCTCACTTTCTCTATTTATATTTCTGAAATTGAACTTTTTAATAGAAGATATCAAAATAAAACATATATTATAAACCGACAAATTTTAGTAAATTTGCAGACTTAATTAATCAACGATATTGAGATATTTACAATGAGCCAATTTAAAGAATACAAAAACCTCAACCTTATTGACGTAGCAGAGAATGTAGCGGAATTTTGGAAACAAAATAAAACTTTCAATAAGAGTGTTGAGATTCGTCAGGGAAATCCTGAGTTTGTTTTTTATGAAGGTCCGCCTTCAGCAAACGGTATGCCTGGAATTCACCACGTAATGGCAAGAGCATTGAAAGATATTTTCTGCCGTTACCAGACTCAGAATGGAAAGCAGGTTTTCCGTAAAGCAGGCTGGGATACGCATGGTCTTCCTGTGGAACTGGGTGTAGAAAAAGAATTAGGAATCACTAAAGAAGATATTGGCAAAAAAATCTCTATTGAAGACTATAACAAAGCTTGCCGTGAAGCCGTGATGCGTTATACCGATGTATGGAATAACCTTACGGAAAAAATCGGATATTGGGTAGACCTTGATGATCCGTACATCACGTACAAGTCAAAATATATGGAAACGGTTTGGTGGCTATTGAAGCAATTGTACAATAAAGACTTGTTGTACAAAGGCTACACCATCCAGCCTTACTCTCCAAAAGCAGGAACAGGACTTTCTTCTCACGAACTGAATCAGCCCGGAACCTATCGTGATGTTTCGGACACAACGGTTGTGGCTCAGTTTAAAGTGAAAAAAGACTCTTCAGCATTGTTCAATGATGTTGACGGAGATGTTCATATCCTTGCGTGGACGACCACCCCATGGACACTTCCATCCAATACAGCTCTTACCGTAGGTAGAGATATTGAATATGTTGTAGTTAAAACTTTCAATCAATATACATTTGAACCTGTAACAGTAGTTTTATCCAGCGTTCTTTTACCTAAAGTTTTCGGTAAAAAATACGCAGAAGGTACAGATGAAGATTTTGCCAATTATACTCCGGAAACGAAAGTAATCCCTTTTAGAATACTAAAAGAATTTACAGGAGAAAAACTTGTTGATACAAGATATGAGCAATTAGTTCCTTGGTTTACGCCCAATGACAATCCTGAGAATGCATTCAGAGTAATCTTAGGAGATTTCGTAACGACTGAAGATGGTACAGGTATCGTTCACACGGCTCCTACTTTTGGTGCTGATGATGCGAGAGTAGCTAAAATGGCTCAGCCTGAGGTTCCACCGATGTTGGTAAAAGATGAAAATGATAATCTTGTACCATTGGTAGATTTACAAGGGAAATTCATCAAAGGAGATAATGTTCCTGAGGTATTCTCCGGAACTTATATCAAAAACGAATACTACGATGAAGGAACTGCTCCTGAGAAATCATGGGATGTAGAACTTGCCATCTTATTGAAAACGGAGAACAAGGCTTTCAAAGTAGAAAAATATGTCCACTCTTATCCACACTGCTGGAGAACAGATAAACCGGTATTGTATTACCCGTTGGATTCTTGGTTTGTGAAAATGACTGCTGTAAAAGACAGACTGGTTAATTTAAACAAAGAGATCAACTGGAAGCCAAAAGCTACCGGAGAAGGACGTTTTGCGAATTGGTTGGAAAATGTAAACGACTGGAACTTATCCCGTTCAAGATATTGGGGTATTCCATTGCCGATCTGGAGAACAGATGATCTGAAAGAAGAAAAAATCATCGGTTCTGTAGAAGAGTTATACAATGAAATCGAAAAATCAATTGCAGCAGGACTGATGACTGAAAACCCGTTCAAAGGTTTCATCATCGGAAATATGGCTGAGTCTAACTATGAGCTTGTGGATCTTCACAAAAACGTGGTTGACAAAGTGGTATTGGTTTCTGATTCAGGAAAAGCAATGAAACGTGAAAGCGATCTGATCGATGTTTGGTTCGATTCAGGGTCTATGCCTTATGCACAGTTGCATTATCCTTTCGAAAACAAAGAATTAATCGACAATAATAAAGCATTCCCTGCTGATTTCATCGCAGAAGGTGTTGACCAGACCCGTGGATGGTTCTATACGCTTCACGCTATCGGAACAGCTGTGTTTGATTCAGTTGCTTATAAAAATGTAATGAGTAACGGTCTTGTTCTGGACAAGAACGGACAGAAGATGTCAAAACGTTTAGGAAATGCAGTAGATCCGTTCGAAACACTTGCTGTATACGGACCTGATGCTACGCGTTGGTACATGATTTCCAATGCCAACCCATGGGAAAACCTGAAGTTTGATATTGAAGGAATTGACGAAGTAAGAAGAAAGTTCTTCGGAACACTTTACAATACCTATTCATTCTTCGCTTTATATGCGAATGTGGATGGCTTCAACTATTCGGAAAAAGAAGTGGAAAACCGTCCTGAAATCGATAGATGGATCCTTTCTGAGCTTAATCTTCTGATCAAGGAGGTAAAAGCTTTCTATGAAGACTACGAACCGACAAGAGTAGCAAGAGCGATCAGTACTTTTGTGAACGACAACCTGAGTAACTGGTATGTAAGATTATGCAGAAGACGTTTCTGGAAAGGAGATTATTCTGATGATAAGATCTCTGCTTACCAGACTTTATACACTTGTCTTGAAACAGTAGCTAAGCTTTCTGCTCCTATTGCTCCGTTCTTCATGGATCAGTTGTATCAGGATCTGAATAAAGTAACAGGTAAGGAAAATTGTGAATCTGTACATCTTACAGACTTCCCGGTAGCTAATGAAAGTTTAATCGATCAGGATCTGGTTGAAAAGACTCATCTGGCACAGAACATTACAAGTATGGTCTTCTCATTGAGAAAGAAAGAAAATGTAAAAGTTCGTCAGCCTTTACAAAAAGTATTGGTTCCTGTACTGGATGCTAAAACAGAAGAGCAGATTCTTGCGGTTGCAGATCTGATCAAACAGGAAGTGAACGTTAAAGAATTACAGTTAATTAATGCTGAAGAAGCATCCCATTTAATTGTAAAACAGATAAAACCCAACTTCAAAGCGCTTGGTCCTAAATTAGGGAAAGATATGAAGATGGTAGGTGCAGAGATTGCTAATCTTAGTGCAGAACAGATTGCCGGTCTTGAAAAAGAAGGGAAAACAGATGTTCAGGGATATGAGATCACTCTTGATGATGTGGAAATCTCTACAAAAGATATCCCGGGATGGACCGTAACTTCTGATGGAAAAACAACTGTGGCATTAGATTTGACGTTAACCGATGAGTTAAAATCTGAAGGGATCGCAAGAGAGTTCATCAACAGAATTCAGAACTTGCGAAAAGATAAAGACTTTGAACTGACAGACAGAATTTCAATCACATTGGAAGAAAGTTCTCCTTTCCTGAATGAGATTAAGAAAAATGAAGAATATATTTCTTCCGAAGTCTTGTCAAATAAAATAGAAATTGTATCTTCACTTTTAAATTTTAACGAAATCGAAATAGATGAGGTTAATTTTAAGATAAATGTTGAAAAAAATTAACATGTAGTTATTATATTTCAAATTCCATTTCATAATTTTATTAAAAAAGAGAAAGAATATGTCAGACGAAAGAGTTAGATACAGCGATGCTGATTTACAGGAATTTAAAGCGATCATTAAAGAAAAAATAGAAAAAGCAGAAAAGGATCTTCAGCTTATCAGAGAAAGTTTTATCAATGACCAGAATAATGGTACTGATGATACGTCTCCTACTTTCAAAGCTTTTGAAGAAGGAGCAGAAACGTTGAGCAAAGAACAGAATTCTATTTTGGCAGGAAGACAGGAAAAATTCGTGCGTGATCTTAAAAATGCTTTGATCAGAATCGAAAATAAAACGTATGGTGTTTGCAGAGTAACAGGAAAGCTGATTCCTAAGGAAAGACTTTTAGCCGTTCCTCACGCTACGCTGAGCATCGAAGCGAAAAATATGCAAAAATAACCGTAAGGTTTGTAAAATAACATTGGGTTTATAACGTATTTACGGATACTTTATAAACCTAATTTTTAATGTATACCCATGAACGAATTATTAATTTTGGGAGTGATCATTGCCGCAGTTATATTATTTTTCAACAGAGAATGGATCAAAAACAGATTCTTCCCTGATCAGAAAAAAAATTATAATTATACCATTGATGATCAATTCAATTCTGATAAACGCGAGCGGGAGAAAGAAATCGACAGACTTTTGAGTAAGATGGGCAAAAACGGAGTGAATGATTTGTCTGAGAAAGACAGAAAAAGGCTGGATGAATTGTCCAAAATGTAAAAAAATAAATATAAGAAATGGAATCTATCATAGTACATCCTAAAAATTCTATGGAGCTGAGTGCACTGAAAAGTGTTCTGAAGGAAATGGGGATTAAATTTGAAAAAGCTCATGTTAAGAGCTCATTCAATGGACAGAAAGTAGTCAGGAAAGCAAGCGATAATAAAAATGTAAAGCCGGCATCAAAGCCCTCAAAACCTAAAGGACAGTAATGAAAAAGATCTTAGCAATAACATTTTTGGTGTTGTTCATTGACCAGGCTTCAAAAATTTATATCAAAACTCATTTTGAACTGAATGAGAGTATTCCTGTCATCAATGGTTTCTTTAACAAAACTTTTGTTGAAAATCCTGGAATGGCGTACGGATTTCATTTCGGAGGAATTATCGGAAAATATTTTCTGGTCATCTTACGAGTATTCCTGATCGGAGGTATGATCTATATGTTCAGAAAATGGCTGAAAGAAGGAGCATCCAATTATCTTTTAGTTCCTATGGCGATTATTTTTGCAGGAGCTATCGGAAATCTTATCGATGGGATGTTCTACGGAATGATCTTCGACAGCGGAACTGTTTATGACGCCAGCACTGACCGATGGATTGGCTACGGCGGCATTTCTAAAATCGTTCCTTTCGGGCACGGATATTCCACCTTTATGAAAGGATGTGTGGTAGATATGCTTCATTTTCCTGTAGTAGACTGGTATGTTCCTGACAGCTGGCCTTTGATCGGAGGAAAACATATTGAGTTCTTCAAATATATTTTCAATGTTGCCGATTCTGCTATTACAGTAGGGGCTGCATTCTTATTAATATTCAGAAAAAAAGCTTTTCCAAACGGTTTGGAATTTTAAATGATCTATTTTCAGATGAATAAAATAATCAAAAATATTGTTAAATTTTTCCTGCTTCTTATGGTTGCAGGAATTATTTTTATTGCCTGGGCAAATTACAGCATCAAAAAAGACAGTGCACCATTTGTTTCCAACAATATTGCTGATGTACCGGAATCAAAAACCGGCTTATTACTGGGAACCGGAAAACTTCTGAACAACGGAACCCCAAATGCTTATTTCTACAACAGAATTAAGGCTGCTGCCGATTTATACAAAAGCGGAAAAATACAATACATCATCGTTAGTGGTGACAATAGCACCAAAGATTATAATGAGCCTGAAGATATGCAGCTGGCATTGATGCAGCAAGGAGTTCATCATGATAAAATTATTTTAGACCATGCCGGATTCAGAACACTGGATTCTGTAGTAAGAGCAAAAGACATTTTCGGTCAGACGAAACTGGTCATTATCTCACAGAAATTCCATAATGAAAGAGCTGTTTTTCTGGCCAGAAAAAATGGAATGGATGCCTTTGGATATAACGCAGAGGATGTGAATAAGTATGCGGGCTTAAAGACCAATTTGAGAGAGTATCTGGCAAAAGCTAAAGCCTATTGGGATCTTCTTTTTGGTGTGGAACCGAAATTTGGAGGGGAAAAAATTGTTATTCCTTAATATTTTTCCACGGATTACGAAGAGCTTTCAGATGATTGGGGAAAGATAGACAGATTATCCGGATTGGTAGATCTTGGCAAAGCCAATGGATATTGTATTTTAAGATGGCTGGGCTTTCTTCGGCTCCGCTCAGAGTTATACCCACCCCTATTGAATTTTAATAACAACATCTTTTATCTTTTATCTTTTATCTTTTATCTTTTATCTTTTATCTTTTATCTTTTATCTTTTATCTTTTATCTTTTATCTTTTATCTTTTATCTTTTATCTTTTATCTTTTATCTTTCATTATTCCCGGCAAACCTCGTAAATTTGCTGTTCATTAATTTTTAATATAAATTGTAAACAAATGTCAAGAATTCTTACCGGCATTCAAGCCACCGGAACACCCCATCTTGGAAATTTATTAGGGGCCATTATTCCTGCTATTGAGTTATCCAAACAGGAAGGAAATGAATCATTTTTATTTATTGCGAATCTACACACACTTACCCAGATAAAAGATGCGCAGACTTTAAGACAAAATACCTACGAGATTGCTGCGGCTTGGCTTGCTTGTGGATTAGATACTGAAAAAACATATTTCTACAGACAAAGTGATATCGCTGAAACCTGTGAACTTTCTTGGCATTTATCATGTTTTTTTCCTTATCAAAGATTAACATTAGCTCATTCATTTAAGGATAAAGCAGACAGGCTTCAGGATGTAAATGCAGGTTTGTTTACTTACCCTATTCTGATGGCTGCAGATATTTTATTGTATGATGCTGAAATTGTACCTGTAGGAAAAGATCAGCTTCAGCACCTGGAATTTGCAAGAGATGTAGCTTCAAGATTCAACAACCAGATGGGTGAAATTCTTGTTCTTCCACAATCTGAACTTCAGGAGGACACTAAATATGTTCCCGGGACAGACGGACAGAAAATGTCAAAATCAAGAGGAAATATCATCAACATTTTCTTACCTGAAAAGGAGCTGAAAAAACAGGTGATGAGCATTGAATCAGATTCTAAGTCTTTAGAAGAGCCTAAGGATCCTGATACGGACAAAACATTCCAGATTTATCAGCTGATTGCTACGCCTGAACAGACTGAAGAATTAAGAGCAAAATATCTTGCTGGAAACTTCGGATACGGACATGCTAAGAAAGAACTTCTGGATCTTATTCTGGTACGTTTTGAGAAGGAAAGAGAAACGTTCGCCTATTATATGAACAATCTCGATGAGCTCGAAGCAAAACTTCAGCAGGGAGCAGAGAAAACCAGACCTATAGCGCTGGAAACGCTGAAAAGAGTAAGAACAAGCTTAGGATTTTAATCTGAGTTTTACACATAAGAAAGCCTTTCGTCTGAAAGGCTTTTTCTATTGATATAAAGTATTATTAATGGGTATTATTCTTTGTCAGAATAAAGTAATGCATCTGATCTCCATATTCATAATTAATATCCCAGCCTGGATATTGTTTAATAATGGTTTTGATGATAGACAGCCCTAATCCTGTAGAAGTATGATCTGAACCCTGTTTATAGAAACGGTTAAAGATTCTGGATTTATCTAAAGGTTCAGCACTTCCGCTGTTTTGAAATGTTATCCGGTTATTTTCCACGATAATGTTTAAAATCCCTTCCTGATGGTTATATTTAACTGCATTTTTAAGAAGGTTGGATAAAAGAATATCTGCCAGATCCTGATTAAAATCAGCAACAAATTTTCCTTTCTCAATAATGCTGACCTCTACTTTTTTGAAGGCAATAAAGTCTTCATAATTCTGAACAAGCTGGGTGATCATTCTGTTAAAATCAACGTCTGAAGTTTTATTAAACTGGCTGTTTTCAATCCTGGAAAGCATGAGTAAGGATTTGTTCAGTCCAACCATTCTTCTCAGGTCGTTTTTCACTTCAGTAAGAAAATTGAGATTCTTTTTATCTAAATCATCATTCTGAATCATAAGATCAATTTTATTGATCACAATAGCCAAAGGAGTCTGAAGTTCATGGGAAGCGTTTTCAATAAACTGTTTCTGCTGATAGAAAACCAATTCATTACGTTCAATCATTTCATTGATTTCTACATTTAATTCTTCAAACTCGGTGATCTTATAGTTCTGTTTTTCCTGGGAAAAAGGAATTCCAAACTGATATTTTTTTAGTTTATCCAATATCTGATAGAACGGTCTCATCGCCTTATTAAGAAGATATCCGTTAACAGCTACGATACTTATCACCAAAAGGATGTAAAGTACTATTAAGGCTGTTGTGAGATCGTATATCAATTCGTCCTCTTCTACCGTTGAAGTCCTGATAACAAGCCGCTGATGCCCTTTGAACTGATCAATAAAGTCGGCTTCCAAAACCCTGTAAGGCTGATCTTTATCATCATATTCCATATAATACATCTTATTGTACAGCCTGCTTTTATTCTGATAATCTCCGGCTTTGATCGGATTGATTTTAAATTCATTGAATCCAAATTCATTATTCTTCAAAAGCTGGGGATTAAGATAAACAGCTTTAATAATCTGTATTTTTCTATCTCTTAAGCCATCATCTACATTATCGTGTACTTCATCCAGAATGTAGGCATAAAAAAGACCTGCCCACACTGCTATAATCAGCAGCAGGATCATGATCAGGTACTTTATCGTGTAATATTTTAATGAAGTTTTCATCAGATCAATTTGTATCCTATTCCGTACACCGCCTGAAAATCGGCCTCTGCATGTAGAGTTTTCAGTTTTTTACGAAGATTTTTAATCTGGGAATAAATGAAATCCAGACTGTCTGCCTGATCGATATAATCTCCCCAGATGGCTTCCGCCAGTGTTGTTTTCTGTAAGGTCTTCTCCGGATGAATCACAAAATAATATAAAAGGTCATATTCTTTACGGTTAAGAACAAGCTCTTCATCACCTACTTTCACCGTTCTGTTCTCCGGGTCAATGCTGATATTTTTGTAGCGGATGATATTTTCACCATCCTGATTTTTCCTTCTGATCACAGACCTGATTCTGGCCATGAGCTCCGCAAGGTGGAAAGGTTTTGCAAGATAGTCATCCGCTCCTATTTCCAGCCCTGCCACCTTATCATCTACTGAGTCTTTGGCAGAAAGTATGATCACAGGATCTTTCTTGTGCATTTTTTTGATCTCTTTCAGCAGATCGATTCCATTTCCATCAGGCAGCATAATATCCAGCAAAATACAGTCGTATTCGTAAGAAATAATTTTTTCCAGTCCGCCACTGTAATTTTCTGCATACTCTACAATGAAGTGTTCTGCCTCCAGAAATTTCTGTACGGTATCTTTCAGTTCGGGTTCATCTTCTACTATTAAAATCTTCATATTCCGGATCTATATGCTCTGCTGCATGATTTATTTATATCAAATATAGGAAATTATAAGGAGGAAGCCTTAGATAGAGATACCCATCTGAAAGTCTACGATAATATCATCAGTATAAGGGTGATATGGTAACTTACCGATAAGAAATCTATAAAATGGAAATGCTCTCTGCCTCCTTCCTTCAGGTTCTTTTTCATGAATCTTTTAATTTGATTTCACATGCCGGCCGTCTGCATCAAAAACAAGACACAAACCATTCATTAAATGAATTTTATAGGCACTGTATTTTTTTTCAATAGAATCAATGATGCTGCAAGGATGATTCCTTGTCATAAATGAAACCATATTCTTTCTAATCTGAGCAGAAGAAAGCTTTCTTCCATTGCTGTTTATTACATTCCAGTTGACCATAGTAATTAATATTGAGTGTTTGTATTCGGTTAAATGTTAATCATCGATTTTTTTAAAATTCCCGTTTCGGTCAAATTCAAGCTCCAATCCATTGGAAAGTTCTGCCTTATAAGACCATCTTTTCTTTTCGATCTTGATGATGTAAGTATTGGGAAAATTCTTTGTGCTGTAATTTTTGATCGACGCAGGGATGAAACCATATGGAATTTTCTGGTGTTTACCATCCACTTCTTTCCAGTTTCCACTGCTGTCAAACTCCATTTTCATTCCATTAGTCAGATATACTTTGTATTCATCAACTCCATAAATTTCTCTGTCTTCTATTGCAGAGTTTACAGGGATGCCTTTAAAATGTACTGCAAGAAAGGTTTTGGCTGTCTTTGGTAACTGATTTGCTGTGATTGCTCTGTCTTGTGCGGAAACTAAGCCTCCGATTAATAAAAAAACAATCATTAATACTCCGGTGATTTTCTTTACATTTTTCATACGATTTAATTTTTTTCTGTTAGTATTATAGAGCAAAGTTGCCAATCAATTTGGGAAAGAATTGGGAAAAATGATTTCGGTAAAAAATAAATGCGGCAAAGTTTGGATTTAACCCCAGATGATCACAGATGTCTGCGTTGATTTTTAGAAAATATTTAAAAAACAAAAAAAAACCACTAAGATGATCTTAATGGCTTTTTACAGTATAGACTTTATTGTCTTTCATTTTTACAAGTATTCCTTAATCTGCTGAAGATGGGTAATGGCTTTTAAACCTTCCTTCTGTTTATCTTCTTTATAGACATCAAAGAAAATAGCATCCATTCCGAAGTCTGTTGCTCCCATGGCATCTGCAATCCAGTCGTCACCAATCAGGATACTTTCTTCTTTTCTGGCTTCAGAAAGTCCCAGCGAGTATTCAAAAATCCTTGGATTGGGCTTTCTCACTCCTACGGCATCCGCACTGGTAATTGTTGTAAAATAAGGAGCTATTCCGGAAAGGGTACATTTTCTTTCCGTCACTTCCTGAAATCCGTTGGAAATAATGTGTAACGTATAGTCTTTAGCTTTCAGATATTCCAGAACATCCTCTGCTCCCTCTACCAGTTCATTATGGCTCACAATATTATCCAGGAAATGTTCTTCAAAATAAAGGGCAAGCTCTTTATTATCGATTCCGAAATGTTTGAATGAGTCATAAAAACGGTGTTCTCTCAGGTACTCTTTGCCAATAATCCCGTCTCTGATCTTTTCCCACAACTCTTCGTTGATATCGTGATACACAGAATGAAACTCTTCAAAGTCAATATGATACTTCGAAGTAATTTCCTGTTTTTCAAAAAGATCTTTGATGGTAAGATAGGCATTTCTGCGATGATCCCAGAGTGTATTATCCAGGTCAAAAAAAACGTGCTGCATTTTCATACAGCACAAAGTTAATAATTTTAATTTTTTGTAATAGGATAATTTTTGCTCTTGCTTTTCACAATCTCAAGGCTTTTAGAAAAATTCAGCAAAAAATAAATTGTTTGTTTCTTAGGTTTCAAAGTTTTCACTTTTAAAGAATCATTTTTTTTCATAGGCGAAGTATGTTTTCTTTAAAACGTGAAATTTTCTGAAATATTATTTATCTCGTTAATATTATATTATTTTCGTCCATGATTTTTCTCAGGTTGATCAGTGCATATCTTACTCTTCCTAAAGTTGTATTAATACTCATCTCTGTATGATCTGCAATTTCTTTGAAGCTTAAACCATCGAAAAACCTCAGTTTGATTACTTCCTGTTGGTTTTGCGGCAAAAACTGCAGCATTCGCAGAAGATCCTCCTGAATCTGATTGGTTACCAGCTGATCTTCAATATTTTCTGAGGGTTCTCTGATCAAATCAAAAATAGAATATTCATCCGTTTCAAAAGTAGTTTCCGAAACTTTGATATTCTTTGCTTTTGACCTGAAATGATCGATGATTAAATTGTGAGAAATTCTTTTCGCCCACAGAATAAATTTACCTTCTTCATTATAGCGTCCTTCTTTTAGCATCACAATGATTTTCATGAATGTATCCTGAAAGATATCATTGGCCAAATCTTCATCATTAATTTTGTAAAAAATGAATGTAAAAAGTTCTCTCTGATGTCTGTGAATGAGGGTTGACAATGCCGCCTCATCACCTTTCTGGTAAAGGGAAATTAGTAAACTATCCGATTTTGATTTCATAACTCTTCTCAATATAAATATTTGCAGACAGGTATTCCTCCAGATATTTCTTCTGGCCTTTGCTGTGTAAACAAAACAGTTCTAGAGTAGAGTCTCTTCTATAGGCGGTACAAATTATTATGATGTAAATATAATAATTTTTTAATAACTGTTAACCTATTATTAAATTTTATAGAGAAAAATCTAAAAAAAATCATTTAAACATATCATGAATGAATACGGTAGGAATATTTAATGTAAAATTAATATTAAGCCCTTTCATCTCTTTTCCGTTCAGACGGGTATCTCCAACAGGAAAAGCATATCCTCCGGTGAGATCCAGAATCCCGAATAAGGTAACTCCTATTTTAGGAGCAATGTATTTATTGGTTCCTTCAACGCCTGCTAAAAAGTAATAAGAGTGATAGAAGTCTACATTCTTTTCAAAATTAAGAAGTACATCTGCCTGCAGTTTCGGCATAATAGCAAATTTGGAATCCACAGATCCCATCATGGCAGAACCTCCCAATCTGTAAATTACATCATCATTTTTAAGAAAAAGTAATTTCCCTCCTACTTCACCAAAACTTTGATTCTGGTAAGTATACCCAACACTGATCATTTTATGCATGGTATATTGAGCTTTTACTAATGTACTTAGCAAAAACAGAGACAGGGCGGCAACTACAGTTCTAAAATTCATCATCTTTCTATATTATTAAGGTGTAAAATTAAAAAAAACTGCCTTATCCAAAGATAAAGCAGTTCATTATTATTCTTTAAAGAGAAATTAAATTCCAAAAGCGGCTTTAATTTCCTCTACTTTGTCAAGTTTCTCCCAGGTAAAGAATTCAAGATCTTTTAACGTGATCTCATTCTTATGACCTTTATTGAATGTTTTATCAGCTACATAATGCTCTTTACCCATGTGCCCGTAAGAAGCGGTTTCCTGATAAATAGGGTTCCTTAATTTTAAGTTCTGCTCAATAGCATAAGGTCTTAAGTCGAAAATAGCGGAAACTTTTTTCGCGATATCCCCATCATGAAGATCCACTTTTGCAGTTCCGTACGTATTAATATACAAACCACAAGGCTCAGCTACTCCAATAGCATAAGAAACCTGCACCAGAACTTCATCGGCCACTCCTGCCGCCACCAGGTTTTTAGCAATGTGTCTTGTTGCATACGCAGCACTTCTGTCTACTTTAGAAGGATCTTTTCCGGAGAAAGCACCACCACCGTGAGCTCCTTTACCACCGTAAGTATCTACGATGATTTTTCTACCTGTAAGGCCGGTATCTCCGTGAGGTCCTCCGATTACAAATTTCCCTGTAGGATTGATGTGATATTTGATCTGATCGTTAAATAAAGCTTTAATTTCCTCAGTTTGCTGTGCAACAACTCTTGGAACCAGAATATTTTTAATATCCTCACGGATCTTGTTCAACATTTCTTCTTCCGTACCAAAGTCATCGTGCTGAGTAGAAACTACAATAGAATCAATTCTGATAGGCTTATGATCATCAGAATACTCAATCGTTACCTGGCTTTTTGCATCCGGACGAAGATAAGTGATCTCCTTATTTTCTCTTCTGATAGCAGAAAGTTCTTTAAGGATCGTGTGGGCAAGATCTAATGCAAGGGGCATATAATTAGCCGTTTCATTAGTGGCATAGCCGAACATCATTCCCTGGTCTCCAGCTCCCTGTGCATTTGCTTTAGCTTCAAAAGACTCATCATTTACTGCTCTGTCAACACCCTGGTTGATATCTGGCGACTGTTCATGGATTGCAGAAATAACTCCACAAGAGTCTCCATTGAACATATATTCTCCTTTTGTATATCCGATACCGTTGATTACTTCTCTGGCAATAGTCTGTACATCAAGGTAAGCATCTGATTTTACTTCTCCTGCCAATACCACCTGTCCGGTAGTTACAAGAGTTTCACATGCTACTTTTGAATCTTTATCATATGCTAAGAAATGGTCGATTAATGCATCGGAAATTTGGTCGGCAATTTTATCCGGATGTCCTTCTGAAACTGATTCAGATGTAAATAAATAAGACATATAATTCTTTTGTTTTTAAAGATTTAAAATAGTGTTTGCGAAAAATATGAATGAAATTGCCCAGAAAAAAGAATACTGTTTTAGCATTTTTTTATAGAGGTTGCAATCAGGTCAAATTTTTCCTCGTAATAAACGTCAGCAAATTTAAGTACTATTTTCCTAATACTCAAAAATTTTGTTTACTAATTACAATTTTATTTAAATTGATGATTTCTATCACTTTAAAGCATTTTGATTACTGAGGCTTTATGCTTACAAATTCTTTCGGACTTTCGTGGTAATTCAGCTTAAGCTCTAAAGAAGTCTTGATAGAATGTGACAATTCATCAATAATCTTTTGCTTAAATGTAGGCTTATAATAAATAATACTGATTTCTCTATAAGGGAAAGGCTTTTTGAATCTGAAGACATTTTTCTTCTGCTCTTCTGAAAGCTGGCTCAGTGCCAGTTCTGGAAGAATACTGATACCGCCTACTTTATCAACCATGTGTACCAGAGTCTGGATATTGGAAGCCAGGAAATCCAGATTTTTAGGCTTCAGGGTATTTTCTTTCAGGTGGCAGATATTTTCGAACTGATTTCTCAGGCAGTTTCCTTCTTCAAGAAGCCATACTTTCTCCACATTCAGATCTTCCGGAATGATGTAAGAATTCTTTTTATTAGCCTCTGTATTGGAACTGTAAATCATCAATTCCTCGTTGAACAGGAAATCCTGATAAAACTCGTCAGCCGTATCATAAGGAGTAGAGATAATTCCCGCATCCAGTTCTCCTGCTTTCAGAGCTTTAATAATATTATCAGTTGTCATTTCTTTTACATTCATCTGAATTTTCGGATTATCTTCAAGGAATTTGAAAATCTCCGTTGGCAGGATGAAAGAAGAAACGGTAGGAATGATTCCCAGATTGATGGTACCTCCTAAAATATTGTTCAAAAGGTTGGCTTTGTTTTTCAGCTCATTGACAGACTCGATAATTACCTTTGCCTGGTCAATAATCTGAAGACCTACATCCGTGGTACGGATTGGGTGGGTAGTTCTGTCGAAAACCTTTACATCCAGTTCATCCTCAAATTTCTGTATCATGGCACTTAACGTAGGTTGGGTAATAAAACACGCCTGAGCGGCCTTACCAAAATGTTTATACTTATCTACAGCGATAAGATACTCCAGTTGCTGAATGTTCATTTGATTAATATTATCTATTACAAAGATATAACGTTTTTGCTATTAGCAATTAAAAATTCAAGTAAATTTGATATTCATTACCTTTACAGTGGATTTAGGAAAAAGAAACAATTATTCAAATCATCAATTATATGGATTCTAAAAAATTAACGTTAAGTAACGGCGCACCTTATTTTGAACATCAGGATTCACAGACGGTAGGACCAAGAGGCCCGGTATTGCTGCAGGACTTTATTCTTCAGGAGAATCTTGCGCATTTCGTTAGGGAAAGAATTCCTGAAAGGATTGTGCATGCCAAAGGAAGCGGAGCGTACGGAACATTCACCGTAACGCATGATATCAGCCAGTACACGAAAGCAAAACTGTTTTCAAAAGTAGGAAACACGTGCAGAATGTTCGCAAGATTTTCCACGGTGGGAGGCGAAAAAGGAAGCGCGGATACGGCAAGGGATCCAAGAGGTTTTGCCTTAAAATTTTATACTGAAGACGGGAACTGGGATCTTGTAGGAAACAATACGCCCGTGTTCTTTATTAAGGATGCAAAAAAATTCCCGGATTTTATTCATACTCAGAAAAGAGTCCCGAAAACCAATTTAAAAAGCGCCACTATGATGTGGGATTTCTGGAGCTTAAATCCGGAATCGCTTCATCAGGTTCTGATATTGATGTCAGACAGAGGAACTCCATATGGTTACAGACATATGCATGGTTTCGGATCTCATACATTCTCCATGATCAATGATAAAAATGAAAGGGTGTGGGTGAAATTCCATTTTAAAACAAAACAAGGTGTCAAAAATTTCACGGATGAAGAAGCCGTAAAAATGGCAGGAGAAAACCCTGATTTTGCTCAGGAAGATCTTTGCAACGCTATTGAAAACGGGGATTTCCCTAAATGGACGATGTACATTCAGGTCATGACAGAAGAACAGGCAAAAGATTTCAGATGGAATCCGTTTGATGTGACCAAAGTATGGTTCCATGATGATTTCCCTCTGATTGAGGTAGGAGAAATGGAGCTTAACGAAATACCTGTTAATTATTTCGCCCATGTGGAACAGTCTACTTTTTCACCTAGCAGCTTAATTAACGGAATCAGCTTCTCTCCTGATAAAATGCTGCAGGGAAGATTATTCTCCTATCCTGATGCTCACCGTTACAGAGTAGGTGTCAATGCCCATCAGCTGGAAGTGAACAGATGTCCTTTTGCTGTCAACAATTACCAAAGAGACGGTTTTATGGCAGATTCAAGCCACTATCAGGATAAACCGAATTATCATCCGAACAGTTTTGATGACATCAAGCCGGATTCATCTTATAAAAACTACGAATACGAGCTGGACAGTGCTCATGTTGCCAGCTACAACAGAAATGACAACGACAGTGATCACTATACCCAACCGGGACTGTTGTATTCAAAAGCAATGAATGCTGAGGACAGAGATCATTTGATCAAAAATATTGTAGGCAGCATGAGTGGTATCACAGGGCCGAAAAGAGATGAGATTATCAACCGGCAGTTATGTCACTTTTTCCGCGCCAACATTGAGCTTGGCATGAAAGTGGCTTCTCAACTAAATGTCAATATTGATGCAAATATGATGAATCATTCCAAATAATCATATTGAATGATAAATTAAAAAAAAGGAAAAAAAAATAATATTTTTTCCTTTTTTTTGTAAAAAATTCATAATTTGCAAAGGATGATATTTTAAAGTGGAAAAATGAGTTACGAGAACATATTATTAAAAAAAGAAGATAAATTATCTATCATTACCATAAACAGACCTGAGAGTTTAAATGCTTTAAATGCAAAAACAATTCAGGAAATCAGTACCGCACTGGATGAGCTTAACGCTGATACTTCATGCAGAGTCATTATCCTTACCGGAAGTGGAGAAAAATCTTTCGTAGCGGGAGCAGATATCAAGGAATTCAGTGAATTCGGACAGGAAAAAGCTGAAGAACTTGCAAGAAACGGACAAAATACATTGTTCAACAAAATTGAAAACATGTCTAAACCTGTCATTGCAGCCGTAAATGGTTTTGCATTAGGAGGAGGTTTGGAGCTTGCTATGGCATGCCACATCAGATATGCATCGGAAAACGCCAGATTAGGGCTTCCTGAAGTAACGCTTGGATTGATTCCGGGATATGGAGGAACTCAGAGGCTTCCGAAGCTTGTAGGAAAAGGTATTGCCAACGAAATGATCTTCTCAGCCAAAATGATTCTGGCTCAAAAAGCAAAAGAAATCGGACTGGTGAATGAAGTTTACCCTATTGAAGAATTATTAACCAAAACGAGAGAATTAGCAAACACGATTGCCTACAATTCACCAATGGCAATATCGAAGGCTATAAACGCCGTGAATTTATCGGATACGGAGAAAGGTTTTGAAACTGAAATCAAATATTTCGGAGAACTTTTTGAAATGGAAGATAAGAAAGAAGGAGTTACTGCGTTTCTAGAGAAGAGAAAACCTAACTTCTAAATCTTTCTAAAAGATTTTAATCCAAATTATTTCGAAAAAAAACAATGCTGCGGTATGAATAAGTTTGATAAAGCTTATCTAAAAATGGCTCAGGAATGGGCAAAACTCTCCTACTGTAAGAGAAAACAGGTGGGAGCTCTTATCGTAAAAGATAGGATGATTATTTCAGATGGTTACAACGGGACTCCTTCGGGATTCGAAAACTGCTGTGAAGATGAAGACGGAAAAACACACTGGTACGTATTGCATGCGGAAGCCAACGCTATATTAAAGCTGGCGGCCTCTACCCAATCTGCAAAAGGAGCAACGTTATATTTAACGCTGTCTCCCTGTAAAGAATGCAGCAAGCTGATTCTGCAGGCAGGGATTACGAGACTGGTGTATATTAATGAGTATTCGGATGACGATGGAATATCGTTCCTGAGAAACCATAACATTGAAATAGAACAAATATCGGACTGTGAACTAAAAAAATAAGCACAAATGACTTGGGATGAAAAGATCAAAGATTTTGAAATATTTCTTCGTTTCGAAAGAAATTTTTCAGAAAACACGCTCGACGCCTATGTTCGGGACATTAAAAAATTAAAAGATTACGCAGAAGAGGATCTGGAAAACGTCGGTCCAGACTCCATCGGTTACGAAAACCTGCAGGAATACATTTTCAATCTTTCCAAACAGAAATTCAGTGAGAGATCACAGGCAAGATGGATATCTTCCATCAAAGCTTTCTTCAAATTTCTGCTGGAGGATGAATATCGTGAAGACAATCCTGCGGCGTTACTTGAAGGTCCTAAACTGGGATTATATCTACCTGATACTTTAAGCCTGCCTGATATCAACAAAATTATTGCTGCTATTGAGGTCAATACAGATCTTGGAAAAAGAAACCAATGCATCATAGAGGTTCTATATGGCTGCGGACTTCGTGTTTCCGAACTGATCGATCTGAAGATATCCAATATCAACTTCAAAGAGCAATATATCAAGGTACACGGAAAAGGAAACAAAACCCGTTTTGTTCCTTTAGCTGATTATACGGCTGATCTGCTTGAAAGTTATATCAAAGAGGTTCGTTCTAAAGGTAAAATCAATAAGAAATATGAAGATACTCTGTTTTTAAACAGCCGTGGAACTTCCATGTCCAGGGTAATTGTATTTCTTATTATTAAAGAACTTACAGATAAAGCAGGGGTTAACAAAAAAATATCTCCACACACATTCAGACACTCATTTGCAACCCATTTATTACAGAATGGAGCAGATTTACGTTATATCCAGGAAATGCTGGGACATTCCAGTATTACAACAACGGAGATCTACACGCACCTGAAAACAGAAGAATTAAGGGATGTTATTTTGAGTTATCACCCGAGAAATATTAATATTGCTCAATGAAACTATTGAAATATTGCCCAAGCTGCGGCAAAGAGTCCTTACACTGGGATGGTGAAAAGAAATGGAGCTGTCCGGAATGTGGTTTTACTTTGTATAATAATGTGGCAGGCGCGGTAGCGGTTGTCATCAGATGTGGAGACGAAATTTACCTTACCAGAAGAAACAGAGACCCTAAAAAAGGAAAGCTGGATCTCGCGGGAGGATTTGTTGACCCTAAGGAAAGTGCAGAGGAAACCTGTAAAAGAGAACTTTTTGAAGAACTTCAGCTTGATATCGATATTTCTAACCTGAAATACCTTACCAGTCTTCCCAACATTTATCAATATAAAGAAATTGATTACAATACGATCGATCTCTTTTATGAATACAATGTTGCGGAAAAATTTGAGGTAAGTCTTGAACTCTCTGAAATCTCAGAAGCAGTCTGGATTCCTTTACAGGATCTGGATCTTGAAGATATCGCTTTCGATTCTCAGAAGAGATTTTTTGAGAGCTATATAAAGAAATAATTTTTGTAAAATATTCTCCCGTAGATTTTACAGATCAGCAGATCATTGTTTAAACAATATGCTTGGTTTGTAAAATCTGCGGGAGTTTTTTTAGGAGAAACTAATAGGTTTTAGTCTTCAGCATTTCTTCAAAATACTGAATCAGCAATGCTCTTTCAGCTTCTGAAAGATTGGCTTCTTTATGATAAACAATATAACCGGGCATCGGCATTGTTTTATTCTGAATGGTCTGAATGGATTTAGTCAGCATATTCTCCTTCAAATCCTTATTATAAGTTCCCCAGGTCGAAAAATTAAGATGTTCCCTACCTTCATTCACATGGCTTTTTACAGACCATGAAATGGGTGCGATAAAAGCATATTTCGGATAAACCGTTTCATTGGAATGGCAGTCATAGCAAGCGTTTTTAAGCAACGTTCTGACTTTTTCCGGTGATTTCCTTGAATCAACAAAGTTGACCGCAGAATCAACGGGTTTATTCACCCTGTCAACAGGGAAAAACTGAATCAGGGCAAACGCCACCAATGTCCAGAATACCATTTTCTTAGCCATCTTCATCTGCTTACTTAGCTGGAGTTAAAACAGCATTACCGGATTTAAATTCTTTTTTCTGCACTTGCTTCGTTGCTGCAGGTTCTGCAGACACCGGAGTTTCTGACGGAGATGGAGTGGCAGGTGCCGGAGCCGGCGTTGTTACAGTTGGTGATTTCGGACTATCAAGTGTTCTGGTATCTTTCAGATCCCAGTCCTCTCTCGTTTCCCATAAGGCTCTGACAATAACTTTTTTATAGAAAATATAAGCATCTTCAGCAAAAATATCATTCGCGAAATCTGCTTCGTCCCAATATTTGTTTCCGTTATTGTCCACCAGAATCCTTACGACATATTCTCCAGGTCTGAGTATATCAAACTTTACCTTATCTCCTTTGGTATATTTCTGATAAGCTACCTTGTCAGAATCCATTAACTGAATCCAGTAATTTGCTTCCGGCGGATTGGAAACAGAGAACTCAACACTTCCAAACTGATCTACTTTGGCAACATCAAAGTCAAAACGCTTTGATTGGGTATTTTTGGCATAGAATGAAGATACGGTTTCCTTAGGAACTGTAAGTTCATAGCTTTTTCCCATCACAAAGTCGGATTGAACATGAATCTGGTAAGGATTTGTTTCCGAGATTTTAGCAGTGAACGGTAAAGTTGTTAAACTGTCTCCTTTGGCTCTTAAAGTCCATTTTGAAGGGTCAATTTTATCAACAATATAGTTTGATGCAATTTTCAGATCTGCCTTTGGAGCGATAGAAGTTCCGTCGTTATCACTAAAGACATCCATAGCATTTTTCTTATTATATCTGTAAAATAAAGAAACGCTATAGGCACTGTCTTTTTTCGGACCTTTATTATGGGTGAAGATAAGCTTTTCATTTGCTTCCTGCCCCACATTATCCTTTACAGCATCAAACCAGATTCTTACAGAGTCTGATTTCGGATTGTGTGTTATCTTGACATCCTTTAATTTCTCGTTCAGCGACTGTACCTTTACTTCATCAGGATTTCCTTCAAAGGTCATCAGAACTCCTCCGGCTATCTCTTTCATTTCTACATACTTCACCGGTTTTTTGGAAGGGTATACCTTTAAGTTTAATCCTGAAATGGATTTCTCAACATTCACCGGATCTTTCTGGAACCCTACTTTTTCTTTTCCGGGATCATACATTGAATTTCCGTTCTCATCTTCAAAAGCAATAATTTTGTATTTTCCGGGAGTCAGGTAATTTAATTCGTAATATCCATCTTCATCTACCTTAGTGATATAGTAAGGCTTTTTCTTGTAATCCATGGTATCTTTTACCTGATACAATCCTACCACTAGCTTATTTTCTGTTGTAGTTCCGGTTTTCTTTTTAGTATCGAGGGCATCCTTTACTTCACCACTGATATACAAATCATCCAATTTGTCTCCTGTGGAAAAAGCAAAATTGAAATACCTAAGTATATTAGATTCGTTATTATCAACAATTGAATTTCCAAAATTGAAATTATAAGTGGTATTGGCCTGAAGGGTATCTGTCCACTGAATCAGAACAAATTTGTTGGCAATATTCGATGGAAGTATTCTCGTTATTCCTTTAATAGGAGGTGAAATAATCAGGTTTTTATTGATATCCTTCAATGTCACATATTCATCAAAATCCAGACGGAGTTCACGAATATCTCTTTTGACATTGATTCTTGTTGTATCAATGTTTGAGCTTAAAAACTTGGGTGCCAGGGTATCTTTAGGCCCTCCGACAGGAGATCCTACTCTTGCACATGAATGTACAAGAAAACAGATAATGAGTAATAAAAGAAACCTTTTCATGAAAATGTTTAGGCAAAAGTAAACATTATTCTCCAAAAACTTCCTGTCCGGAATTCAAAGTATCTTTATTGTCGTGCATAACGGTATGCAGCTTTTCCTTCTGCAAAGGGAAATCTTCGAATAAACCAGACAATGCAAGTGCTGTATATACTTTGTTTGAATATTTATTTCCAATAGCTACAATGGTAACCTTAGATTTTAAAAGATGGGCAAATACCGAGTTGGTGCCATGCCACCATCCGTTGTGATAGGTCAGCTTCTCGCCATTATCAAATATTTTCATTCTGAATCCTAATCCATAATTATTCATTCCTGCTTTTTCATTGCTGTAAGGAGTGAATACCATCTGCATCAGTTCCGGTTTCAGGAAATTTTTCGAAAACATTGCTTTTGAGAAATTGTATAAATCTCTTGGCGTAGTATACACATTTTTATCTCCGTAAATCAGATCAAGTCTGTCTAAAGGATACAACTTATTTCCTCCATAATAGAAAGACTGCGAAGCTGTAGGAATATCTTTTTCCTGGAAGATGTACGTGTTATTCATTTTCAATGGTGTGAAAACCATTTCTTTCATCGCCTGAGGGAAAGGAGTTTTAGTCACTTTCTCAATTAATAAAGCCAATAAAGCAAAATTCGTATTGCAATACATGAATCCTGTATCCGTATCTCTTGCCAGATCTGGTTTATATTTGATAATCATATTCAAAACATCTTCATTGGTAATGAAAGGTTTTGACAATTCTGCCGGAGCAGGCTGTATTTTGGTGATAAAATATTCGTATTTCGGAAGACCGCTTCTTTGATCCAGCAAAGTCTGAACGGTAACATTCGGGTATGGAAACCCCGGAAAAAACTGAGTAAGATGATCCGTTAATTTTATTTTTCCGGCCTCTATCAGCTTCATCATTGCCATTGCCGTTAAAGTCTTTGAAACTGAAGCTACATGCAACGGTGTATTTTTGTCGATCGGCATCTGGTTTCCTTCTCTTCCGAAACCTCTGTAATTTTCGTAAAGGATTTCATCTCCTTTGGCAACAAGAATTCCGCCGCTAAGGTCTCCTCCTTCCCATATCTTTTTGTAATACTGGTCTATATAGCTTACGGTAGTTTGTCTGTTCAAAAGCTGTCCGTCACCTTTTGTAAAAATATCACCCAGATCTACATTTCCATAGTTGGGCAGATTGGTTGTATTTTCAGCAGAAACTTCTTTGGCTTCAGCCTTTTTTTTACAGGAAAACAGGGATAAAAGAACAGTTAAGATAAGTACAAAATTACGCGTCGTCATGAGATTCAAAAATGAGCGGCAATTTAATAAAACTCAAAATAAATAATAAATATGAGGTGGATATTATGAATTATTTAACATAAATGGATGGAAAAGTAAAATATGGAAGGGCAAAATCATCAGAAAAGGCGGATTTACAAAAAGTAAATCCGCCTTTATATTTTATTTTTTAAACAACTTAACAGTGTGAAGCTACAATTTTATCTACAATAAACTGAGCCAGTTTTTCTTTACTTTGATGGGTCCATCCTGCAATATGAGGTGTAACAATGGCTTTCTCCGATTCAAGAAGATATTTCAGATCTTCATTTTCTGATTCAATGTTCTCGAAAGAAGACTTTTCATATTCCAGTACATCAAGACATGCACCTTTTACTTTCCCTGACTTCAATGCTTGTACTAAACTTTTAGTTTCCACATTTTTTCCTCTTGCAGTATTGACAAAATAAAAATCGTTTTTCATCTCTGCAATGAAAGTTTCGTCAATAAGATAGTGGGTTTCTGAAGTTAAAGGAATATGCAGGCTTACGACCTCTGCAGACTGTTTCAGTTCTTCCAGTGAAACCTGTGTTGCATATTCATCTGAAAGATCAGGAAGAATATCGTGGAAAATCACCTTACATCCGAACCCTGAAAGTCTTTTTGAAGTAGCTTTTCCCATGTTACCATAGCCAATCAATCCCACTGTTTTTCCCAACAGCTCATCTCCTCTGTTTTCTTCACGTTTCCAGATGCCGTTTTTCACTTCCTGGGAAGCAATAAAAAGTCTGTTCATGATCACCAGCAGCATTCCCACTACGTGCTCCGCCACAGAATCTCTGTTTCCCTCCGGAGAATTGATCAGCTGAATTCCAAGTTTTTCAGCAACAGGAATATCAATATTTTCCATTCCGGCACCTACTCTTGCGATGAACTTCAGATTCTTCCCTTTTTCCAGAAAGTTTTTGTCCAGTGGAATACGGCTTCTGATAATAATTCCATCATAGTTCTCAATTTTATCACAAACCTCATTATAAGACGATGTAAAATCCTCTTCTAAAATAAAATTCTGAGCCAAAAGCTGTTTAGTAATAAGAGGATGGTTTTTATCTAAAAGAAGTATTTTCATTTTTTATTAATGATTTTAGAGATAGGAACAGATTCCTAAATGATTACAATTTTATTCTACCGCAAAGTTCGCAAATTTCTGAAAAAACAAATGCTTTTAAGCTCGCAAAGGCGTTAGCACTCAGCAAAGTTTAAAAGCATTTTTATTGATAAAGTATATAAGCTTACTTTTTATCTTTCTTAGATTCCTGTGGTTCCTGGAATAGTTTTTTAAGCTCTACAGACTCCAAAGGTTTCATTCTTCCGGAAAGGATTAATGAAAGTTCTTTTCTACGGAATGCTGCTGCAAATCTTTCCTTTTCCTCATCTGTTTCAGGAATCATTTCCGGAATAGGAATCGGACGGTTGAATTCATCTACTGCAACGAAAGTATAAATCCCGGCATTCGTATGAACTTTCTTCTGGTTGATTGGATCATCCAACCATACATCTACATACACTTCCATGGAAGTAGAAAATGCTCTTGAAACTTTAGACTCCAACACCACAACACCACCTTCCGGGATCGGATGGTTGAAAGATACGTGGTTTACTGAAGCTGTTACTACTCTTCTTTCACAGTGTCTTGCTGCTGAAATAGACGCACAACGGTCCATTTTTGCTAAAAGCTCACCACCGAAAAGGTTTCTTAAAGAATTGGTTTCGTTCGGAAGAACGATATTGGTCATAATGGTCAGAGATTCTGACGCTTTTTTTATTTTTGCCATCTAGTCTTAGTGTTGTTTGGGACAGCCGGAGCAGATTGTTTTACTTTTCCGGCGGGTTTTACTAATGAATCTTTTTTCAAAGAATCTGTAACGGGTGTTTCCGGAGTATGTACTTTCATTTTCACCGTATCTTTTACGATCCTATGGGTAGAAGTTTGTACTGAAACATTATTGAAAGATTTTTTTCCGAAAAGAAGTTCCTGCTGGGTAAACGCCAGGTATACAATTCCAAGAACAGGGATAATCAGAAGGAAAAGCCAAAGAATTGTTTTTTTGAATTTAAAATCCTTTTCACGATTCACTGAAGCATTTACTTTTTCCCCGTTATTGATATCTGAAAATCTGATTTCTTCCAATCCGTAAAAATCCGGACGTCCGGATTCTATTCTTTTTCCCTTGAAATGGGTATGTCCTTCTTCAATGAAAACGGTTCCAAGATTCTGAATGTCAAGAACCTGTTCGGCCTGAAGTTTTTTCTTCCAAAAATCAGTCTGAATTTTAAGATCACTTCTTGAAGCTTCCAGAGACATCTGTTTTTGTTCTGCAATAAAGGCAGTAAGGTCTTCAGCCCGGACTTCATAGTCTATGGCAAATTCAATCTGACTGGCCGGAGGTAAGATGCTTCCGTTTTCAGAATTGATAATTGCCTTAGAATTTTTCAGTGAAAACACCCCAAAGCCTGGAACTGTGGCAGTTCCAAATTGTTTTAAGTATTCTAAAATATATGCTGAAATATTCATTTGGCAGCAAATTTATAACTTTTTCGGGACTTTTTGTAATATTTAATGGATATAAAAAAGACTGCCGGAACAGTCTTTTGATTATTCTGTATTAAAACAGATATACTGTTATTTAAACTGTTTTTTTTAAGTTTAAAAATGGTAAATCTATTAAAAAGCAAACACCGATTTGTCAATTACTGAATTTTCCAGCTTACTCCAAACATAAAGTTCGTTCCTGCCTGTGAAAAATAATAAGGCTGCCCATCATAAACAGATCCGTTATTAACATATTTTTTATTGAACAGGTTATTCACCAACAACTTCAATGCAATTTCATTATTGGCAATTTTAAACTGGTACTGAGCATTGAAATCTGTAAGGAAATAATCTTTAAGCTGCAGATTGGCATCTTCGGTATTGTCCAGATATTGTTTTCCAACATACTGATTCATTAAAGCAAACTGGAAATTTTTTGTAGGATTGAATTTCAAACCTAAATTGGCTATAACATTTGGAGAAAATGAAATCTGGGTATTTCCAAGGCTTTTAGGAACATCACCATTCTGAATATTAAAATCCTGGTTTCTGTTCTGGCTTAATGTTACATTTCCTGAAACCTCCCATTGTTTGGATAATTTTGCCAAAGCACCAACCTCAATACCTCTTCTGTAGCTCTTCCCTGAGTTTGTTCTGATAAATGCTCCTACGTTATTCAGTTCTCCGTTCAGAACCAATTGGTTCACATAATACATATAATACACATTAGCAGTAAAAGAAACGATTCCGAACTGTTTTTCAAAACCGGCTTCAATATCGTGAAGCTTTTCTGCTTTTACATCATTATTGGCCATCAGGTCATCTCTGTTGGGTTCACGATGGGCGTGGGCGTAAGAAAGGAATATTTTACCTCCGTCAATTCTGTAATTCACTCCGGCTTTTGGATTAAAAAACAGCCAGTTTTTACTTAAATCTGCCCCTTCACCATCACCAGCCGCCAGAATCTTTGTGTTGTAATTTATTTTTCTGAGCTGCAAGTCACCAAAGAATTCAAAATTATTCAATCTTAATAAAGCTTTTGCAAAACCAGACACCTCATTCTTTACAGAGCGGTTTCTGTAGTATTCACTTTCATCAATCTGAGGAAAAAATACTCCTGTTACATTTCCATAGTGTCTTCCGTAATACTGATTGACCACAGCACCGAAGTTCAGATCTAAATTTTCAAACTTTCCGTACAATGTAGAAACCATTCCGTAGAAATCGTTGTTCAGCCATTTTTTTCTGATAAAGTCTGAAGCTTTTATTGTTTGTCCTCCTTCTGTTATATTGGGAAGGTTGTATCTTGAAAACGGATCTCCCTGCTTGTAGTTTTCATAATATCCTTTTCCTTTTGTATAGTGGAACGTGGTTTCCAGATTCCAGCGGTCGTTGAATTTTTGTTCCCACAGCAACTGATAATGATTCTGTCTGTAGTTATCCGTTTCATTATCATAGAAACTTACAATATTCTCCCAACTGGCATCGTAAATGGCCCCTGAAATATTGAATTTGGGATCAGTCTCCCAGGTTTTACGATCAATCCCATTCCATGCCTGATAGGTTTTCTCTTTTCCGCCAAAAGCCATTAAACGTAATTTCGTATTTCCTTCCTCAAATAAAGCAGTGAAATTATAAGAATGTAAGCTGGATGAAGCTCTGTCGATGTATCCGTCAGAATGAATATGGGTATATCTTCCCATCACGGAAAGTCGGTTTTTCCAGAATTTCCCGGAACCTATTTCTGCTGAATATTTGTAAGTATTAAATGAACCGTAGCTATCATCCGTTTTAAAATAAAATTTCTCTTCAGGATCCTTGGAAAGTACGTTAATACTTGCTCCGAAGGCAGAAACCCCGTTATTGGAAGTTCCTACTCCCCTCTGAATGACAATCTGTGAGGCAGAACTTGTCAAATCCGGAACATTGACAAAAAAAGTTCCCTGGCTTTCAGAGTCGTTGTATGGAACACCATTCATCATCACATTGATGGCACTTCCCGAAACACCACGAATTCGGAAACCCGTATATCCTACCCCGTTTCCGGCATCTGACGTCGAAATAATGGAAGTTTGGTTTTTCAAAAGAATAGGAAGATCCTGTCCTAGATTCTTACTGTCCAGATCTTTCTGTACATTGACGATTTCCTTTGCTACCGGAAGCCTTTTGGTAAAGTTGACTGCTTCAATTTCCCTCACCTTTAGGGAATCTTTACTCTGAGCCTGTATAAAAGCCGCAGCTCCTACGGTAAGTCCTAAAAAAAATAATCCTTTCATTCTATAAATCTTTAACATTTAATGAATAAAAGGGGTTGAGCAATAATGTAACAATTTTATTAATTTAACAGTCTAGCAATTGGTATATTGTTATACTGTTTCATTGGTACATTTTCAATTCCCTAAACAGCATTACCTGTTCCAGGTTCATTGGGTATAATCTCAGCCTGTTAAAGCACCCCTTTATTTCAGTGGCAAAATTACAAAAAATATATGAATTGGAATTCGGGTTTCGGGGCGCGGGATATTGGGATACAGGATAAGAAAAAACAGAATGAAAAAATAAGAGTTATCGATGAATAACTTATAGTAATCATTCATCATTTATAACTCTTTAGTAGGTTTTGTTGTTGGCATCGATATAGTAGTAATTCGAACCGTCTTTTGTCACTTCAAACATTTTACCCAGTTTCCAGCTGAAATTTCTTTTAATATTGGAATATTCAAACGGAATAATCACTTTATTGTTAACATCAATAATTCCGAATTTGTCATTATTGGAGGCAACAATCATCGGATTCGCAACATCATCACCCTCAAGAATAAAAAGATACTGATATTGTGGATAGATCTGATACTGTCTGTAGTCGGCCGCATTTACAAATTTTGATTTTTCAATGATTCCATAAAAGCCATTGAGGATATACGCCTGGAATAGCTGTTGTTTATATTCTTCAAACTTACATTTTCCAAAATCGGTATCTTTAAACTGATAGACTCTCTTACCAGACTGATCTATGCGGTAAGAAATCATATTTTTCTCCACCGTAGCATAGTCTTTTGTTCCAAATTTTCTCACTTTTTCATTGGGTGAATTCAGAAGATTACAGTCTTCATAAAAAAATACGGCAATATGATATTCCGGCTGGATAATAAATTTCCCGTTCTGATTGACATACCCGAACTGATCTCCTTTTTTTTTAGGAATCAAAACAGGAAGATCTTTATTGATCACTACCAGATCAGCATTAGGTTTGCTGGCTGAAGCTGCTTTTTTAACCGTGGTTCTTGTTCCTTTTTTCACAGGAATTTTCTTCACAGATTTGGTCTGCGAGAAAATGAAAATCGAAATAAAAACACATAAAACATTCAGGATATTTTTCATATTCTCCATTTGATTACAAAAATACGACCAAAAATAGATATTATAAAATTCATATTTATAAAGAATCTAAATAATTTCGTTCTTATAAAATTGTAAAATTTCGTAATTTTGGGAACATTTTGAAATGTTTGATAATTTTAAAAAACTTTTGAAAAAGTGTGGATTATGCTGACTTTATTCGGTTAATGTTGCATCAAAATGCGAGAACTCAAAATGTCATTAATTGTATTTATACACACCGGTAAAGAAAAAGCTGACCTAGCTTTAATTTTGAAAGACCTTCTATTATGAGTATTTATAAGGATTACATCAAAGAGATTGAAGAAAGAAAAACCCAGGGGCTTCATCCAAAGCCAATTGATGGTGCTGAATTACTAAGCGAAATCATTGCACAAATTAAAGATTCAGATAATGCTGACCGACCGGACTCTCTTAAATTTTTCATTTATAACACACTACCCGGAACTACGAGTGCAGCGGGAGTAAAAGCAAAATTTTTAAAAGAAATTATTCTGGGTGAATCCGTAGTAGAAGAAATTTCCCCGGCATTTGCCTTTGAATTATTATCTCATATGAAAGGCGGACCTTCTATTGAGGTTCTGCTGGACCTTGCTTTAGACAACAATGCAGCTATTGCTAAAGAAGCTGCCAACGTTCTTAAAACTCAGGTTTTCCTTTATGAAGCAGATACGAACCGTTTGAAAGAAGCATTCAACAGCGGTAACGAAATTGCAAAAGAAATCCTTGAAAGCTACGCAAAAGCCGAATTCTTCACTAAACTTCCTGAAGTTGCTGAAGAAATTAAAGTAGTTACTTATATTGCTGGTGAAGGAGATATTTCTACAGATTTACTTTCTCCGGGTAACCAGGCTCACTCAAGATCAGACCGTGAACTTCATGGAAAATGTATGATCACTCCTGAAGCTCAGGAAGAGATCAAAGCTTTACAGGCAAAGCATCCTGATGCAAGCGTTATGCTGATCGCTGAAAAAGGAACAATGGGTGTTGGATCATCCAGAATGTCCGGAGTAAACAACGTGGCTCTTTGGACAGGAAAACAGGCAAGCCCATACGTACCATTCGTCAACATTGCTCCTATTGTAGGAGGAACAAACGGTATTTCTCCGATCTTCCTTACCACAGTAGACGTTACCGGAGGTATTGGTATTGACCTTAAAAACTGGGTAAAGAAAGTAGATGAGAACGGAAACCCGGTTCGTAATGAAAACGGTGACATTGTTCTTGAAGAAGCTTACTCAGTAGCAACAGGAACTGTTTTAACGATTAATACAAAAGAAAAGAAATTATATAACGGCGATAAAGAACTGATCGACCTTACCAAATCTTTCACTCCGCAAAAGATGGAATTCATCAGAGCAGGAGGATCTTACGCGGTCGTATTTGGTAAAAAACTACAGACATTTGCTGCTCAGGTTTTAGGTATTGAAGCGCCAACAGTTTTTGCTCCGTCAAAAGAAATCTCTCATGAAGGACAAGGACTTACGGCTGTAGAGAAGATTTTCAACAGAAATGCTGTTGGAACTACTCCGGGAAAAGTATTACATGCCGGTTCTGACGTTCGTGTACAGGTTAATATTGTTGGATCTCAGGATACAACAGGTTTGATGACCGCTCAGGAATTAGAATCAATGGCAGCAACTGTGATTTCTCCAATCGTAGATGGTGCTTACCAGTCCGGATGCCACACGGCTTCTGTTTGGGATAAAAAAGCTCAGGCTAACATTCCTAAGCTGATGAAATTCATGAACGAGTTCGGACTGATTACAGCCCGTGACCCGAAAGGTGAATACCACGCCATGACTGACGTTATCCACAAAGTTCTTAACGATATCACTGTAGACGAGTGGGCTATCATTATTGGTGGTGACTCTCACACCAGAATGTCTAAAGGAGTTGCTTTTGGAGCTGACTCAGGAACTGTAGCTCTTGCATTGGCTACCGGTGAAGCATCTATGCCGATCCCTGAATCTGTAAAAGTAACTTTCAAAGGTGAAATGAAGCCTCACATGGATTTCCGTGATGTGGTTCATGCAACGCAGGCTCAGATGTTAAAGCAGTTTGGAGGAGAAAACGTATTCCAGGGTAGAATCATTGAGGTTCATATCGGAACACTTCCTGCTGACCAGGCATTTACCTTTACAGACTGGACTGCCGAAATGAAGGCAAAAGCTTCTATCAACATTTCTGAGGATAGCACTCTGATCGAATCACTGGAAATTGCAAAAGGCAGAATCCAGATCATGATCGACAAGGGAATGGATAATCACAATAAAGTTCTTCAGGGATTAATTGACAAAGCCAATAAGAGAATTGCAGAAATCAGATCAGGTGAAAAACCTGCTTTAACTCCTGATGCAAACGCTAAATATTATGCTGAAGTTGTTGTAGACCTTGATGTAATTGTTGAACCAATGATTGCTGACCCGGATGTAAACAATGACGATGTATCTAAAAGATATACTCACGATACCATCAGAGACCTTTCTTACTATGGAGGTGAGAAAAAAGTAGACCTTGGTTTCGTAGGATCCTGTATGGTCCACAAAGGAGACCTTAAGATCGTTTCCCAGATGTTGAGAAACCTTGAAAAGCAACAAGGAAAAGTAGAATTCAATGCTCCGCTTGTAGTGGCAGCTCCTACTTATAACATCATTGATGAATTAAAAGCTGAAGGTGACTGGGAATTACTGGAAAAATATTCCGGTTTTGAATTTGATGACAACGCTCCAAAAGGAGAAGCACGTACAGAGTACAAAAACGTAATGTACCTTGAGCGCCCGGGATGTAACCTTTGTATGGGTAACCAGGAAAAAGCAGCGAAAGGAGATACTGTTTTAGCAACTTCTACCCGTCTTTTCCAGGGAAGAGTAGTTGAAGATTCTGAACGTAAAAAAGGAGAATCCCTGCTTGCTTCAACTCCGGTTGTTGTTCTTTCTGCAATTATCGGAAGAATCCCAAGCATTGATGAGTATAAAACTGCTGTTGAGGGAATTGACCTTACTACTTTTGTTCCTTCTATTAAAGAATTAACAAGTACAAGCGCTCACTAAGAGATTGATAATAAGTCGCAAGACTATTGAATAACTATATTATTGGAAGATTTTAGTCCTTAAGGATTTAAAATCTTCCAATTTTTTGTTTAGAACGTTTCTATTTTAAGATAATTACGTTTTTTTTTCGATAAAAGCCGGAAAATAAATTCTAATTTTTCTTAAATTGAAAGTTATAAAATCTATTGATTTCAGAATCAAAAATGTCCTGTTGATAGATTATAGGAACGTTTTTTGATGCATAGATAAATGATTTTTCTTTTTCAACATCTGAGAAAGAAGCATTAAAAGAATAAGAACAAAACTAAAATACGATATGACTTTTGATATTGATATGATCAAAAAGGTGTACGAACGTTACCCTGAAAGAATTGCAGCAGCAAGACAAATTGTGGGAAAACCTCTTACCCTTTCAGAAAAAATCCTTTACACCCACCTTTGGGAAGGAAATGCTACACAAGCGTACGAACGAGGGAACTCTTATGTGGACTTTGCACCGGACAGAGTAGCGATGCAGGATGCTACCGCACAGATGGCACTTTTACAGTTTATGCAGGCAGGAAAAGCTAAAGTGGCTGTTCCTTCTACTGCGCACGCAGATCACCTTATCCAGGCTAAAGTAGGTGCTGATAAAGACTTACAGGAAGGGATCAACAAAAACTCCGAGGTATTCAACTTCTTAAGCTCTGTATGTGATAAATACGGAATCGGATTCTGGAAACCGGGAGCAGGTATTATTCACCAGGTTGTCCTGGAAAACTATGCATTTCCCGGAGGAATGATGATTGGTACCGACTCGCATACGGTAAACGCCGGCGGACTGGGAATGGTTGCTATTGGTGTAGGAGGTGCTGATGCGGTAGACGTAATGGCAGGAATGGCCTGGGAACTTAAAATGCCTAAACTTATCGGAGTAAAATTAACCGGTAAAATGAACGGATGGACTTCTGCAAAAGATGTGATCTTAAAAGTTGCCGGAATTCTTACCGTAAAAGGAGGTACAGGATGTATCGTGGAATATTTCGGTGAAGGTGCAGAATCTCTTTCCGCAACCGGTAAAGGTACGATCTGTAACATGGGTGCTGAAATCGGGGCTACCACTTCTACTTTCGGATATGATGATTCTATGAGAAGATATCTTTCCGCTACAGGAAGACAGGACGTAGTAGATGCCGCTGATAAAATTGCTGAACACTTAACGGGGGATGCTGAAGTATATGCTAACCCTGAACAATATTTCGATCAATTAATAGAAATCAACCTTTCTGAATTGACACCTCACTTAAACGGACCTTTCACTCCGGACTTAGCAACTCCTGTTGCTGAATTCAGAGCTAAAGCTGAAGCTAACGGATGGCCATTAGAAGTGGAATGGGCGCTTATCGGTTCTTGTACCAACTCTTCTTATGAAGATTTATCAAGAGCGGCTTCCATTGTAGAAGATGCAGTATCAAAAGGCGTTAAACCTAAAGCTATCCTGGGAATCAATCCAGGTTCTGAACAGGTAAAATTCACAGCAGAAAGAGACGGATTCCTGGATTCTTTCAGAAAATTTGAAAACGCAAGAATCTTTACCAATGCCTGTGGACCATGTATCGGACAATGGGACAGAGAAGGTGCGGAAAAAGGAGAGAAAAACTCTATTATCCACTCTTTCAACAGAAACTTTGCGAAAAGAGCTGACGGTAACCCAAATACCCATGCATTTGTAGCTTCTCCTGAAATGGTAGCTGCTGTAGCGATCTCAGGAAGATTGGATTTCAACCCGATTACGGATACATTAACTAACGAAGCAGGTGAACAGGTAAAACTTAACGAGCCTAAAGGTTTCGAACTTCCTTCAAAAGGATTTGCTGTAGACGACAACGGATACCAGGCTCCATCAGAGGACGGTTCTAAAGTTGTTGTGAATGTAAGCCCAACTTCAGACAGACTTCAGTTATTGGAAGAATTTCCGGCATGGGACGGTAAAAACATTACAGGAGCAAGAGTATTGATCAAAGCTTTCGGAAAATGTACTACCGACCACATTTCTATGGCTGGACCATGGCTGAAATACAGAGGTCACCTGGATAATATTTCAAACAACATGTTGATTGGAGCAGTGAATGCTTACAACATGGAGACCAATAAAGTTAAAAGTGAATTAACCGGTGAATACGGTGAAGTTCCGGCTGTACAAAGAGCTTATAAAGCGGCTGGTATTCCAACAATCGTTGTAGGAGACCAGAATTATGGTGAAGGTTCTTCAAGAGAGCATGCTGCCATGGAGCCAAGACATTTAGGAGTGAAAGCTGTATTGGTAAAATCATTCGCGAGAATTCATGAAACCAACCTTAAAAAACAAGGAATGCTTGGAATCACTTTCGCTAATGAAGCAGACTATGATAAGATCCTGGAAGATGATGTTGTTAATTTCTTAGATCTTGATCAGTTCGCTCCGGGAAAACAACTTACTTTAGAGTTCATTCATACTGACGGAACTAAAGATATCATCATGGCGAACCATACTTACAACGATCAGCAAATTGATTGGTTTAAAGCTGGTTCTGCGCTGAACCTGATCAAACAACAGGAAAAATAAGATTAATTGTTAGATTAATTAATATAAGACGGCTTCAGTTGAAGCCGTCTTTTTTATTTTAAATGTCTTAAAATTTCTTTTACTGAACTTTGGTAAATATTCCAACCTGTAAGGTTTAGCTCTCATATGAATATTATGATATTCTATCAAGAAGATCTGCTCTATAGCTTTCTCCAATAGGAATCTCATCATCAGGAAGAATCACTTTTTTAGCCCCGATACTTTTCACTTTATCCAGATTGATAATAAAAGATTTATGTACCCGTACAAATTTTTCAGGAAGCTGGCTTTCCATAGATTTAAGCGTATCCAGAACGATATATTCATCATTTTCTGTACGGATATTAACATAATCTTTGATGCTTTCAATATACAGGATTTCATTGAAACTTACGCGATGCCTCTGCCCTGAAGACTTTATATAGAAATGAGTATTTTCTTCCTTTGGAAAAGAAAAACGCTCCTGAGCCTTTAAAACACTTTTTTGAAATCTTTCAAAAGAAACAGGTTTCAGAAGGTAATCCACGACATTATGCTCATAGCCTTCCAATGCATATTCCGAATAGGCTGTTGTTAAAATATATTTCTGATGGGTTCCTACAATTTTCATAAAATTGATTCCCGTAAGCTCAGGCATCTGAATATCCAGAAAGATAAGGTCTGAATCATTTTTCTGAAGGTATTCAAGGGCGTGAATCGGATTTTCTGTGGAAAAAACCAGTTCAAGAAAAGGAATTTTTTCCACATAATGTTCAAGAAGTGAGATGGCCAGCGGCTCATCATCCACGATAATGCATTTTAACTTATTCATCCCTTAAATCAATTTTTAAATCTACAATAAATTCCGTCTCCGAATCTTTGATCTCAAGCTGGTGTTTAGGATACAATATTTCCAGTCTTTTTTTCACATTCTGAATTCCTATTCCTGAAACAGTATCTTTCATTTTCTGTGTTTTAAAATTTAAAAGATAAAAATGCAGAACTTTATGATGATCTGAGATTTTCATTTCAAAACCTTTATCACGAAAATCCCCATGTTTAAAGGCATTCTCAACAAAAGGAACCAACAGCATGGGTGAGATCTTCAGATGAGGGTGTTGAATATCTTTTTGTATACTCAACAGTTCGGGATTTCTGATCCTAAGTTTCTCCAGCGCAATAAGACTATCAATATATCCGATTTCTTTATCAAGCGAAATGGAATCTTTTTCAAGGTCTTTCGTGCTGTACCTCAGCAGCTGCCCCAGTTCTTCAATAGCCGGAAGCGCCTTATCCGATTTCTGATAGACAAGCGAGTAGATATTATTTAAAGAATTAAAAATAAAATGAGGATTGATCTGGGTTTTCAGAGCCTGAAGTTCAGCCTGTTTTTTTTCGATCAGAAGCTGCTTTTTATCATTTTCAGCCACTCCATATTTCTCCAGAATCCAAAGAATACCGGCAATGAAAGTAATCAGAGAGCTGTTGTAAATATTATCGAAAAAATAGTAAAGAAGTCCGGTTTCTTCATCATAATTCCGGAAGCCAAGAGTAGAAGGCAGAATCATTTCTTCCAAAGCGTATCTCATACTGGCAAAACATAACAGGGTCAGCATAAAAACAAAAACTGCCGAATACAGTTTCTCAAGTTTAAAAACTTTTGGAAAAATAAAGAAATACGATATATAAAATGTCACAATTTTCACAATAAAAAATGTAACCCTAAGAATGTGTACTTCCCGACGGTTAGTTTCCGGAACAAAAAAATTAGGAGTAATGACAGTTCCTATGAAATTGAAACTCCAGTAAATAATTTGAAGCCAGATAATTTGCTTTTTATTCATAATCAAATATAAATCTCTAAAGGCATAATTCGTTAATTGTTTTCGACAAAAACCTGTTTTTTTCCGACGAAACTTTTTTGACATGAATAATTGTCTTCTTCATCTAAATGCTGTTTTCTCATAGAACCTCTTCCGGTACTTTTGTCAGAGAAATGTAATATAAATATCATTCAATCTGTCTTTTATAATATGGAAAAACACATTGTATTTATAGCCACCCTGATTTGTTCTTTTTCAGCAGCACAAACCAAAGACACCGCCAATGTCAACAAAATAGAAGCAGTTACAGTGAATGGTAAAAAAGTTCTGGTGGAACGTAAAGTGGACCGTCTTGTTTACAATGTACAGAATTCTATGCTTTCACAGGGAAGTTCGGGAACTGAAGTTTTGGCTGGTACACCTTTATTACAGGTTGATGAAAATAAAGGACTGCTGTCCATTGCTGGAAAAAATGGCGTTGCTGTGATGGTTAATGACCGGATGCTGAATCTTTCCGGATCTGAGCTGATTAACTACCTTCGAAACCTTCGTTCGGAAAACATATTGAAAGTTGAAGTGATCACTACTCCTCCTGCCAAATATGAAGCTCAGGGAAACAGCGGAATTATCAATATTATTCTTAAAAAAAATCAGAATCCCGGATGGAGCGGCTACCTGACCACGAATTATACCCAAAAGACTTATGCAGCATTCAGCACAGTGGCAGGAGTGAACTATCAGAATGAAAAAGTGAAAGCATCTATCAAGCTTCAGGGATATGACGGAGATAAAAGATCAGTGGAAAATTATAAAATTACCGGGCAAAGCTCTTCTGTAAGCAGGGATGAAAGAAGGGATATGAATGACGGAGTAGGATTAAACGCCAGTTTTGATTATTCCCTTTCTAAAAATTCCAATATCGGACTGGTATATGATATTTCGGGAGGACATTCCAATATGGATATCAATTCAAAACAAAATTACTTTACCGGTACCACTCCTACTTTGCAAACAGACACAGATTCAGAGCACCGTTCTTCATTTACTTCACAGATGCTTAATGTATATTTTGATCAGAAATTTGGGGAACATAAGCTCAGCATAGGTGCTAATTATTATGGAAATCTGCCCGATACAGAGGTAAATTTTACCACAAGAAATGTCGCTAACAATTCAACACAGATCGTGAAAAATCTTTCTTCAGTAGATTATAAGATCTATTCAGGGCAGACAGATTTATCTTTAAATTTCAAAAAAATACAGTTGGAAACCGGAGCAAAATACAGTCAGTTTTCCAATAATTCGGACATCGGATATTTTAATTTTATCAATGGAAATTACACCATAGACCCTGCAAAAAGTAATCTTTTTGATTATAATGAAAAAAATTATGCCGCTTATATCAGTGCCAGTAAAGATTTTGGCGAAAAATGGTCTGTGAAAGCAGGACTCCGTTATGAATATTCACAATCCAGCGGTTTCTCTCCTTCTACACAGGCAAAATCTGAGAATAATTACGGTAAATTCTTCCCTACGGCCTATCTTTCTTATAAAGCCAATCAGGATAATCAGTTCAGCATTAATTATTCCCGAAGAATCAACCGCCCTTATTTCCGGGCTTTGGATCCGTTCCGATGGTATTCCAATCCAAACACGTATTATTCAGGAAATCCGGGCCTGCAGCCTTCTTTTAATCATAATATAGAACTTAACTATATGTTTAAAAATAAATTTTCGGCCAATCTTTATTATCAGAGAACAACAAATAATTTTGATCAGATCACATTCCTGACCGGAATTAACCTCATCAGCACGTTTGAGAATTACTATAATCAGGATAATTATGGTATCAATCTGAATTACACAGATACTTTCTTTAAAATCTGGGAAAGCAATATTTCAACTTCGTTCAGTTATAATGAGACTCAGATTACAAGGTTCAATCTGGTTCCTAAAAACGGACAGTCGTTTTATTATTCCCTCAATAATACATTCCAGCTCAATAAGGCTAAAACGTTCATGCTATTTGTCAACTACTGGCATAATCTTCCTTCCCGTGACGGATACACCGCTGTAAGAAACAGAGCAAGTTTTGACGCCGGAATCAAGATGAGCTTTGTGGAAAAAGCACTCCAGGTTAACCTTTCGGTGAGTGATATTTTTAAACAGTCCGGATATAAGGGTGATATGTATTTTACAGATAATACACAGTCATTCCACAACTATTGGGATGCCCGAAGAATGACACTCAGCGTTACCTATAATTTGGGGAACCAGAAAATCAGATCCAATAACAGAGCGGTGAATTTCGAAGAGAAAAACCGTGCGCAATAATAATGTAACAGTAATTTTAAAAAAAATAAACTCATGAAAACCTTTTTTTATATTTTTCTTGTATGCCTTTCTACATCAGTATTCGCTCAAAAAAAGCCTTCAGATTATTTTAAAAATCCAAAGACGAAAGTTTTGGTGGTAGGCTCCTTTCATTTTGATTATCCAAATCTGGATGCCCATAAAACCAATAAAGAAGATCAGGTAGATGTACTTTCTCTCAAAACAGCAAAAGAAGTCACAGAACTGGTAGAATATATCAAAAGATTTAAGCCGACAAAGATTGCGATTGAGGCCTGGCCGGGCTGGAATGCCAATCAAAAGCTGAAGGAATACAGCGAAGGCAAACACCGTGACAAAAGAGATGAGCGTTATCAGCTTGCTATGAGAATAGCCAGTGAACTCAAAATAAACGAATTGTTCAGCATTGACGCAGAATCTATTCTGGGTGACCTTGAAAAACATTTTGGGAAAACTGATTCTGCATTTTTTAAAAACCTCAGCAAGGATTATGATTTCAGAAGTGATGACCCGATCTCCCAACAGTTTACGGCCTTCTATAAGAGTGCTGAACCTAAAAATTTCAAATCTCTTCTGGACACTTTTACTTATATGAATTCCAAAGAAAGCCATCAGTACGGATACGGGGCCTATCTTAGCGGTGACTTTAAACTAAGAGAATATGACGGCGCCGATATGCTCGCACTTTACTGGTACAGCAGAAACCTGAGAATGTTCCGCAATATTCAAAACATTCCTCACAACGGAGAAGACAGAATTCTTGTGATTGCAGGAAATGGACATGCGGCGGTATTAAGACAGCTTTTTACCTCTTCCGCAGAATATGAATTCATTGAATTTTCTTCACTGAAATAAATAAAAAGACAGAGATTGAAGCTCTGTCTTTTTTTAATCAAAACTTCAGTCTTATATTAGAAGCTGAATTCAATTCTTACAAATAAGAACCTTCCGCCTATACCATACTGGGAAACCTGTCTGGAATAGACAAACTGGTTATCAGCCGTTAACGAGCTTATAGCAGGGCTTTTAGAAGGCAATATATTAAAGATATTATTACTTCCTACGGTTGCTGAAATATTTTTATTAAAATTGTAACCTACTGATAGATCTGTTATCACGCGTCGGTTAAGGATGAAATGCTCTGTACTTCCTGTTACACCATCAAAGTTAGCATCCACAACATCTGCATCGGTCACTTTACCAAAGAAAGAATTACGCAGTACGAAAGTAAAGCCGGAAACTCTTACCGTATTGCCCAATGTAGCTTTTACACGGGGTACAGCTTCTTCAAAATAGATTCTGTTTGGTTCTGAGAAATAATTATTGATCTGACTTACCAGTTTAGGAGACGCGTGGATATCCCCGATTCTTTTAGTCTGATTAAAATTGATTCCCAGATTATTCTCCAGGGAAATTCCTGATGAGATTTTTGAGTTCTGGGAAATTGTGATATCCAACCCTTTTGTCTGAGAATCTACTGCATTGGCAAAAAAGTTGGCAGCGCTGGCTCTGGCAAGATCAAAAGCATCCTGTAGAACGGCCTGATCCGAGCCAGGAGTAAAATTACCATCAGGGCGATAGAAGAGATCGGTCAGTACGACTCTGTCTTTAATCTTTATTAAATAAGCATCTGCTGTGAAAGTAAGGCTTAATGCCGGAATCTTCCAGGTAATTCCTGTGCTGTAGGATTGTGAGGTTTCCTGCTTTAATTTTGGAATACCCAATGCCTGTGCAGCCTCAGAATTATTTCTGAAAGTACCTACTTGCGTTGTCTTCCCCTGCTGAATCAGCGTAGAAGTAGAACTGTAATAGATTTGTGCCAATGAAGGTGCTCTGAACCCCGTAGAGACAGCTCCTCTCCAGTTGAGATTGGAAGCCAGTTTTACATTGGTTGCCACCTTATAATTGAATGTAGATCCGAAATCTGAATAATTCTCATACCGTACAGCTCCTTCCAATAACCATCTGTCCGTAATTTCCAGTTCTGCATCAGCATAAGCTGCAATACTGTTTCTGTTTCCGGAAACTGCATTTTCAGGACTGAAGCCGGGGAAAACCTGAGCTCCTGCGGGTCTTACATTTCCAAAAAAATCGGTTACTTTTTCATTTTCAGGGGTTTTTGCCGTTACTACCCTGCCATAGATATCGTAAGAAGCATAAGAGTTTTCCTTTCCGGCATTTACTTTATAATTTTCGTGTCGGTATTCACCACCAAACGCAATGTTCAACCCTTTCAGAACATCATATTTCTTAGAGAAATCAAGGTTGACGGTATTTTGTGAGAATTCAGATCCTCCGGCATCAAAGGTTCTTGGAGAACTATCTGTAAGTGATGCATTAAAAGTATTGACAACACCAAAACCGAAAACATTTTTCCCGAATGTATTACTGAAATCCACATTCCAGCCCTCCCATTTTCCTTTAATTCCGGCTGCAAGGGAATAATCATTTACAGTGGCTTCAATCTGAGGCAGATATCCGTTGGGAGTAACTGCATTGATATTCCTTTCATTATTTGGAAGCCTGTAAAATCCTCCTGCATTACCAAGACGGTAACTGTAGCCACCAAATGAATAAACCTTCCAATCCTCATTTACAGGAATTTCAGAATTGAAGAAGAGCTGTCCGGACTGCAGTTTAGACTGCCCTGCTCTCAAACTGAAATCTTTTCTCTCCAATCCTCTGTAATTAAGCTCCTCAGAGGTAAAATCTTTACCCAATATTTTTTGAAGCTCAGAAATGCTGTTTGCCCCGGAAATCTGAGATTGAAAATCAGGTGCGAAATATCCAACCTTAGTTGCATACTGCTTAATGGTATTGATGATTTGCTGAGTATTGGAAGTATTGGTAATGTTTTTATACAAGCCGTCAATATTCACTCCATCCTGTAATGCCCGGTAATTAATGGCATTATAGGCGTTGAAAATATCTCCTTCCCTCACTCCTGCTCTGGAATAAGGATCACGGTATTGCGCAGAACCTGTAATGTTAAAAAATCCGGATTTCCCTACTTTAGCGCCATAATTAAGGTCTACAGAAACAGTCTGTCCGTCTACCCCTCCGGAGAAATTATTGGCAACAGGTGAAGCATATCCGCCTAAAAATACCTGTCCGGAAAATCCAAGCCTTTTTTTCAGTCCCAGGTTTATCACTCCCGCAATAGCATCAGAACCATACTGGGCAGCAGCTCCATCCCTTAAAACTTCTATTTTTTCCAATGCAAAAGCAGGAATAGCATTAAGGTCGGTTCCCACAGAACCTCTTCCCGGCGTAAGGGTAACATTAATCAGTGAAGACTGATACCTTCTTTTTCCGTTGAGTAAAACCAAAACCTGATCTGGTCCTAATCCCCTCAACAGTGCCGGATCCACAAAATCAGTTCCGTCATTTACAGTATGTGATGTGGATGAAAATGAAGGTACGATATAGTTTAAAGCCTGGCTGATATTATTCGTCGGGCTCTGTTTTAAAATTTTAGATATATTAATGATATCCACCGGAACAGGAGTATCCGTCAAAGATCTTCCGGAACCCCTTGATCCAAGGATGACCACATCTTCTATTTTCTTCGATTGTAAAGTGTCCGTCTGTGCGTAATAAAATGAAGAAATAAGCACGATAGAAGGAATAAAAATTCTTTTTTTGAAATTATGCATGTTTGTTGTGTACTTTTTTGTTGATGAAATTTGTTTTTTAAGCAATACAGATCCTGTAGCCCTAAATTGTAAGGTTACCATAGAATTCGAAATGTTTGTATTATTTTTTAGAAATAGAAAAGGCTAGAAACAACAACACATGCGCATGTAGAAATGGCATGAGAACATATCAGAGTAATGAAGGCTCACTTCATGATCTGAAGAATAAAAAATTACTGATGGAATGTGATTTCCCTTGTCTTTAAACATTTGATTTTAACTTTTAAAACAAAAATTCAAGATGGGAGTAATGATAGAAATGATAAACATTTTTTCCGGAAGATCCGGCTTATCGATTGTAGCACCTTGCTTGTTTTTGCAGGTTGCTATCCCATCTAGAGATTCTTGATAATTACCCGGCAAAGATATAATTATTTCCGAAATAAAAAAAATTTAGCCTAAATTTTCGATTTTCAACATTTTAGCGTAACAAATTATCTTTTTCAGCGTCTAACCGGATAACAGTAAAAACATTATGAAAAAAACAATTTTCGCTTTATCCTTATTAAGCTCTGTTCTTATTTTTTCTCAGGAAAAAAATAATAAACCTCAGGAAAAGCAAATTGAAGGCGTAGTCATTACCAAAACTAAAAAAGCCGTTGAACAAAAAGCAGACCGTACTATTTTTGACTTTTCTGAGCAGCCTCAGCTGAATAACGGAAATGTTCTGGAAGGAATAAAAAAACTTCCGGGACTTGTATCTACCGATATTGCCGGGATGATGTATCAGGGAAAAATGCTGGAAGTATATCTTAACGGAAGACCTCTGAACATCACTTCCAATGAATTGAACTCCTTCCTTGAAGGGATGCCGGCCAATTCCGTAGAAAGAATTGAAGTGATCACGCAACCAGGTGCTGAGTTTCCGGCAACTTCCGGAGGTGCCATCATGAATATCATTACCAACAAAAATGCAAATAAATATTTAACCGCTACTTATTCAGGAAATTATTCTTTCACAAATTATGACCAATACAGAAGCAGAACTACGAATTCCGTTAATTTAAATGCAAGAAATAAATATTTCGGATGGCAGCTGAATGTGGGGCAGAATTACCGTGAAAGTATGCTGAATGGCCAGCAGGATGAGCTTCTAACAAGCCATACCGATAGATACGCACGCGGATATTTTGCAAAATCCGGATTAACTTTTGATCTGGGACAGGACAGGTTATTATTGAACTACGATATTTATCACAATAATAATGACAACTACACTTTAAGTGACGGGCATGGAGATTTACCGTTCAAGAGAAACCCGAAAGATTTAAAAGAAGCTTTTTATACTTCTTCTGACGTTGCCCATACCAATAATTTAAGACAGGAAGCAGTTGTAACCTATCAGAAGCGTTTTGCTGACAAATCTCAAAAACTGGATTTCCAGTTTGGGTATACAAGATCAGACAGCAAATTTTCTCAGGATAATTACTTTCAGGATGGGACGTTTGTAACTTTTCCCAATGAGCCTCTTGATAGCCCTACCAATGGATTAAAAGATATTCTGAATAATAAATCTGTGATGAATATTGCCAACTTCAAAGTAGATTACGCACAGCCGATCAAGCTTCTTGATGGTGGGAAAGTAAGTTTTGGAGGATTATATGAAAGGCAGGATTATGATACAGAAAGTTTTGGCCTGACCAATCTGGAATATCAGAGACAGACTGCTTCAACGTATTTAGAGTTTCAGGCTAAACTGAAAAAGTTTGATTTCACGTTGGGATCCCGTGCTGAAAATTATGATATTTCCGGGGTAACAAGATATTTTGATAAAGATGCAAAACTGGTAGAGGCTAATTTAATTCCCTTCAATAAATTTAAATTTTTCCCTAACGCAAGTGTACAGTATAACATGATGAATCAGGTTTATATTGCCGCAAATTACAACAGGAAAATCAGTCTGCCTAGTATTTCTGCCCTGAACCCGAATAACGTAACATTCTCGGGACCTAGTACAGAAGTAAATGGTAACCCGAATCTACAGCCTACTATTTTTGATAATTATGAATTGAAAATATCAGCTTTTGATTATGCGTTTATCGGGTATAGCGTAAGCTCAGCAAGCAATCAGGTAGCGCAGATCATCCGAAAAGACGGAAGAAAACTCTTCAATGAGCAGGTGAATATTTCCAATATGAAAATTCACAATTTCAATGTGGGATTACCGGTTCCTTTTATGATTTTCAGTAAGCCTTTGAGTGAAATCATGAAATTTAATTTCAATCCGGATAAAATTAACTTCATGTATTTATATGCAGGATATCAGAAGCATGAAATTGATAATCTGAACAATAAAGGGTTCTGGATCTTCAATATCATGACGCAGATTATTTTGCCTAAAGACATCAAACTGACAGCCAATTACAGCTATCTGACTCCAAAGGCAGGATATTTCTACTTTACTGCAGAGAAGCCGTTCAACAACTCGTTTGATATTACATTGACGAAGAAGTTTATGAACAACCGTCTGACACTTTCTGTTTTTGCAAACGATATTTTCAATGGACAGGTGATGCAGGTACGTTCTAATCCGCCATCAGGAAATCCGGTGATGATCTACAGCAAATACGACACAAGAAATTTCGGACTTTCCATCAACTATAAAATTCCGACGAGAAATAAATTGGCGAAAGAAGATCCGAATATTTTAAATCAGACCAAAAAAGAAGATACCGGAGGTGTAATGCAGCAGGCACAATAATCCTTCTTTGTAATAAAATAAAAATAGGCGGTAAATAATTACCTCCTATTTTCTTGAAGGTAAGTTTTAGCTAAAGCCAATGGATGGTTTTATAAAAGTAAAACGGGCTAAAGCCCGTTCCTATTGATATGTATTACTAATAAAATCGTGTTATTTTTGAAAATAGTAGTGACATTAGTGTTTACATTTACATCAGAAATCTACCGTCTGAAATCTCCAGTTCAGCGTGTCTACCAATGTCAGCTGATTTAAACTTACCGGAAGATCTGTTATGATTTTTAATACCTGAAGTGCCATCATACTGCCTATCATTCCGGGAAGAGCTCCCAAAACGCCAAGACTGTCACAATCCGGTACATCCTCATCGAAAGGCGGTTCCGGGAAAATATCTCTTAAGTTTTTACTTCCGTTATGATTAAACACAGCAACTTGGCCTGAAAATCCTAAGATACTTCCGTAAACCAGAGTTTTATTAAGTTTTATGCAGGTATCATTTACCAGGTATCTTGTTGAAAAATTGTCTGAACCATCAATAATAATATCATATTGAGCAAGGATTTCCTCAGCATTATCATTATTAATTTTTCCTTCAATTCCTATGAATGTAACCTGATGATTGATTTCTTTTACAAAGATTTCAGCACTTTTCACTTTGGATAATCCCACACTGTTTTCTGTATGAATGATCTGCCGGTTCAGATTATGAAGTTCAACCTCATCAAAATCTGCAACACCTAAAGTTCCTACTCCTGCCGCGGCCAGATATTGTATAATTGGACTTCCCAAACCTCCTGCCCCTATGACGAGAACTTTGGATGACCTTATTTTCTTTTGTCCTTCCAATCCAATCTCATCAATAAATATCTGCCGGCTGTACCGTGAAAAATAATCTTCTTTCATAGTTATCATTGAACCATTAAGATTCTTTAAGCTTTTAAGAATAGTTAAGTTGAGCTTCGCTTGAAACAGCTGTCTTAAAAATCTTAGATTTTTCTTAATTCAACTTCATCTCTTCAAAATCCTTTGGTTTTAAAATTTTAAAATCCACTGTAAACAGAGTCCCAGTCTTTCATTACAGGATCATAGCCTGCTTTTTTGATCATTGTTTTAATCTCTTCCATACTTCGTTCGTCGCTGGTTTCAAACTGTTCTAAAGATTCTTTATCCACGGCGTAACCACCAGGATTTGTTTTTGAACCTGCACTCATAGCAGTTGCTCCCAGAGAGACAATATTATTTCTGAAGACTTCATTTTCTCTGGTAGATATGGAAATCTCAAGGTCTTCATTCCAGATTCTGTAAGCACAGATCAGCTGAAGAAGATCTTTATCTTCCATGATAAAATTGGGTTCAATAATTCCTTCGGCAGGTCTGAGTCTTGGAAAGGAAACAGAAAATTTACTTTTCCAGTACTGTTTTTGAAGATAATCGATGTGTAAGGCATTGAAAAAGCTGTCTACTCTCCAATCTTCAAGCCCAAGCAGGACTCCCAACCCGATCTTATGAATTCCTGCTCTTCCTATCCTGTCGGGAGTTTCCAGACGAAAATGGAAATTTGATTTTTTACCTTTCGGATGGTACTCCCTGTAAACATCCTGATGATAGGTTTCCTGATAGACCAATACGGAATGTACCCCTTCATCATGAAGCAGTTTGTATTCATCTTCCATTAAAGGCTGAACTTCAATGGAAATATTGGAAAAATGTGGCTTTAACTTACGGACAGCATTCTGAAAATAAGGTACACCCACTATTTTATTGGCTTCACCGCTTACCAGTAATACATGATTCACTCCCATTGATTTCAGGACTGATGCTTCAATCATCAGCTCCGTATCAGAAAGGGTCTTCCTTTTCAGATTGTTATCAAGACTGAATCCGCAGTAGGTACAGATATTCTGGCATTCATTGCTGAGATACAGCGGTGCATACAACTGAATGGTTTTTCCGAAACGTTTCTGGGTAAGTGTCTTCGTCATCACTGCCATCATTTCGAGTTCCCGAGAAGCGGCTGGTGACAGAAGATTAAGGAAATCATCAATCGTTTTGTTTTTCTTCTGAAGACTGTATCTTACATCGGCCAGACTGACGTTTTCAAGCTTATTCTTTATCTCATCCCACTGATAGTTTTCAAAAACATCTTTAAAGCTTTTCATAATCCTGATTATTCAAATAAAAATGAAGTCAGCGGACTTGATGCTTCAGCATGGCTGGAAATGGCTCCCAACCCTGATTCAAAAGCTCTTCTTCCGGCAATCACACCTTCTTTGAAAGCAACAGCCATATTCAAAGGATTTCTGGCTACAGCAATGGCAGTATTCACCAAAACGGCATCTGCTCCCATTTCCATTGCTTTTGCGGCATCTGACGGCGCCCCGATTCCTGCATCTACCACTACAGGGACGTTGCTCTGGCTGATGATTATTTCAAGAAAATCCTGTGTTTTTAGTCCTTTATTCGTTCCAATAGGGGCACCCAAAGGCATTACGACAGCTGTTCCGGCGTCTTCAAGACGTTTGCACAAAACAGGATCAGCATGAATGTAAGGCATTACCACAAATCCAAGTTTGGCTAATTCTTCAGTGGCATATAAGGTTTCAATGGGATCCGGCAGTAAATATTTCGGATCCGGATGAATTTCCAGTTTTACCCAGTTCGTTTCCAGGGCTTCTCTGGCTAATTGTGCTGCAAGCACAGCTTCTTTTGCGGTTCTGGCTCCGGAGGTATTAGGCAGAAGATGAACATTCGTTCCTTTTAATGAGTCAAGCAGATCATCTTCATTGGATTGTGCATCAATTCTCTTTAAGGCCATTGTTACCATATTGGTTTCAGATGCCATGACAGATTGTACCATATCTCTCATACTTCCGAATTTTCCTGTTCCTAAAAACAGTCTGGATTCAAAAGTTCTTCCTGCTATTTCTAATTTCTGATGATTCATATCATTACTTTTTTTAGTTCATTTATAATCTCAGGCTGCTTTGTAATAAGCCCAGAAACGGCAACACCGTAAATTCCGATTTCCTGTAGCGGTAAAATATCTTCAGGATTAACGCTCCCGATGGCAAATATTTTAGGGATCTTTATTGATTTATCCTTTAACCCATCAATGATATCCCGATATCCTTCAAATCCAAGGACAGGACTTAACTTTTCTTTCGTGGTGGTAAATCTCAATGGTCCCAAACCGATATAGTCGCAGGATTCATTGATTCTCTGAATGACATCCGAAAGGGTATTGGCTGTTCCGCCAATAATTTTGTTTTCTCCCAGAATCAGTCTTGCTTCATCGACAGAACAGTCATCCAATCCTAAATGTACTCCGTCAGCATCTATTTCTTTAGCGATCTGTACATGGTCATTGATGATACAAACCGACTGATATGCAGAGCAAAGTTGTTTTGAAATTTCACAAAGACTGATTAATTCGTTTTCAGGTGCATTTTTCCATCGAACCTGTACCCATTTGATTCCATTATCCAAAGCGTTACGGATATGCTTTTCCTGTTCCTGTATTGTATTTCCCTGTGATATGTATTGTAATTTTTCCATGTTTCTATGAATGCGTTCCCAATAAAGAGGAATTGCTTTTTAAAAATTTTTCGATGTATAATTTCCCATTCCGACAGGCCGTTTCCATATTTTTCCCCTTCGCAAGTTCTGCTGTAATGGCAGAGGATAAAACACAGCCGGAACCATGCTTTGGAAAATAGGTTGTATTCCTTTCGGCTGGAGCTAAAAGAATCTCTTTTCCGTTTTCAACTAAAATATCTGTTCCCAAATGATCTTCTCTATGTCCTCCTTTGATCAGCAATGCGCATTGATGAGTGTCCGGCAGAAGATTATTTTCCTTTAAAACTGTGTATTCGTTATAATTAGGTGTAATCAAACTGAGTTTATGAACAATTTTTTTTAATTGAGGAAGAGTTTCAAGATCAAAAAAATTAAAGTTCGAAGTGCTTTTCAGAACAGGATCCCAAACGATTTTCACTTCAGGATTTCCTTTTTGAACTCTTTCCACAATTTTACCCAGAAATTCGGCACCCTTCACTATTCCAATTTTCACGGCTGAAACGAAATAATTTTCCATCAACACCAGAATAGCTTCAGTTACTTCATCTATGGGACGCCATTCTAAACTCAGGCATTTCGAAGCAGTTTGCAATGTTAATGCTGTACATACTCCAAGTCCTATCACTTTCGATTGCTCAAAAGTTTTAGTATCTGATAATAAACCTGCTCCGCCACTGGGATCGAAGCCTGCGATGCTTATGACATAAGGACGTTCCTGCATTTTTTGAATACTTTTAAGGGTTCTTCACTTTCCCAGATCGCACCCAATAGGGCTGCTCCATCTACATTTGATTCGAAAACTTCGGGAATATTATCCTGATCAATTCCTCCAAGGGCAATCAATTTGACATCCGGATTATTCCGGTGTTTTATTTCTTCCTTTATGGTAGAATCCAGTCCGTATCCTTTTTTCGATATACTTGGAAAGAACGGGCTTATGAAAGCATATTCCCATTCTTTATCCAAAGTATTATAGGTTGTGATATCATGTACCGAAGTTGAAAGGGTATTTTCTTTCACAAAAGACTTATCCATTTCTTCCTGCCGATCAATTTCCCTGAAATGAAACCTTGAAATCGTAAATTCCTTCCCAAGATCATAATACGTATGCAAAACCAGCTGTGAATGAAAGGTTTCATCAATCTGAGTGAGGAAATCAATCATTTCATTACGACTGATCCATGGTTTACGGATGTGAAGCAGGTCAAGACCTTCCTGAAACATCTGATTAATAAGATCAGTTTCGTTCGGAACAATCAATTCAGGAGTGATAACGAGGATCATATATAAATTTCTTTTCCTTTTTCGATGAATTCCTGTGATTTATCCAGCATCCCTTTTTCTGCAGATTCACGGATCTCCTGGGTAATTTTCATCGAGCAGAATTTTGGTCCGCACATTGAACAGAAATGGGCAATTTTTGCTCCTTCTGCCGGAAGGGTTTCATCATGATATGCTCTTGCTGTTTCCGGGTCTAATGACAGATTGAACTGATCTTCCCATCTGAATTCAAACCTTGCCTTACTTAATGCATTATCTCTGTATTGTGCGCCCGGATGACCTTTTGCCAAATCTGCCGCATGCGCTGCCAGTTTATAGGTTATTACTCCAACTTTGACATCATCCTTATTCGGAAGCCCCAAATGTTCTTTTGGAGTTACATAGCAAAGCATGGCACAGCCAAACCATCCGATCATCGCAGCCCCGATCCCTGAAGTAATATGATCATAACCCGGTGCAATATCCGTGGTTAAGGGGCCTAAGGTATAAAATGGAGCTTCATGGCATTCCTTCAGCTGTTTATCCATATTTTCTTTGATCATATGCATTGGTACGTGCCCGGGACCTTCAATCATTACCTGTACATTATGTTTCCAGGCAATTTTAGTGAGTTCACCTAAAGTTTCCAGTTCTGCAAACTGCGCTGCATCATTGGCATCTGCAATAGATCCCGGACGAAGACCGTCTCCCAGAGAGAAAGCCACGTCGTACTTCTTCATGATTTCACAGATCTCCTCAAAATGGGTATACAGAAAACTTTCTTTATGATGAAATAAGCACCATTTTGCCATAATCGATCCTCCTCTGGATACAATTCCGGTTACTCTGTTGGCTGTCAGATGAATATATCTTAGCAAAACGCCTGCGTGGATGGTAAAATAGGAAACTCCCTGTTCAGCCTGTTCAATCAGCGTATCTCTGAAGATTTCCCATGTAAGATCTTCAGGAACACCTTTTACTTTTTCCAATGCCTGATAGATTGGAACGGTACCAATCGGAACCGGACTGTTTCTGATGATCCATTCTCTTGTTTCGTGAATATTTTTACCGGTGGAAAGGTCCATAATGGTATCAGCTCCCCATCGGCAGGCCCAGACTGCTTTTTCTACTTCTTCTTCAATACTGGATGAAACGGCACTGTTTCCGATATTCGCATTGATCTTTACCAGGAAATTTCTCCCGATAATCATAGGTTCGCTTTCGGGGTGGTTGATGTTATTGGGAATAATAGCTCTTCCGGCAGCAATTTCGTCTCTTACAAATTCCGGGGTGATCTTACCTTTCGGAGTATTGGCTCCAAAGCTGTGTCCGGCATGCTGAAATGCCATTTCTTTTGATACGGATTCAAGCTGCTCTATTCTTTGATTTTCTCTGATGGCAACATACTCCATTTCCGGGGTAATGATTCCCTGTTTGGCATAATAAAGCTGGGTCAGTTCTTTGCCATCCTTTGCCACTTTGGGTTTATGATCATAGGAAAACCTTAGTTCATCCAGACGAGGATCGGCTAAACGGGCTTTGCCGTATTCAGATGTAATTCCGTCTAAGATATTCACATCATTTCTATCCAGAATCCATTGTTCTCTGATTCTTGGAAGCCCTTTCTGAATATCAATAACTGCATTTTCATCGGTATAAGGCCCCGAAGTGTCATAAATGGTTACCGGAGCATTATGTTCAAAGCCGCCATTGGTCAATTTTGTGGGGCTAAGCTGTATTTCACGCATGGCTACATTGATAGGGTGTAATTTTCCTTCAACATAGATTTTCTTTGAGTTCGGAAATGGCGAACATGTAATGGAGTGAGCCATAAGTATTGGTATTAAATATGAGAATTAACCGCCCTGAGTGGCGGTAATGATTAACACTGAATCGTTATTGTTGAGGATGGTTTCCGCCCAGACTGACAGCGGAATAATTCGGTTGTTGAGCGCTACAGCAATACCTTTTTTCTTTCCGGGTAACTCAATAGCCAGTAATGCTTCCAGGTTTGCAGGAAGTACATCAAATGTTTTTCGGGTGTGGTTGATTATAAGTTCCATTCCTAATAAATTAAATATACTTTAGGAATGGCCATTATTGTACAATAGAATGTACAGCAAAAGTCATCTACTTTTCCCTACGCTGGTATGATCCAGATCAGGTTCAAAGGGTAAAGTCTCAGTCTGTTGGTAACAGACACCCCTAAAGTTGGGAACGAAGTTAGACATTTTTTTAGAATGGGCAAAATCTGAAATGATATTAAAGAAAAAGTCCATCTCAAAATTGAGACGGACGTTTATGTTTTCCTTTGATTAACTAAAAATCTTTAGTTATTCCTCACATGCTCTCCAGATCGCATCATTTTGAGGTACCGGAGCTATAATTTCAATGTTTTCTTTGGTAACAGGGTGAATAAACTCCAGCTTTCGGGCGTGAAGATTGATTCCTCCGTCAGGGTTGGAACGTGGTGCTCCATATTTCAGATCACCTTTAATCGGAACTCCTGTTTTGGATAACTGAGCTCTGATCTGATGATGTCTTCCGGTTTCAAGATCAATTTCCAACAACAAATAATTGTCTAATGTTTTGATCACATGATAGGTAAGAATAGCTTCTTTGGCTCCTTCCGTAGCTTTTGAAAAAACAATGGCTTTATTATTTTTTTCGTTTTTCTTTAAATAATGCACCAGTCTCTGGCTTTGCGGAATCATTTCTTTTCCAACAACTGCCCAATATGTTTTTTTGACTTCACGGTTTTTCACCATCTGTGTCAAACGGGAAAGTGCTTTGGAAGTTTTTGCATAGATCACCAGCCCTGATGTGGGACGGTCTATACGATGAACCAAGCCGAGAAAAACATTTCCCGGCTTAGCATCTCTTATTTTTATAAAGTTCTTGATGGATTCTAATAGTGATTCATCGCCGGTCTTATCGCCCTGTACAAGCTGACCGACCTTTTTATTAATCACCAGAAGATGGTTGTCTTCATATATAATCTGCTCCTTCATACTTCTTCAGTCTATCTTCTTCTGTTGGATAATGACAGGATAATCCCTGCCAGAAGGCCTACCGTTTTAACAGCTGAAAGTTTTGAGCCTTCCGGAATAAATGCTCCGAATACACAGATAGCCGCTGCAGCATACATCGCATAAACAAAATTCTTATTCGTAAGTAACGGAGCCTGAATAAAGAAGCTCGCTCCGATCAAAACATAAAATACTTTTCTTGAAAGCAAATGATTAATTTCCGGGGAAAATAAATTAAACCATCCCACAGCCAGACAAATCAAAGCTGCGATAGATAATATTCCCTGAATAGATTGTTGGTTCTGCATGGATTAATAGCTTTCGTTTTCGTTTGGAAACTCTACATTTTTCACATCTTTCACGTATTGAGAAACGGCTCCTGTAATTTCTGTGTAAAGGTCGAGATATCTTCTTAAGAATTTCGGGCTGAAACCTTTGTTCATTCCCACCATATCATGATACACCAAAACCTGTCCGTCGCAATCTGCACCTGCACCGATTCCAATGGTTGGAATAGAGATGCTTTCAGTTACTTTCTTAGCTAAATCAGCAGGAATTTTTTCCAACACAATAGAAAAACAGCCAAGCTCTTCCAGAAGCTGAGCATCAGCAATCAGTTTTTCAGCTTCTGCTTCTTCTTTAGCTCTTACTTTATACGTTCCAAATTTATAGATAGACTGTGGTGTTAATCCCAAATGTCCCATTACCGGAATTCCGGCATTGATAATTTTTTTGATTGACTTGGAGATTTCTTTTCCACCTTCAATTTTCACAGCATGCGCTCCACCTTCTTTCATCATTCTTACCGCAGATTCCAATGCTTTTTCAGGATTACTCTGATAAGTTCCGAAAGGTAAATCCGCTACCACCAAAGCTCTGTCGGTTCCTCTTACCACACTTTGAGCATGATAGATCATTTGATCCAGCGTAATAGGCAATGTAGTTTCAAAACCAGCCATTACATTCGCTGCAGAGTCTCCAATTAAAATAGCATCTACTCCACCAGCATCTACCATCTTGGCAGTGGTAAAATCATAGGCTGTAAGCATTGTTATTTTCTCCTTGTCGAATTTCATTTTACGCAAGGTTTCAGTCGTAACTTTTTTAATTTCAGAGTGAACAGACATAATTTATCTATTTTTAAAAGTTAAAAAGTCGGCCTTGAGCCGACTTAAGTTTTTGTATGATTTATAAAACTACGTGACCGAGTTTCATGAGTTTGTCGTGATTTAAGATCTTGATATTTCTTCCGTCCACTTCAATCAGACTATCCTGTTTGAATTCTGAGATCAGACGGATGGCACTTTCTGTAGCAGTACCGATAATATTAGCAATTTCTTCTCTCGTTAATGAGATCTTGATGAAACCTTCAGGATCTACGCCCAGTTTCTGTTCCAGAAGCAGCAGAATTTCTGCCAGTCTTTCTCTTACTGTTTTCTGTGCAAGGAAAGTAATGGTGTTGGAAGATTCTCCTAATTCATAAGAAATTTTCTGAAGCATTACGAAGGACAACTGTGGATCTACTTCCAGAAGATACATGAAAATATCTGCAGGTAAGAAAACACATTCAATATCCGTCATTGCTTCTGCTTTGGCCTGGAAGTTTTCCCCGCAAAGCAAAGAACGATAGCCGATGATATCCCCTTCTTTGATAAATCTTAAAATCTGATCTTTCCCGAAAGCTCCTGACTTTGAAAGTTTGGCAGCACCTTTTTCCAGGACAAACACTCCTTTTGGAGTTTCCCCATCCTCGAAAATAGTTTCATGTTTCTGAAAACTCAGTTTCTTTTTGCCATTAATATATTTTTCAAAATCTGCGCTAGAAAGTCTTTCTTTAAATGATTTATCATTAAAAACTCTGGCGAACCTCTCTTCAATTGCTATCTGTTGTTCCTGCGGCATTTTATATGATATTTATCACAAAAATAGAACTTTTTAACGCGATAAACAAAAAAATTTGTTATAATTTTGTAGTTCAATATTTTATGGGGTGAGCGAGAACTGTTTTCATTGTGGTCAAGGTATAGAAAAAGAGAGAATTTTATTTGACGAAAAGACTTTCTGTTGTAATGGATGTAAGTCCGTTTACGAAATTCTGAATTTAAATAATTTAAGCAATTTCTATGAGCTTAATAAGGGAGCGGGAATTCGTCCGAATGATGAAAATTCTACTCAATTTGATTACCTGGACACGCCGGAAATCTTCGAAAAAGTGACTGATTTTTCTGAAGGAAGCACCAGCCTTGTTACCTTTAAAATCCCTGTAATACACTGTTCTTCATGCATCTGGCTACTGGAAAGTCTGCATACGTTAAATAAGCATATCAAATATTCTCAGGTTAACTTCACAAGGAAGACTTTGCAGATTTCATTCAACCATAATGATCTGAAATTGAGCGAACTTGCTAATTTCTTAACCAATCTGGGATACAAACCTGTTATCAGTCTTGAAACTGCTGAAAAAAACGTAGACCACCTTGATAAATCTTTGCTGGTAAAATTTGCTATTGCAGGTTTTGCCTTCGGAAACGGGATGTTTCTCGCCTTTCCCGAATACGTAGGAGGAGAAGATTACTGGATGGAACATTACAAGGGGCTTTTCAGAACACTGATGTTCTTATTAGCATGCCCCGTAGTATTCTATTCAGCATCAGACTATTACAAATCTGCATGGTACGGATTAAAAAATAAAATCGTCAACATAGATGTTCCTATTGTACTGGGAATTTTTGTTCTTTTCGGGAGAAGTATTTATGAAGTGGTGACGGATTACGGTCCGGGATATTTTGATACCCTTTGCGGTCTTCTTTTCTTCATGCTGATGGGGAAAATTTTTCAGAAAAGAACGTACAGTGCTCTTTCTTATGACCGAGACTATAAATCGTTCTACCCAATTGCCGTAACGAAGGTAGACTTTGAGGGAAAACAGGAAAATATCCTTCTTTCCGCAGTAAAAGTAGGAGACAGAATTTTAGTTAGAAATCAGGAAATCATTCCGGTAGATGCGATTCTTATTAACGGAGAAGGAAATATCGACAACAGCTTTATTACCGGAGAAAGTGAAAGCATCAGTAAACAGCCGGGCGATAAAATCTTTGCCGGAGGTAAGCAGATCGGGTCATCTCTGGAGCTGGAAGTTATTAAAGATGTAGACCAGAGTTACCTTACTCAGCTTTGGAATAAAGAAGCTTTCAAAAAACATGAAACCGGGCTGGATACATTGACAAACAGCATCAGTAAATATTTCACATTCATCATTTTAGGTATTGCTCTGGCTGCTGGAATCTATTGGGCATTTATTGATTTGGAGAAAATGTTTCAGGTTATTTCTGCCATTCTGATCATTGCATGCCCTTGCGCACTTGCACTGTCTGCGCCGTTCACTTTCGGTCACATTATGAGGATTTTAGGCCGAAATAAGTTTTATGTAAAAGATACTTTAACGATTGAAAAAATCGCGAAACTTGATACGATTGTTTTTGACAAAACAGGAACCATTACACACAGAAAGAAATCAAACATCAAATACGAAGGATCTGAGATCAGCGAATTTGACTCTTTGAATATCAAAACTTTATTAAAAAATTCCAACCACCCGCTTTCAAAATCATTGTACGAATTCATAGAGGTGAACGATGAATATTTCCCTGTAGAGAAGTTTGTTGAAATTTCAGGAAAAGGGTACGAAGCCAGTGTAAGAGGAAATCTTTATAAAATTGGTTCAGCACGTTATAATAACCAGGAACCTAAAAACCTCGAAACAGCCGTTTATATCAGTAAAAATGGTGAATACCTGGGTAAATTCATCTTTAAAAACGAATATCGTCCAAGACTGAAAGAACTTTTCACAAAACTTACCCACTACAAAATATTTATCCTGAGCGGAGACAACTCCTCAGAAGAAAACCAGCTTAAAGAGCTTATTCCGAATTACAAAGGAATGGCCTTTAATCAAAGCCCGGAAGACAAACTGAACTACATCAAAGCCCTTCAGGATCAGCACTTAAAAGTGGCAATGCTTGGAGACGGGCTTAATGATGCAGGAGCCTTAAAACAAAGTAATGTAGGAATCGCCATTGCTGATGATACGAACAGTTTTACCCCATCTTCCGATGTCATTATGAACGGAGATAAAGTAGTTACTCTTGACAATTATCTGAACGTTTGCAAGGGTTCCATCACGATTGTGAAAATGACATTTATAATCAGTTTTTTATACAATATTGTTGGTTTAAGTTACGCTGTTACAGGGCATATGCATCCGCTCTTCGCAGCAATCATTATGCCAATCAGTTCGATTACAGTGGTTACCTTTACTACAGTTTCAACCTGGATTTTAGGTCGTAAATATTTCAAAAAACAGGCGTAAAAGCCCTTATTTAGACTGATTTTAAATTAGCTGAAATCGGCATTTCGTGATGAATGTCATTATTTTTCACTAAATTTGAACCCCGAAAATAGGTTAATTTTGTTGTCCAATGGATATTCTATATTTAATGATCCTCTGCAGTGTTTCTTTGGCTGCGATTTTCTTGGTCGTATTTATAGTGTATGCCCGAAAAGGACAGTTTGAAGATGATGAATCTCCGGCTGTCAGAATCCTTTTTGATGACGAAAAAGTTGAAGAAAAAGATGAAACCGGCAACAAAAATAAAGACGAAAAAGAAATAGGAGAAAATAATAAAAATTGAGAAAAATAGTGAATAGTTGATATGGAAACACAGAAGTTTAGTTATGACAATAGTATTGTCCGTGCGTTCCTTTATGCGACCTTAGTTTTCGGTCTCATCGGATTTACGTTCGGGCTTACGGCGGCATTAATGCTTTTCTACCCTGAATTACCTGAATTCTTTTTCGGGACAGATGACACAACCATTAAAAGTTTGGCATCGGGTAATATTGAAGGGTTAATAAACACTCATGGTGCATTTGGTTTTGGTAGAATCAGAATGCTGCACACCAATACCGTAATCTTTGCATTCGTTTGTAACATCGTTTACACGGGTATTTATTACTCATTGCAAAGATTATTAAAAACAAGAATGTACAGTGACACCTTGTCTTGGCTACATTTCTGGACCTGGCAGTTTATGATCGTTGCTACGTTCATTACCTTCTTTATGGGGATCAATACCTCTAAGGAATATGCTGAACACGAGTGGCCGATCGACATATTGATCGCATTCTCATGGATCATTTTTGGTATCAATATGTTCCTGACTATTTCAAAGAGAAGAGTGAGACACCTTTACGTAGCCATCTGGTTCTACATCGGTACCTGGATTGCAGTAGCAATGCTTCACATCTTCAACAACCTTGAAGTACCTTTATCTTTCACAGGCTGGAAATCTTATTCAGCATATGCAGGGGTAAAAGATGCTATTGTACAGTGGTGGTATGGACACAATGCGGTTGCATTCGTATTGACAACTCCGGTTCTTGGTTTAATGTATTACTTCCTTCCGAAGGCTGCAGACAGACCGGTATTCTCTTATAAACTGTCTATTATTCACTTCTGGTCATTAATTTTCGTATATATCTGGGCTGGTCCTCACCACCTTCAGTATACAGCTCTTCCGGCTTGGGCTCAGGCGGTAGGAACAGGTTTCTCTATCATGCTTATTGCACCATCATGGGGAGGTATGTTAAATGGTCTTCTTACGCTGAGAGGAGCTTGGGATAAAGTAAGAGAAAATCCTATCCTTAAGTTCTTCGTAGTAGCTGTTACCTGTTATGGTATGGCAACGTTTGAAGGACCGCTTTTGGCAACTAAAAACATCAACAAAATTGGTCACTTTACAGACTGGGTTATCGGTCACGTACACTTAGGAGCTCTTGGATGGAATGGTTTCATGGCATTCGGGGTTATCTATTACCTGGTACCAATCATGTGGAGAACAAAACTTTGGTCTGTAAAATTAGCTAACTGGCATTTCTGGTTAGGTACTTTAGGAATCATTTTCTATGCAGTTCCAATGTATATTTCAGGATTTACACAAGGATTAATGTGGAAGCAATTCAACCCGGACGGAACATTATTATGGAAAAACTGGCTGGATACGGTAACTGCAATTATTCCTTACTTCAAAATGAGATTCGTAGGAGGTCTATTCTATATCTCAGGATCTATCCTGATGATTATAAACGTAATCGCTACAGTAAGAAAAGGATCATTCCAGAAAGAAGTTCCTGCTGAAGCTCCTGCGTTGGCAAACATCAGTAAAAACAGAAAAGAAGGAGAAGGTACTCACCTTTGGCTGGAAAGAACTCCATTATTATTAGGTATCTTATCTTTCATCACGATATCTATCGGTAGTTCAATTGAAATTATCCCTACACTATCTCTTAAGAAAAGTGTACCTACGATTTCTGCAGTGAAGCCTTATTCACCGCTGGAACTTGAAGGTAGAGATATTTATATCCGTGAAGGATGTAACGCTTGTCACTCTCAGATGATCAGACCGTTCAGAGATGAGATTACAAGATTCAACGGTAAAAACGGACAATACTCCAAAGCTGGAGAATTCGTATACGACAGACCATTCCTATGGGGTTCCAAGAGAACAGGACCGGATTTGCATAGAGAAGGTGGTAAAAACCCAAGTTCTTGGCACTACAAACACATGTATAACCCAAGATCTACTTCTGCTGGTTCTATCATGCCACGTTACCCTTGGTTAATTGCTACTGACTTAGACAGAACCAAGATGGTGGACAAAATGAAACTGATGAAGAATGTGTTTGATGTACCTTATACTAAGGCTGAAATCGATTCTGCAGACAAATGGGCTAACAACCAATCGGCAAAAATTGTGAAAGATATCTTCTCTGAAGCTAATGACCTTAAGCAGGCTTATGCTAAGAGACCTCAGGGAGAACTAGAGAAAAAAGAAATTGTAGCTCTTATTTCTTATCTTCAGAGATTAGGTACAGATATCAAAACAACTGAAATCAAAACAGCAAGTAATAACTAAAAAACATTAAAAAGTTCATACTATGATTCCTCAGAACTTTAAAGATATATTATCCAATACTGAAAATGCTGGCTTCTACCAGACACTGGCTCTGATTTTCTTTATGCTGTTCTTCATAGCTTTAGTAATCTATGTTTTTAGCAGACCTAAAAAATATTACAAAGAAGAAGAAGAGGCACCTCTTGGGGATGATGAAGATGACGATTTTAATTTAAAAAATTAAACTATTTTTTATGAAACAAAGAACACCTGTTGTTATAAACATCTTAATAATAATCGGACTTTTAATAGTTTTTTATTATTTATTTGTACAGAGCTACGCGTTCCTTTCTTCACCTTACTTCTGGGGAACTGTTGTGATCGCTGGTATCCTGGCTTACATTCATGGAGCTATCGGAGACCTTATCGAAAACAACAAATTCAAGAAATTATCTCCTGAAGAAAAGGCAGCTTATTTAGCTGAAAAGAAAGTTCCTTATTTCAAAAGATTGTACCAAAGTGCATTCAAAAAGCAATCTGCTTCTGAAGAAAAGGATATCCTTATCGACCACGGTTTCGACGGAATCATGGAGCTGGATAACCAATTACCGAAATGGTGGGTAGGTTTATTCTATTTTGGGACCGCTTTTTGTATTGTATATATTGCAGCTTACTCTTTCACAGACTTCGCTCACCCGTTAAGCGAATATGAAAAAGAATATAAAGAGCAGTTGGCAAGTATTGAAGAATATCAGAAATCTCAGCCTCCTGTAACGATTGAAACAGCTAAGTATTCAGCTGATAACATTGCAGAAGGTAAAGAATTATTCAAAACAAACTGTGCATCTTGTCACAAAGAAGACGGTAGTGGAGGTATCGGACCTAACCTTACTGATAACTATTGGATCAACCAGCCTGAGAAAACGTTATTCAAAAACGTGTTCCATATGGACTGGAATGGTTCTCCTACTAACCCTGCCATGAGAGCATTCGGTAAAAACGGAGAAGTTTCAGGTGCAGAGATTGAGAAGATTGCAGCTTATGTATATCACATCAACCAGGAACAACCACCAGTGACTCCGGCTCAGGGAGGAGCAGCTCCTCAAGGAACTGAAGCGCATTGGGAAAAAGAATAATTTAAAAAATTAGAAACATATGAAAAAAACATAATTTGTTATTAGATTAAAATAGTAACGAATTATGTTTTTTCTTTTTTAAAACCTATTATATATGTCAGACATAGAAGATATAGAAGTACGCGGCGGACAGGGACAGGTTCTGGACCCTGAGACTTACAGAGATTCTATAGGGACAATGGAGCAATCCGGAAAAAGAAAATGGGTCTTTCCAAGAAAACCTAAAGGAAAGTACACCAACTATAGAAATATTGTAAGTTATTTACTATTAATTATTTATTTTACATTACCGTTTATCAAAATCAATGGTAACCCATTGCTGATGTTTAATGTAATAGACAGAGAGTTTTTCATTTTTGGACAGCCTTTCTATCCACAGGACTTTTTTATCCTTACTTTAGGTGCTATTGCCTCTTTGATCTTTATTATTGTTTTTACGATTGCGTTCGGAAGAATTTTCTGCGGGTGGATCTGCCCTCAGACAATTTTTATGGAATCGATATTCCGTAAAATCGAATACCTGATTGAAGGAGACCGAAATAAGCAGATGAAGCTGGACAGACAGGAGTGGAACAGTGAGAAGATCTGGAAAAGAAGTTTGAAATGGACTATTTATGTCATCATTTCACTCATTATTACCCACTTTATGTTTATGTATATCGTAGGATATGAAGAAGTATTTAAAATAGTTGGGGAAGGGCCATTTGCACATCCTACCAATTTTATTGTAATGATACTTCTTACCGCAGCATTTTACTTTGTATTTGCGTGGTTCAGAGAGCAGGTTTGTACATTGGTTTGTCCTTACGGAAGACTTCAGGGTGTATTGATCGATAAAGATACCATCAATGTTTTCTATGACTTCAAAAGAGGAGAAAACAGAGCAAAATGGAGAAAGGGCGAAGATCGTAAAGCTGCAGGAAAAGGTGATTGTATCGACTGCCACCAGTGTGTTGTGGTATGTCCTACCGGAATTGACATCAGAGACGGGCAACAGCTGGAATGTATCAACTGTACAGCATGTATTGATGCCTGCGATGAAGTAATGGAAAAAGTTGGCCTTCCGAAAGGACTGATCCGTTATGCTTCTGAAAACGAGATTGAAAAAGAAACTCAATTTAAGTTTACAGGAAGAATGAAAGGGTTCTCTATATTCCTGTTCCTTCTTGTAGGATTCTTAGGATATCTTCTTTACAGCCGTGGTGAGATGGAGGCTAAATTCATTAAACCTGCGGGAAGTACATTCTTTGTGAGAGACGGTAAAATTACCAATACTTATAATTATACCTTCCTTAATAAAACGAACGAGAAAAAAATCGTTACCATCAAAGTGATAGATCCGGCACATGGTGAAATTACATATAGTGCATCAAGTAAGATTCAGGTAGACAGAGATAAAATTTCCAAGGGAACCATCAATATCAGCTTCCCTGAAAATGATATGAAACTCTCTAAACAGAATATAACAATTGGTGTTTACGATATGAAAGGTAAACTGATTGATTCATACCAGACTTATTTTGAAGGACCTTTTAAACTGCAATTTTAATTAGAAAAGAATGAAGAACTTTAGTTGGGGACACGGTGTTGTAATTGCATTATTAGCATTTATAGTTTTTATATTATCCATGATGTTTCTTTTCCCGAACGGACAGAAGAATTCTGAAATGGTAACCGATAATTATTACGAAGAAGAATTGAAGTATCAGGATGTGATTGATGCTAAGAAAAAAGCAGATGACCTGCAGGAAAAACCTGTATACAGCCAGAATACCAAAGGCATTACAATCACTTTTCCAAAAGAATATAATAATTCAAATACTACGGTAAAATTTGTTTTAAACAGAACCGACGACCAGAATTTAGACATTAAAAAATCTGTACAGCTTGATGCCAGCCAGTCTTTCACCATTCCTGCGCAGGTATTGAAAGTAGGAAACTATACGTTAAGATTAAGCTGGACAAAAGATAAAACAGACTACCGAATGGATTATGACGTGATATGGAAATAGGACTTATTGTATCGGCTATTGCTTTAGGATTTGCTTCCGGTTTTCACTGTATCGGAATGTGCGGACCTATTGCTTTATCGATGGGATTAACCAAAAAACAGGCTGCCAATTTCTATCTTCAAAACCTTACCTACCAATTCGGAAGAATTTTCACCTACTCATTATTAGGTGCTCTTCTGGGGATTATCGGGCAGGGATTTGAAATGGCAGGCTTCCAGAAATATCTTACCATTACTGCCGGGGTTCTTCTGATCATTATGGCTGTATTTTCATTTGGTGGAAAAGATTTTGCTTCAAAAATTCCTTTCCTATCCAAGTTTCTGTACAGTGTAAAAATGAATTTAGGAAAATTACTTCAGAAAGCGGATTACCGTTCGAGATTTACAACAGGTCTATTAAATGGCTTTTTACCATGCGGAATGGTGTATATGGCACTTACAGCCAGTCTTGCAGGCGGAGGAATATGGCAGGGAGCTTTATATATGGCTTTATTTGGGCTGGGAACCCTTCCGTTCATGTTCGCTATTGTTCTGGCCGGAAATCTCATGAATCAGGCCTTCAGAGTAAAAGTTTTAAAAGCAGTTCCGGTAATCATGATTATTCTGGGAGGATTATTCATTCTGAGAGGTCTTGAGCTGGGAATTCCATATGTTTCTCCGAAAGCAGAAGCTATGACGATTATGAAAGATCCAAATGGAGCTGTTAACTGTCATTAATCCGTATTTTAAATCAACCATGAAGAAAATTATTGTCTTATTTCTGATAGGCCTTTTCACATTGCAGTCCTGCAGTGTGAATTCTGAAATTGTTTATCACAAAGATGCTGCTTCCACTTCTGTCACCGATATCGATACAAAAGAATTTATGTCGGAAATGATGGCAATGACACCGGATTCCTTAAAGCAGAAAGAATTCGGGGAAATGGATAAGCTTCCGACTGCCTGGACAAGTATGTATGATCTTGCCAAACAGGAAGGAAAATTGAAAACCGAAAATCCGGATTCGATTCGGATTATGAAAAAGGTCTTCATGAAATCAACAAAGGAAGATCAAAAGCTGGCTGGATTTTCTTTCAAAATAGAGCATTTTACTCCGGAAGACTATCAGGCTTTGAAAAACTTCACGAAAACTGAAAAAATTCCTCTGGATCAGAATATTTACAATAATTGGGACGGAAAGACTTTAACAATTAATACAGATAATTTTAATCTTAAAAATATTGAAGAAGCTATCAAAACCAAAAGCTCAAAGGAAGAAGCTGAGAAAGTGGCAGGTATGATGGTAATGTTTTTCAAAAAGATCGGTACTACCTTAAAGTTTGAAAATAAAATACAATCAATTTCAGGTAAACATGACTGGGTAACACAGATTGATGATCATTCCATAAGAATAGAATATGATCTGAAAGCTATTTACGATAATGATACAAAACTCAAAAACGCTGATAAGAAGATTATCATCGTTACTGAATAAAACAAAGACCACCGGATTATGGTGGTCTTTTTATTATTACTAAAAATAGATTAATTTAGTTGATCAAATCAAATCTTGCATATTCCGCAACCTTCTTAGGAAGCTTAATTCCTTCCGGTGTCTGGTTATTCTCCAGCAATGCAGCCATAATTCTAGGTAAAGCCATTGCAGATCCGTTCAGGGTGTGAACCAGCTGAGATTTCCCATCACCTTTATAACGGCATTTCAGTCTGTTAGCCTGGAATGTTTCAAAATTCGAAACAGAGCTTACTTCCAACCACATTTCCTGAGCGGCACTCCAAACTTCAAAGTCATAAGTCATGGCAGATGCAAAACCTGTATCACCACCGCAAAGCCTTAAAACTCTGAACGGAAGTTCAAGATCGGTAAGAATTTCTTTGATATGCTCTACCATTTCTTCCAAAACAGCATAAGAATTTTCAGGTTTTTCAATTCTTACGATTTCTACTTTTTCAAACTGGTGAAGACGGTTCAGACCTCTTACATGAGCTCCGTAGCTTCCCGCTTCCCTTCTGTAACACTGAGAGAATGCCGTATTCTTAATCGGAAGATCTTTCTCATCAAGTAATACATCGCGGTAAAGGTTCGTTACAGGAACTTCTGCCGTAGGGATCAAATATAATTTATCTTCATTGATATAATACATCTGTCCTTCTTTATCCGGAAGCTGTCCGGTTCCAAAACCAGAGGCTTCATTCACAACGTGAGGAGGATTCACTTCTGTGTATCCTTTTTCCACATTTTTATCTAAGAAATACTGAACCAAAGCTCTCTGTAATCTTGCTCCTTTACCTAAATAAACAGGAAAACCGGCTCCGGCAATTTTTACTCCTAACTCAAAGTCGATAAGGTTGTATTTTTTTGCCAGTTCCCAATGAGGAATAGCTCCTTCACCAAGACCCTCTACCGGATGAGACTGAAAAATAATTTCGTTATCATCAGCAGAAGCACCACTCTTTACCAATTCGTTTGGAATATTGGGAAGCTGATACAGAATATTCAGTAAGTCGTTTTCTTTACTTTCTAACTGGGATTTCAATTCTGAGCTCGACTCTTTGTATTGTGCTGTTTTAGACTTTGCAGATTCCGCTTCTTCTTTTTTTCCTTCTTTCATCAAAAGACCGATTTCTTTCGAAATTTTGTTGATTTCGGAAAGCTGGGAATCTAGTTCAAACTGGATTCTTTTTCTTTCGTCATCGGCAGCGATAGCCTCGTCTACCAACTCAAGATTTTTGAATTGTCTTTTCTTAAGACCTTCTAAAACGCGTTCTTTGTTGTCGCGCAAAAAATTGACTTGTAACATTTTATTTAGATGTTAAATATTAGATATTAGCCTATAATCAGCTAACTGTTGTACAAATTTAAAAATTATTTTGTGACCGTGACAGTATTTATCGAAGTTGGTGCATTGGCCTCTTTTGAAAATACCGGAACTCTGTTATACAGAACTTTTGAAACCTGGAATACCGTTGGGGTATTGCGATACTGAATTTCCAAAGTATCAATCACATTATCGCTTGCATTTGTGCTTTTTGTATACGTAATCTTCATTCGGGAATAATAGGAGGTTCCTGTTCCGGGATTATCCGGGCTGATGGAATCCAGTCTCCTTCTTTTGGCTCCTGCCAGATATTCCATATAAAACAATGAATCTGTAGTCATTTTCAATGAAATATTTATCGGAGCAATATCTTTAGTTCCAAAAATATCATTCACAGAATACCCTGTAAAAGATCCTGTTTTCTCACTGTTCAGCAAATCCTGACCAGCACTGTTCCTGATATAGATATTCAATAACTGATCAATCCTCTGCAAAGAATCATCGTCACTTTTACAACTGATCAGTGCAAAAACCGCTACAAGTATACACCAAAAATATTTCATCATAAATACAAAGGTAAAATATTAATCTTTAGGCTCCTTCTTTATTTTTCAAAATATTTCTGATACCACAACTCAAAAGTAACCAGCTGCCAGATTTTTACCCAGTCATACTCATGTTCCTGGTGATTCCACCAATCATCAATCACCGCAGCATTAAAGAAGTTTCTCTTTTTTAAACTTTCAAGATTTTCAGTAATAAATTCTCTTACTCTTTTTTCGTTTTTAATGAAATAATTGACAGGAAATGAAAATCCTTTTTTGGGCATATTCAAAACTCCCTGAGGAAGATAATTCTCTGCTGTTTTACGCAATAGAGGTTTATTCTGAATTCCATTAAATCTGATGTTTCCAGGAAGTGATGCTACATAGTCTATTAAACTGTTGCTTAAATAGGGATAACGAAACTCTACGCTGTATTTCATCGCACTCAGATCATCCCGGAAAACATGGTGGGAGGATAGTGAATATTTCATGTCATATTCAAAATATCCCACATAGTTTTTTGCTTCTGAAAGGTGGTATTTTGAAAGATGTAAATCTATTTTACTATAAATATCCGGGGTTATAAGGCTTTTAATTTCCAGCGGTCTCATACTGATCTGGCTCTGCCTGAAAAAATCAAACATATGATCCTGGGAAAAGTAGTTTTTTACCCGTTGTGAAAATTTATCCTTCGTAAATATTAAAGAGCTTACAAAATTAAAATGCCTCATCAGAAGCCATCTGCTCAGCTTCAGTGTATGAGAATAACCGGCAAAAAGTTCATCAGCGCCATTTCCGCTTAATACGACTTTAAAATTCTGATCATGTGCATATTTTGCAGCATTGATTAAGACTTCAAAACTGCTGTAAGGTTCTTCAAAATGCTGGATATTTTCTTTAAGGTCTTCCAGCGCTTCTTCGTCACTCACTTCTTTCACCGCATGCGAAACACCAAAATGTTTAGCAGCTATAGATGCATTCTTCACCTCTTCTTCAGAAAACGGATAAGATATGGTGTATGTATTAATATTGGTATTAAAAGATTTTGATTTTGAAGCAATTAAAGTAGAATCAATACCTCCGCTCATCATGACTGCGACAGGAACATCTGCATATAACTGTTCAGAAATACTTTCAGAAAGCAGTTCATCTATTGTTCTTACAGCTTCTTCCTCTGAAATATTTTTTTGAGACGTTGAAGGTAGCTTCCAGAATTTTTCTTTAGTGATGTTCTGATTGTTTAAATCAACAGTCATGATGGAAGCTGGTTCAAGGGATAAAATATGCTGAAAACAGGTTTGTGGAGCTAATGTTGTCTGAAAAAGAAAATTGGTATAAACTCCGTCCCAGTTGATTTCAGGCTTTACCAGCTCATTCTTCAGCAATGATTTTATTTCTGATGCCCAAACCAATCCCTGCTCGCTTTGATGGTAAAAAAGAGGCTTCATCCCAACTCTATCTCTTGCTAATATAATTTTCTGACCGGAAAGATCAACAATACAGATGGCAAACATTCCATCTAATTTTGCAAAGGCAGAATTTCCCCACTCCTGATAGGCTTTGAGAATAACTTCAGTATCAGAACTGCTATGGAAAGAATATCCCAAAGACTCAAGTTCTTTTCTTAATTTTTTAAAATTATAAATCTCTCCGTTAAATGTAATAATAATCTGCTCATTCTGTGAAAGCATAGGCTGATGGCCTTTTTCGGACAGATCAATGATGGATAATCTACGGAAACCTAAAGCAATATCATAGTTCCCCTCTTTTAAAACCGGAAACTGCTCTTTGATTTTTTGGGTGGAATCATTCCCTGAAAAAGAAATTCCTTCATTGGCATTATACAGCCAGAATCCTTCATCATCCGGCCCGCGGTGTCTGATCGCCTGATTCATTTCCAGAATATTTGTTGAGGAAATACTTTTATGAAATGAATAATAACCGCTGATTCCGCACATAGTAAAGAGGTAATAGATTTGTAAAAATAGGAAAATGACTTTATTTTATGGGTGTGCCGGAAATAATTATTTCTTCAAAAATTTCTTTTTTAAAAGCTGTATTTCCCGTTTTGAAACCATATAGTCTTTCAAAATAAACGGAGTAGACCTATAAAATTTCCTGAACAACAGGAAGGCCGAAACAAAGTAAGATGATGTAGTTGCTATACAAGCTCCGATAATTCCCCATTTCGGTATTGCAATGAAAGAGAGTACCACTGTAACCACTAGCCCTACAATCGATTTGATATTGAGAATTTTTAAATCTCTCATTCCTGAAAAGTAATGCCCAACCATATCACTTACCGCAATGGCAAAAATTCCCGGTGATAAAAGAAGCATTATTTCTTTGGTATCTCTGAACTCTTTCCCGAAGATCATCTCGTAAACCTGAGAGGGTATGATTATGATTCCCAGCACAAAACCTATCATCAGAAAAAAGGTCAGTTTTAAGGATTCTTTGGTTTTCCCTATAGATTCTTCACTGCTTTTACTATTGACTACATCTGAGTATAAAATCACAGCAATACTGCGGGTAATGGTCCATATCGCTTCTGAGAAAGTAACCCCGATGGAAAATATCCCTACACTCGCTAAACCTTCAAAATGTTCTAAAAAATAAAACGAAAGCCTGTAATTCAAAAACTGCACAAAAGCACTCAGCTGGGTCTTCCAGCCGTATTCAAACATGTTCCTGCCTACCTCTTTACAGAATGATATCTGGGATATATTGCATTTTTTAATGATCTGGAAAAAGCTGGTAAGAAAAAGAAGTGCAAGACATATAATCTGGGCGAGAAAGTATACGGAAACATCTTTCTTTCCGAACAGATAAACCAATATTCCAATAAATACAATATGTACAAGCTGCTGCAAAACAGTATACATATTGAACCTTTTAATATCCTGTGTTCCAATAAACAAGCTGATATTAGTAGATAAAAGTGAAGAAAAAACGGAAATTCCGATAAGGTACAGGAGATATTCACCCTGAATAGAAGCAATACTGAATAAAAAAGGAATTAGAAGACCCGTCAGGAGAGACCACAGATAGGCATACAATAAAACCTTTTCTATTTTAAACCTTGAGGCAAAATACGAAGCACTGCTTCCGGAAAAGATATTGCTGAAAAAACTTACTGCTGCTGCATTGGCCACCACAATAGAAATGGTTCCTTTCCCCTCACTTCCCCACATATTCGTTGAATAGATCACCAGCCCGAAGCTGAGGATCAGAATAAGAAAGCGTGAGACAAAGGTTTTAATGATAGTAAGCTGCATGGTGATTATGGATCAATAGATTTTTTTACAAAATCAACGAAGTTATCTTTTATAAGTTCCCAGTTATATTTTTCTTTAAATTCTTTTCGTGCATTGAGAGTATGGGATCGATAGAGCTCCGGATTCCTGATATAATTGATGATAATATCCGAGATTGCTTCTGCATCATGAGGATCAACAAGACTTCCAAACGAAAGCTCTCCCATATGCTCCCTGATCCCTTTCAAATCTGAATAAATCACAGGTTTTCCTGCTCCCATAAAATAAAACAGTTTTATCGGCAGCGAATGATTGTTTTCAAAATTAATTTCCCGAAGATCAAAACAAAGGTCAGCTTCTGTAAACGCTTCTGTAAAATACTCAAAACCAGTAGGTTTTATAATATCTATATTTTCAAAAGAATAGTCCTTTACTAATGTTCTAAAATACACATCATCACTTTCGTGTATTGCTGCTCCTATGATCAGGATTTTAATATGAAGATCAGGAACTTTTTGACGGAGAAGGTCTACGGCTTTAAAGAAATTTTCAATTCCTTTATCTTTGGAAATCTGACCCGTGTAACATAATGTGATGCTTCCCGGAGTGAGTTCTTTTATACTTTCATTAATATAAACAGAAGCCGGATAATAAGGCAGAATCATTTGTTTTTTAAATCCAAAAAAATAGGCCAAAGGGAATTTCTTGGTGGTTTCACCAAAAATAAAATGTGTACTTAGAAACCCTGCATACAGCTGAATAAGAGTAAATTTCACCGCCTGAAAAATTTTAGCAGGAAAGCGATAATTTTGAAGCATTGACATGGAAGGATACCATTCTGTAACATCATAGATACAGCTTATCCTGTGTTCTTTTACAAACTTCTTTACTGCCACAACAGCCAATGGTTCAGAGCAAATGATACCATCCGGATGAAAAGTATCACAAACTTTACTGAAAGTTTCCATTTTCGTTTTTATACTTTCTTCAAGAACAGCAAAAGATTCTATTTGTATCCCATCAATAAAACCTTTATACTCTGCATATAAACTGCATATTTTTATTTCATACCCATTATCTCTAAGAGCTTTTGCCTGATGATAAAAAATGCGGTCATCATTATAGCTGTGGGAAGTCGTTAAAAAAAGTACTTTAGGCATTAGTCACTGCTCGAATCTATACAAATATACATTAAAACAAAAAAGTGGAAATATATTTTCCACTTTATGATTATTCTTTTGTATCAGCTTAACAGCTATTATTTTATAGAAGCCGCCCAGCTCTTCTCCAAAGGAAGAAGGAAGTGGCTTAAAAAGTCCAGATACGTATTTTTAGAGAAGTCAAAAACCTGAATATCTTCTGCAAGTTCTCCGTTTCTCAGCTTCGTTTTAAAGTCTATTAATTTTAACGTTTTCACTTCACCATTCTCCACAAAACTTGCTTTCATCCTATCGAAAAGGCCTAGCTGATATTCTTCGTCAATTTCTCTCATTACCTTTCCTAATGCATCAATGCTGCATCCTGAAGCCACTTCTTTTTCTTCATCCACACATACGATGATAAACTGATTCTTTTCAATTTTAAAGGAAGAAGAAAGTGGTTTTCCATGAGCAGCCCACGTTGCAAGGAAATCAAATAGTTTTTCAGTAATAGCTTTAGCTTCTCTTGTTTCAAAAGGTCTTGAAGCCGGATATATAATGACTCTGTAGTCGTTGGTTTCTACAATATTAGATTCTTCGATTTTCATAATGTAAATATTTATTTTTCAAGATATTAAACAATCAATCTTTATTTTACTTACCATTGAATGCTCCTATCATTGTAAAGACAAAATTACGTAATTTTCCCGAGTTTAAGATCATTGTATTTTTTACTCAGTACATAGAGCATCATAATGAAAACCGGAAAGATAAAAGGAAAGAAGAACCTTAAAGCTGCCGACTGCGGAAAGAAAAAGAATTTTATATAAACATTCACCAGGAAAAGAACCGAAATTATTCTCACCCATGCATCTTTAGAGCGCCAGAAGATCACTCCGATCATAATAGCCAGTGATAAAGTGACTTTTTTAAAATAAATGATTTTAATATAAATAATACTCAGATAGTCTTTTAAACTGACATCAATAGGATGTGTAGAAATAATAGGTCTTCTGTCAATAAAAGTATCATAAAACAGATCTTTCCATCCGGGATAATGATAAAACTTAATGATGGCGAGATACATGGCAAGAAGTACGATTCCCTGTGCAATAAAAGAAATATCAATTTTCTTTTCCCGGAAATAATGAAAAAAGAAAACAGACATAATATAAGTCAGGGTAAATGTAATATAATCTGGCCGAATAAAAGTAATACCAAATAATAGCGCAAACATTCCCCATTTATTCCATTTTTTGATTAAGCCAATCATAAAGATCAGCATAAACTGGAAAATAAACATATCAGGTGTAGAAACCCTCGACATATAAGTCATTGGTGGTAAAAGCATGGTGGCAATCGTTAATAGTACCGCAAGCCAGTATTTCTTTGGAAACAGGAGTTTCAGAATATAAAATAATAATATTCCTGAAAAAAAGTAAGAAATAAGACTGGTAAATAATACGGCCATTGGCGCTGTAAACCCTAGTTTGTAAAAAAGAGTTATCACAAGAATATACCCTACTTTGATCTGAAAATAGGGTAATTGTTCTATAAAAGATTGTGTATTTTTAACGAAATACTGCCTGGGAATATCCCATTGCTTTATTCCGATGATGTCTGTATAGTGTTCTGCTGGAGCCTCTTTCTTGATTTCCTCATAGGTCAGGATTCGGACTTTATCAGGAGAATTCGGGAACTCGGAAGTATACATACATCCCATATAGCCCGGCATATCCCAGTCATATACTCTGTTCTGATAATTCCAGAATGTAAGAAGAGCAAGTACCGAAATGATAAACAAAAAGGAGAGTCTCCATTCCCGCTTCATAAGCCTGTATAAGATTACAATTATAAGTCTTCTGCTTCAGCAAGAAGTTCTACGATATCTTTTACGGCTACCTCAGTATTTTTATTAAAATGTTTTACTCCATCCGTCATCATGGTGTTACAGAAAGGACATCCCGTTGCAATTACCTTAGGTTCAAAAGATAATGCTTCTTCTGTTCTTTCAATATTGATGTCTTTCTTTCCTTTTTCAGGTTCTTTAAACATCTGCGCACCACCTGCTCCACAGCAAAGTCCGTTGGTCTTGCAGCGTTTCATTTCTACAAGCTCAGCGTCCAGTTTCTCCAGAAGCATTCTTGGCGCTTCATATTCGTCATTGGCACGTCCTAAATAACATGGATCATGGAAGGTAATTTTTTTCCCTCTGAATGCACCTCCTTCAATTTTCAGTCTTCCTTCCTCCATTAAAGTTTTAAGGAACTGAGTATGGTGAACTACTTCAAAGTGCCCTCCCAGGCTGGGATATTCATTCTTCAGGGTATTGAAACAATGCGGACAAGCCGTTACGATTTTCTTTACTTCGTAAGCATTCAATACTTCGATATTGGTAAGCGCCATCATCTGGAAAACGAATTCGTTTCCGGCTCTTTTTGCAGGGTCTCCGGTACAGCTTTCTTCCTGACCCAGAACAGCAAATTCAACGCCTATTTTGTTTAATATCTTACAGAATGCTTTTGTAATTTTTTTGGCACGGTCATCAAAACTTCCCGCACATCCAACCCAAAATAAAACTTCAGGGGCTTTTCCTTCGGCAGCATATTCTGCCATTGTTTTTATAGTGAAATCCATTCTAAATCAAATTTATCAATATACCAATGTAACAGTTTACCAATGATTGTTACATCGTTACATTATTTACATTGTTACATTAATTTTCGTTTGCCCAGTTCAGACGGTCTGCCTGATTGTACTGCCAAGGGGCTGCGTTGTTTTCCACATTGGTCATCATCAGGTTCAGTTCCTGTGGAGCAGCAGACTGTTCCATCACCAGGAATCTTCTCATTTCAAAAATAATGGAAAGCGGGTCAAGCAATACCGGACAGGCTTCTGTACATGCATTACAAGTGGTACAGGCCCAAAGTTCTTCTTTTGTAATATAATCGTTCAACAACTTTTTACCGTCATCTACGAATTTTCCGTTCTTATCGATGTTTCGTCCTACTTCTTCCAATCGGTCTCTGGTCTTCATCAGGATCAATCTCGGAGAAAGTTTTTTACCAGTAATATTAGCCGGGCAAACGGAAGTACAACGTCCACATTCTGTACACGAATAGGCATTCAGCAATTGTACCTGGTTCAGATCAAAAATATCTTCTGCCCCAAATTTGGAAGGAACGTCGGCTTCAGCTCCTTCAGCTGGTGCTGCGTAAGGATCTGCATTAGGATCCATCATTAGTTTGATCTCCTTTGTTACAGATTCAAGATTGTTGAATTTCCCTTTTTTCTCAAGATTGGCATACCATGTACTTGGAAATGCAAGAATAATATGTAAATGCTTTGAATAATAAAGATAATTCATGAAGAAAAGAATCCCTACAAAGTGGAACCACCAGGCTGCTTTCTCTGTGAACATCAAAAATCCGTTATCAAAATTGAAGACTTCCAAAAACGGAACCAATGTCATTTCACTGATCGGGAAACTTCCATGTACTGGTAAAACTCCTCTTGACTGCAAAATAAAATCTGAGGCATTCATTTTAAAGAAAGCCATCATCAGGGCAAATTCGATGATAAGAATCCAGTTGGCATCTTCTTTCGGCCATCCGAAAAGCTCCTTCATTGTTAATCTTTTAACCCCATAAAAGTTTCTTCTGATGAAAAATATAACTACACCTATTACAACCAGAAGTGCAAGCACTTCTAATGTAGCTGTAAAGAAGCTGTAGAATCCGTGTCCCAGAACCGAAGCCAGAAAACGGTGAGTACCAAACAGTCCATCAACAATTATTTCAATGAGTTCAATATTAATGATGATAAAACCAACATAGACAAAAATGTGTAAAATTCCTGCGATAGGACGTTTTACCATCTTACTCTGTCCCATGGCCACATTAGCCATGATACTCCAGCGTTCAGATTTTCTGTCACTTCTATTGATTTCACGACCCAGCCTGATATTTCTGTAGATCTTCTGCAGGCTTTTGGCAAACAGCCCGAACCCGGCTACTAATAAAATCAGGAAAATAATGTTATCGATGTACTGCATAAGGCGTATTAGTCTTTGTTATTTTTACCGAAAACCGAGAAATTGATATATCTCTTCGGATTCGCTTTCATATCTTCGATTAATGTATTCAGATTGGAAGAAGCTGAATTCAGGTTGTTGTACAGTTGATCGTCCTTCATCAGTTTACCTAAACTTCCTTCTCCTTTATCAATACCTCCAATCACCTGATTCAATTTTCCTACTGTAGCATCCAGATTGGCAATCGTTGCATTCAACTGTTTAGTATCGATGCTCTGAGCCAGATTCCCATATTTATCCAGTGTTACTTTTCCGCTTTGCATAGTAAGGCTTGCATCATCCAGCACCTTTTGCAGTTTTGGATCATTGTGTCCTACAAGCGTATTTACACTTCCTGCTGTGGATTGTAATGCTCCTACTGTTTTATTAAGGTTGGCTAGTAAAGCTTTTATTTCAGCTCTGTTCTGAGCATCAAAAACCTGATTGGCATTCGCCATTAAAGAGTCTACTCTATGTAAAACCACCTGTAGCTGATCTTTTACCGGACCTACCTGCGAAGAAAGACTTCCCAGCGTTCCCAGCTTAAAAGCACCTTTTAAAGTGTCACCGTCTTTTGCAGTAGGCCCGCCATACATAAGGTTTACTCTCATTTCTTTACCAGACATTAATCCCGGCTCAAAGATCTCCAATGATGAGTTTTTTGAAAATTCGAATTTATTGTCGACGGTAACTTTTACGACAAAATTAATTTTTCCATCTTTTGAGGTGATAGGAATAATCTTATCTACCTGCCCTACTTTCAGACCATTAATAGAAACTGCCGCAGACTGCGCCAGACCTTCTACATTGTCATATTTTGCGTAAAATATATTGTCGGTAGTAAAAAGGCTTTTCCCTTTCATAAACTGAAACAACACCACAAAGCCTACGATAGCTAGAAGTGCAATCACACCAGCTTTTAATTCTTTACTGAACTTCACTTGCTAATTTTTTTCTAATAAGCAAATATAATACATTTTAAATAAATCTTTTCCTTTATTATTCTGCCATAAATACAAAAAAAGCGACAAAAAATTTTGCCGCTTTTTATATCATTGAAATGAATTTCTTATTGTTGCTGATTCCCCAGCTTGTTCCAGATCTCGATTCTGTAATCTTCGATATCTGCATTGTCCTGAAGGCTCTTCATCCAGGCCTGTCCGAACATTCCTGCATTTCTCTGAGTAAGAGACTCTGTAAACTGCTTAAGATCTCCAGGCTGCTTGTTTACAGTTTCTGATTTTTTGATCAGAACATAAACTCCTGTTCCACCTTCAACCGGGTTAGAAAGTTTACCTTTTGCAACACCGAACGCTGCACCGGCAACTTTAGGTTCCATAGCACCTGCTACTGAAGGATTCAATAGGTTCACCTGAGCTGATTGTTTCGGAGCTGCAAATAATTTAGCAATCTGATCTAAGCTGGAAGCTTTTGCTGCTGCAATTTTATCAGAAATTTGTTTTGCTGCCAATTTATTTTTAACGATAACTTCGATCTGGTCTCTTACAGATTCAGGATCAGCAAGACCTGCCTCCTGTTTTCCGTTCAGATACACTACAATTTTATCACCTGTTCCATCTACTGTAAATAATTCAGTATCTCCTTTTGATCTTTTCTTATCAAAAGCCCAGGTAAGGATATCAGCATCTTTTTCAGTACCTAAGCCCTGAAGCTGACCTTCAAATCTTTTTGCTGCCTTCGGATTAGAGAACTGGTAGTTTCCTTTTTTAGCAATGTTCACAAAATCGTTGAAAGATTTCCCCTGAACCTGCTGAATGAATTTTCTTGAGTTTTTGTCTGTTTCAGCCTCAGTAGCATCTGATGGTTTGATCGCTTTCACAAGGTTAGCAACTTTATACCCCATTGATCCTGATTTTTTATCTTCAATATTGATGATATGGTAACCGAATTGTGTTTCTACTACCCCTGTAGCTCCTTTAGGATTGTTTGCAAGATAAGTAAGGAATTCAGGAACAAAAGGCGTCTCTGGCGTTGTCCATCCAAGGCTACCTCCCTGAGCTGCAGAATTCGGATCACTTGAAAGTTTAAGGAAGTCTGTAAATTTAGCTGGAGTAGCTTTTACAATAGCTCCGATAGAGTCTGCCAATTTCTTAGCCTGCTCTTTGGTTCTTGTTACCCCTTCACCTGCAGGGCTTCCTTTGAATGCAATAAGGATATGTCTTGATAAAGTAGAATCTGAAGGTCTTTTACCTACCAATTTAGATACTACATATACATCTTGTTCTTTATAAGGACCAAAAGTCTGACCTACAGCTGCTGTTGTGATCTGATCTTTGATTGTTGGAGGCAATTGTGCAGGATTCAGATACTGAGGATTGAATGGTGCATCAGAATTTGCTGCTACAAACATAGAATCGTTTTTAGTATTCTGGAAGTTTTCAGTTCCTCCACTAGCATCCGTACCTCCTGAATATAATTTTGTAATTTCTTTCAGAGCTGCTGCATCATCTGCCGCACTAGGTTTAGATGGAAAAAATACAATACCGAGATTTCTGCTTGGCTCAGCTTTGAACATTACAGGGTGCTTCTTGATGTAATCAGCAAGATCCTGTGTGGTAACATTGATCTTTGTTTTTTGAAGATAAGCTGCGTAATCTACTTTTACAAAGTCGATATCTGCAAGCTGATCTCTCTGCTTCATCAATTCTTCAGCTTCTTTCTTACCTGTAGTAATCCCTGCTGAAATATTGGTAAACACCTGTCTCGCCATTAGTCTGTACTCGATTGTCTTTCTTGTTTTCAACCATTGAGTATATCCCTGAGGATTGGTGTTTTGTAATGTTTCAATTTCTTTTTTAAGCTCTTGAGTTTTAAAGTTACCTTTCTCATCAAAGAACTGTTGATTCTGAGCAAACATCTGATCGTACTGGATCTGATTCCAGAAATAATCATCAGTCATTTCAAAGCCCAGTTTCTCAAACTGTTGTTTGATAAGTTTAGATTGTACAAGTAACTGCCAAGCCTGCTCTTCAAGACCGTTTTTCGGACGACCTTGCTGTTCAGCCTGCTGCTGCAGCACGAAAAGCTGATCATTGAACTCTTCGCGGGTGATTTTCTCACCGTTTACTTTTCCTAAAACATCAGGATTCTTACCAAAAACCTTGTCGATACTATCGGGGTTCACCAGGAACGCCAAAAGCGCTAAGGCTATTACTCCCATTAAAAGCCAAGGCTTACTCCTAATCTGTCCTAAAATTGCCATTTTATAAATTATAGTTTTTTATCAGTTTGCGAAAATACACATTTTTAAGAAATTACAGAAACAGAACTGCTTTATTTTGATTTTTAATGCAAAGATTATCTAAAAAAGGAAATTTTGGCCGTATTTTTAAGTAAAAAACAAATGGCATAAGTATTGTGCATTTTTAGAATATTATAATATACCACACGTTTTCAGAGTATATTATAAAAAATTCCTTTAACGATAAAAAACGAAAATGACAATTTGTCATTCGATTGACTATGACAGAATTTGAAGATATTAGTTTAGAAGAAATGATCAGTGACGGATTTGATATCGTAACTGAAGAAATCAATCTTTCCGATTTCGCAGAGACTGATAAAAATTCCGAACAGAAAATATTCCCTATACTTCCCGTAAGAAATATGGTCATGTTCCCTAATGTGGTAATTCCTATTACTGCGGGGAGAAAAACCTCTATACAGCTTCTTGAAGAGGCACAGAAAAACGGGGATTTTATTGGAATTGTAAGCCAGAAAAATTCGGATCTGGAACAACCATCCGAAAAAGATATATATACTACCGGAACACTGGCAAAGATTATTAAGATCATTAAGCTTCCCGAAGGCAATATTACAGCTATTACCAAAGGATTTCACAGATTTAAGATTAAAAAAATCGTTGATAATCAACCATATTTTAAAGCTGAAATATCAAAATTAAAAGATACCCAGCCTAAAGACCGGGAAGAGTATGAAGCATTGCTGGAAAACATCAAGGATCTTGCCTTAAAGATCATTGAACTGGATCCTAATATTCCTAATGCCGCCAACTTTGCGATTAAAAATATTAACAATAATGATGATCTTCTGAATTTCATCTGCACCAATGCTAATTTCTCTTCGATTGCAAAACAAAAACTGCTTGAAGAGAAAAGTCTTATGACAAGAGCCAACCAGTGCTACGAGCTGATGCATGAGGATTTCAGAAAACTGGAACTGAGAAATCAGATTCATCAGAAAACTTCAAAAGATTTAGATAAGCAACAAAGAGAATATTTCCTGAATCAACAGATCAGAACCATCCAGGAGGAACTGGGCGGCGGACCTGAAAGTGATGTTGAAGATCTTATTGCCAAGGCTAAAACAAAAAAATGGAGCCAGGAAGTAGAAGACCACTTCCAAAAGGAAATCAGCAGACTTCAACGTCAGAATCCCAATTCCCCGGACTATAATGTTCAGAGAAACTATCTGGATTTCTTTACAGACCTTCCTTGGGAAACCTATACAAAAGATATTTTTGATATTGCAAAAGCTGAAAAAGTACTTGACAAAGCGCACTTCGGACTTGAAGATATCAAGAAAAGAATCCTGGAGCACATGGCCGTTTTAAAATTAAAAAACAACATGAAATCTCCTATCCTGCTATTGGTAGGGCCTCCGGGTGTGGGTAAAACTTCTTTAGGAAAATCTATTGCAGATGCTTTAGGAAGAAAATATGTAAGATTGTCATTGGGAGGACTTCATGACGAGAGTGAAATCCGTGGACATAGAAAAACGTATATCGGTGCTATGGCGGGAAGAATTTTACAGTCTATCAAAAAATCAGGTACTTCAAATCCTGTAATTGTTCTTGATGAGATTGATAAAATCGGACAAGGTCTACATGGAGACCCAAGCTCTGCACTCCTAGAAGTTCTTGATCCAGAGCAAAATAAATCTTTCTATGACAATTTCCTGGAGATGGGTTATGACCTTTCAAAAGTGATGTTCATTGCAACTGCCAACTCACTTTCAACCATACAGACGCCTCTTTTAGACAGAACGGAGATCATTCAGATTGCCGGCTATACTTTGGAGGAAAAGATTGAGATTGCCAAAAGACATTTGATCAGGAAACAACAGGAGGAAAATGGTCTGGATGCAAAATCATTCAAACTTGGAAATGCAGAACTTAAACACATTATAGAGGCTCACACTTCAGAAAGCGGAGTGAGAACCCTGGAAAAAAGAATTGCAGCCATTGGAAGATGGGTAGCACTACAGACTGCTTTGTTAAAGGAGTATGATCCAAAAATCTCAATAGAAAAAGTAGATGAAATTCTTGGGGTTCCAAGACCGAAAAGTTTATCTGAGATCACCGGAGTTCCTGGTGTTGTAACAGGTCTTGCCTGGACAAGTGTAGGAGGCGACATCCTTTATATTGAAAGCATTCTAAGCAATGGTAAAGGAGCGTTAACGATGACCGGAAACCTGGGAACGGTAATGAAAGAATCGGCTACTATTGCCCTTGAATATATTAAAGCGAAGCATGATGAGCTGGGCATTCCTCAGGAAGATATTGAAAAGAAAAACATTCATGTACACGTTCCTGAAGGTGCAACGCCAAAAGACGGACCATCTGCCGGTATTGCGATGCTGACATCAATGGTTTCTTCGTTTAAAAACAAGAAAGTAAAACCTCACCTTGCCATGACAGGAGAAATTACTTTAAGAGGGAAAGTATTACCTGTAGGAGGAATCAAAGAAAAGCTTCTTGCCGCAACAAGGGCTGGGGTAAAAGATGTTATTCTTTGTGAGGCCAACAGAAAAGATGTGGAGGAAATCAAAAAAGATTATCTGAAAAATCTGAGAGTACACTACGTCAACAGAATGGAAGAAGTCATCGACATCGCCATTGAAGAATAAAACAACTTACAACATATTAACTTCTCAATAAAGAAACACGCTCTGATATCCGGAGCGTGTTTCTTTTTATAAAAAAGCGTACAATTTCATCGGCTGGAATAAAATTTGCAACAACAGAAGAAAATCCCGCAGAATTGAATAAAAATTTTTCAATTCAGATGGGTTTTCTTATTTTTATTCCACACTGCAGATTTTTAGATTATGAATTTTCTTAGACTTCCTTTCCTTGTCAAGCTTACCCTCGTGGTGGTTTCCATCATTGGTCTTGGTTATCTACTGGCATTAGGGCAAAGTATTTTAGCGCCCTTTTTCCTCGCATTCCTTATGGCCATGCTGTTTTTACCGGCAGCCACTTTTATGGAAAAAAAGTTAAGATTTCCGAGATCTGTGTCTACGATGACTTCAGTATTTATTATGCTGATGATTTTAGGCGGAATTATTTACTTCTTTACCAATCAGCTGTCTGATTTCAGTAAGGATCTTCCACACCTCAAGGAACAGTTTACTACTGTTTTTAACAGCCTCCAGCATTGGGTTTCCAAAACATTTAATGTAAAAGTGGATGAACAGGTGGATTATATTAACCAGGGATTAACTAAACTTCTGTCTTCTTCGGGAGTCATTTTAGGATTTACTTTTGGAATATTTTCAACCGGATTCGGATTTATTATATTTTTCACCCTGTTTTTTATCTTTATTTTAAATTACAGAAGACTTTTAAATAATTTTATCGTTACTGTTTTCAACGAAAGACATAAAGCAAGTGTACAGGAAGCTGTGAATGAAATCAGAATCATGACTAAGAAATACATCTTCGGTCTTTTTCTTCAGGTGATTATTGTATCTGTTCTTACTTCAGTCCTTCTTACGATTCTGGGAGTAAAATATGCTATTCTTTTAGGAGTTTTGACCGGGTTATTAAACGTCATTCCCTATCTGGGAATCTTTATTTCTCTGTTAATTTCCTGCTTTATAGCATTCGCCACTTCTACTCCATCAACATGTATTTACGTTGCTTTGGGCTATATTGCCATACACGCTGTAGACGGAAATATTGTTCTTCCGTTTGTAGTAGGCTCTAAAGTAAAGATCAATGCCTTATTTTCTTTTATTGGAATCCTTTTAGGAGAACATCTTTGGGGAATTGCGGGAATGTTCCTGTGTATTCCGGCAATTGCCATTATCAAAATTATTTGCGAAAGAGTGGATGATCTTAAACCCTGGGGAAGGCTGCTCGGAGAAGAGCCTAAGCCCCATAAGAAGAAAAAAAGCTACAAAATTTCCAAGAATATTACTTTGAAGGAAATGGACTAAATATGAGTAATGGGCAATAAGCAATAATTGACATACTCCTAACTTTAAATAAAAAGACTGCCTTTTTCAAGACAGTCTTTTTTATATTATTTATGGAAGAGCACACAAAGGGTTCATTCCATTTGGACACGTTTCCGTACAAAGAATATAAGATTGGCTGTCGGGACAATATCCATAAGAAGGTCCACTAGGATCTCCACCCGGGCCACCTAAACAAGGATCACCTGGTGGAATTTTACACGGACATCCAATTGGTCCTATATCACATTTTCCAACACCTCCGCCTCCATGGATTTCTCTCAAATCCGTACGGTTTAATTTTTTAAGATTTTTCAACATAATAGTATTAGTTTAGTTTGAATATCAAATATAAACAATGAAATTATCCAAAACACAACATTAACCTATCATTAACATTAATTATACAATTTTTATAAAAATACAATCAAAAAATCCTATTTTTATTTTACATTTGGTATAAAATCACCAAACATGAAAACAGTAAAATTCATTTTATGTTTACTTTTCGGGCTTATGTTTATTAATGCCGGATTAAACAAGTTTTTCAATTATATGCCCATGGAGAAACCTACTCCAGAACAAATGAAACTTTTCGCTGCTTTTGGAGAGATCAGCTGGCTGATGCCATTAGTGGGCATTGTAGAAGTTATTGGTGGGTTATTATTTATTTTCCCAAAAACAAGAGCATTAGGTGCCATTGTTATTTTACCTGTCATGGTAGGAATTGTCACGCATGTTTTCACAATGGATAAATCTCCAATGGGAATGAGCATTGCAGGAGTGATGTTTCTGATCAACCTATGGATGATTATTGACAACAAGGAAAAATATAAACATTTAGTTTCATAAGATTGCAGGTAATAGGTTGCAGGTTGTAGGTTGCAGTACCAGTAAACTTCAGATGGAGTCTTGTTGATTTTAGTTCCTGTAACCTATTATCTGCTACCTGCTACCTCTTTCCTATACGAAAGCACTGAAACCCGTAATCGATCGCCCAACAATGAGCGAGTTGATTTCTTTTGTTCCTTCGTAAGAATAGATTGCTTCTGCATCGGCAACAAATCTGGCCACATCATACTCGAGCAGAATTCCGTTCCCTCCCATTACTTCTCTTGCTCTGGAAACAATATCTCTTGTTCTGAGTGTGCAGAAAACTTTGGCTAAAGAAGCATGTTCGTCTTTTAAAATCCCTTCATCCTGCATTTCAGACAGTCTGAAAACCATTGTCTGCATAGCGGTAAGATTGGACAACATTTCCACCAGATGTCCCTGAATCATTTGGAATGAGGCTATAGGTCTTCCAAACTGTTCTCTCTTTCGGGTATAATCCAAAGCACTTTCGTAAGCTCCGCGTGCACAGCCTGTAGCCATCCATGCTACTCCAGCTCTTGTCATTCTCAGTACTTTTCCTGTATCTTTAAAGGAATTGGCATTCTGCAGACGGTTTTCTTCGGTAACGAGACAGTCTTTTAAGGTAATCAATCCGTTCTGAACAATTCTTAACGCCATTTTTCCTTTGATCTTTTCTACGGAATATCCCGGATTATCTTTTTCTACAATAAAACCTTTCACTTCTCCACTATCCAGATCTCTTGCCCAGATGATGATGATATCTGCAAAAGTAGCATTCCCGATCCATTTTTTCTGCCCATTCAGAATCCAGCCTTCCGGTGTTTTTTTACAGGTTACCGTAAGTCCGCCTGCTGCTCCTGACCCAACTTCCGGCTCCGTAAGCCCGAAAGCTCCTATTTTTTCAAATTTCTGCATCTGCGGAAGCCATTTTTGCTTCTGCTCTTCCGATCCGCAGATATAAATAGAGCCCATTGCCAGTCCGGATTGTACTCCGAAAAATGTGGCGATAGAAGCATCCACTCTTGCCATCTCCATGGCAATAACACCTTCCATCAGGAAAGGCATTCCCGGACAGCCATACCCTTCATAAGTAACCCCGCAGATATCCAGTTTCTGGAATTTAGGAATGAGTTCAAAGGGAAATTCATCTCTGAGCCAGTAATGATTGACCAGAGGCTTGACTTCTTTTTCCATGAACGCTCTTACTTTAAGCTGAATTTCACGCTGTTCAGGAGTAAGAGTATGATAGATATCATAAAAGTCTCCATCAATGGCAGGAAGTTCTTTCTTTTTCTTTTCGGGATCGAGCATTTTCATAAGCCCGGAAAGCTGTTTATCATCCAGTTTTGAGAAATTTTGCATCAGTTTTGGCAAGTCCACTTTTTGAGAAATGGCACTCAGCTGATCAAAATCTATAGATGTGAATAACCCTATTGCGTTTCTGATTTTGGAAAAAGTATTTGACATAGTGATAGATTGTAGTTTTGGTTTGTAAAAGATAAGCAAAAACTACTCCGAAAGCAATGGCTGAAGCTCAAGTTTATTTTACAAAATACTATATTTCAACTCATTATAAGTAAAAATTTTATTTACAAGATTTTTACTTTTGATTTTCAAATGTTACAAAAGATCCTGGCTGAACTTTGACTCAAGCAAAACAACAAAAATCAGCGCTATGAAAACCACTTACATTAAATTATCTCTGTCAGCTATACTTTTACTAGGAATTTATTCATGTAAAAAGGGAGAAGTTTCTTCTAAAGATCTTGAAGCGTATGCTACTACCGATTCAGCAGCTGCTGTGGTTTCCGACAGTATTTCATCCATTGCAGAAATGAAAGTAAAAGACAAACAGTTCATCAAAACAGCTGATGTGAACATGGAAGTAAAAGATGTGTATAATGCAACGATTGCTATTGAAAAATCGATTCAGGAGCTTGGAGGATTTGTTACCAATAGTAATCTTCAAAGTAACGTTGTTTCTGAAAACACCTACAACACTTCTGATGAAGAAGCTATGCTGGTTAAGAAATATCAGACAGAAAACAGAATGCAGGTTCGTATTCCTACGGAAAAACTGGGAGAGCTTTTAACAGCAATCAATACCAATAAATTATTTCTTAATTCAAGATCCATCAATGCTGAGGATGTAACAGCCAACATCAAGTATTCTGAACTGGAAGGGAAAAAAAATCAAAAAACTTCAGAAAACATCAGTAAGCTCAAAACCAATAAAGATAAAGTAACGCTGGATGATGAGAATATGTCTGAAGGAAATCTTCAAAAGCTTTCCAGCATGAACATGACGGATGATCTGAAATACAGCACGATTGACATTTATATCAAAGAGCCACAGTTGCGTGTTGCAGAAATTGCTGTTACCAACACCACAAGTATTGATAATAAGTATAAATACAATTTCATCTATGATGCTAAAGATGGCTTTGTATACGGATTCTATCTGATTCAGAGGATTATTGTGGGGCTTATCAATGTATGGTCTCTTGTATTAATTGCTGCTGCAATCCTCTATTTTTTAAGAAAAAGAAAAATTTCAAAACCTGAATATCCAAAAAACCCGGAATAAAAGACCATCCTAACCAATTGGTTATCATCATAATTTTAGATTTTACAGCCTCCTGTTTTCAGGAGGTTTTTATTTTTTTTTGAAAAAAACTGTAACGATTGTAATGCCTGCTTTACCTACTGTTTAAAAGAACAGAGAATCAAAAAAAAAAAAAAATATATTATGAAAAATTTTATCAAACTTGGATTTGCAGCATTATTGTCATTGAATTTCATAACATCCAATGCACAAGGTAAAAGCAACAACAAAGAAAACAGCCTGCTTTGGGAGGTTTCCGGAAACGGTCTTTCTAAGCCTTCTTATATTACCGGGACTTTTCATATCTTATGCAGTAAAGATTTTGAGATCAAACCTAAAGTACTGAAAGCGCTTGAGAAATCTGAAAACCTTGTTATGGAAATCAATTATACAGATCCTGCAGAAATGATGTCATTACAGAAAATGTTTAAAGCAGATAAAAAAATATCTGACCAGCTTTCTTCAGAAGAAGCTAAAGAGCTGAATACGATTCTCGCTAATTATGGAACAGACCTGAAAAGCATTAATTCTTCAAGCCCGCAGGCACTTTATGCATTGCTTTCCACCAAAGCCATTCCATGTCCTCAGACTGAAGTAAAACTTTACGAGATGGAACTTCTTCAGAAAGCGATCAAAGATAAAAAAAGCATCAAAGGACTGGAAAAAGTAGAAGATCAGATGAAATCAATCAATGAGGCTTACGACCTGAAGAACATTATTACTCAACTGAAAATGGACAAGGAATATCAAATATTGTTCAGACAGATGATTGAAGCTTTTAAAAATGAAAATGTACAATCTTTATACAGTCTTTTTAAGGATGAAAGATTCATGAATGCCCAACAGGAAAAGGCCATGCTGACCAACAGAAATCAAAACTGGGTAAAAATAATGCCGGACATGATGAAAAACGAAAGCTCTTTATTTGCTGTCGGTGGATCTCATCTTATGGGTAAAAACGGAATTATCCCTCTTCTTCGGGCCAAAGGCTACACCGTAAGACCTGTGTCAAGCTTATAATTATAACCAAACCATGAAACCATTGTGAGCAGTCCAGCCGAAACCGCTTTTTTAAAGCTTGTCAACCAGCATAAAGGTATCTTATACAAAGCTTCGCGGATCTATGCAGATTCCGTAGAGGACCGGGAAGACCTTCAGCAGGAAATCCTAATCCAGCTTTGGAAGTCCTATCAGAATTTCAAAGGGAACAGTGAATTTTCTACCTGGATGTACCGGGTTGCCATCAATACTGCAATTACCTATTTAAAAAAAGAAAAGCAGAGATCCAATAACCATATGGATGCTCATCATCATTTTGAAGTTCAGCAGGAAGATTATAATCCCACCAAAGACAGACAGCTGGAAGTTTTCTACAGTGCCGTTCAGGAACTGAATCCTCTGGAAAAGGCCGTCATATTTTATTTCATGGAAGGGATGTCACACAAAGAAATCGGAAACAATTTAGGTCTCAGTGAAGGTAATGCCCGCGTAAAACTCAACAGAACAAAAGAAAAAATACAGCAAATCATAAAAAAATCAGGTTATGAATTTTGATCAATTAAAAGAACAGTGGAATAAAGAAGACAGCGATGTCCATATTCCTGATACCATAAAGCAATTAAAGGAAAGCAAACACCCTATAGAAAAAATCCAGAAAAACATGAAGAAAGAATTTCCTATGCAGATTCTGGCCATCATTCTGATCGCTTTTTTCCCTTTACAGTTTAAATTTCCTCATTCACAGTACATTATTTATTATGTATCCTATACGATGATGGTGGTTATCTCTTCATACTATCTGCTAGGATTTTATAAATTCTACAAGCAGACAGAACTTTATACAGGAAACACCAAAAACAGCCTTTGGAAAATATATCATGAACTCCGGCTGAATATGGAACGATATCAGTCTTTCGGATTTTTATTACTTCCACATTTACTTATTACTATTGGACTGGTTATCTACAATACGATGAAAGAGCAGGGAAAGTCTTTACCAGAACTTTCTGCTTCTCATCAACAGGGATTAATCATTGCAGTACTGATCGGAACGTTAGGGTTTATAACCAGCATTGTTCTATGGACAAAATACATCTATGGAGGAAGCGCAAAACAATTGGAAAACATTCTGAACGAAATGGATGAATAGTATTGAAAACTCTTACCACAAAACACATTTTATAAAACCTCAGGTCTGTTCTGAGGTTTTGTTTTTTAAAAAAATGTTATTTATCTTCTTCAAATTTATCTGAGGTTTTATTTTTCCGTAAATTTGCAGATCAGAAATAAATCATTATGGATGATTAGCCATTTTCATTCGATACATGATTTTCTGAATGATAAAAATTCTGTAATATGCTATCAAAAATAAATCCAACACAAACCAACAGCTGGAAAGCACTTGACGAACATTTCGGTGGAAATGACTTTGATCTTAGAACTCTCTTCCAATATAACCCGAACCGTTTTAACGAGTTTTCCCTGCAAAAGGACAACTATCTTTTTGATTATTCTAAAAACCTGATCGATTCCAGAACCAAGGATCTTCTGTTACAATTGGCAGAAGAAAGCCAGTTAAAAGATGCTATTTCCAGAATGTTCTCCGGAGATAAAATCAATGAAACTGAAGGAAGAGCTGTTCTTCACACCGCATTAAGAGATTTTTCAGACCGTGAAATTCTTGTGGATGGAGAAAATATCAAACCACAGATCAAGAGAGTTCTTGAGCATATGAAGTCTTTTTCTGAGAAGATTATTTCAGGAGAACATAAAGGTTATAGTGGAAAAGAGATCACAGATGTAGTCAACATCGGGATTGGAGGATCGGATTTGGGTCCTGTAATGGTTTGTTCAGCTTTAAAGCATTTTAAAACAAGATTAAACGCTCACTTTGTTTCCAACGTGGACGGAAATCATATCGCAGAAGTGGTAAAAGATTTAAATCCTGAAACTACTTTATTCATCATTGCTTCCAAGACATTTACGACTCAGGAAACAATGACGAATGCCAATTCAGCTAAAGACTGGTTCCTGAAAGCAGGAAAACAGGAAGATGTCGCGAAGCATTTTGTGGCTTTATCTACTAATATTGAGGAAGTTAAAAAGTTCGGAATCGCAGAAGAAAATATTTTTGAGTTCTGGGACTGGGTAGGCGGAAGATATTCTCTTTGGAGTGCTATCGGATTAAGTATTGTACTTTCTGTAGGATATGAAAATTTCGAGCAGCTTTTGAAAGGTGCTTTTGATACAGACCAACACTTCCAGACGGCAGAATTCTCTGAAAACATTCCTGTATTAATGGGACTTCTGGGAATCTGGTACCGTAATTTCTATGCAGCAACTACTTATGCCATCCTACCTTATTCTCAATATCTGGACAGATTCGCTGCATATCTTCAGCAGGGAGACATGGAAAGTAACGGAAAATGTGTAGACAGAAACGGTGAATTCGTAGAATATGAAACGGGGCCTATCATTTGGGGAGAACCGGGAACAAACGGCCAGCACGCATTTTATCAATTAATCCACCAGGGAACAGAATTGATTCCGGCAGATTTTATCGCCTATGCAAAAAGCCCGAACCATGTTTCTGATCATCAGGATAAATTATTAGCGAACTTTTTTGCTCAGACTGAGGCACTTGCCTTCGGAAAACTGGAAGAAGAAGTAGAAGAAGAGCTTAGAAATTCCGGAAAATCTGATGAAGAAATAGACAGGCTGATCAATTTCAAGGTCTTCCATGGAAATACACCAACTAACTCTATATTATTCAAAGAATTAACTCCTTTCTCATTAGGTCAACTGATTGCTTTATATGAACACAAAATTTTTGTTCAGGGAGTAATCTGGAATATTTTCAGTTTTGACCAGTTTGGAGTGGAATTAGGAAAAGTATTAGCCAACAAAATCCTTCCTGAGCTTGAAAACAATGAGGCAATAAGCTCTCATGACAGCTCTACCAATGGATTGATCAATTACTATAAAGAAAATAAATAGTAAGCAAAAAGAAAGTAAAGTAAATCTATAAAGTAAAAAAGTAAAAATGGCAGAAATTCTTGACGGACTTAAAGTATCCAAGGAAATTAAAGCGGAGATCAAGGTAGAAGTAGAAAAGATTCTCGCAAGCAAAAGAAGAGCTCCTCATTTGGTAGCTATTCTTGTAGGGAATAACGGAGCTAGCAAGGCCTATGTAAACTCTAAAGTAAAAGACTGTGAAGAAGTAGGATTTCAATCCAGCTTAATCAAATTTCCAAGCACAGTTTCAGAATCTGAACTATTGGAAAAAATTGACGAGCTTAACAAGTCTAAAGCAGTAGACGGATTTATCGTTCAGCTGCCTTTGCCGGATCAGATTGATCAGGAAAAGATCATCAACGCTATCGATCCTAGAAAAGATGTGGATGGTTTCCACCCGGAAAACTTTGGAAAAATGGCTCTTGAAATGGATACTTTCTTGCCGGCAACTCCTTTCGGGATCTTAACTTTATTGGAAAGATATAATATTGAAACGAAAGGAAAAGACTGTGTCATTATCGGAAGAAGTAAAATTGTAGGAAGACCAATGAGTATTTTGATGGGAAGAAAAGATTTCCCTGGAAACTCTACTGTTACCCTTACGCACTCATACACGAAAGACATCGAAGAATATACAAGAAAAGCAGACATCGTCATTACCGCTTTGGGAGATCCACATTTCTTAAAAGGAGATATGATCAAGGAAGGAGCAGTAATTGTTGACGTGGGTATTACAAGAGTAGATAATGACTCTCCAAAAGGATATTATCTTGCAGGTGATGTGGATTTTGACAGCTGTGCTGCCAAAGCAAGCTGGATCACTCCGGTACCTGGAGGAGTAGGCCCAATGACAAGAGCGATGTTGATGAAAAATACTATCATTGCTTACAAAACTTCGGTCTATAACGACTAATTTTAAAATGAATAAAGAAGAAGATATTTTATTAAAAGAAGGTAAAATGCTCCCTGTGATGGAGCATTTTTACACTTTACAGGGAGAAGGAGCACATACCGGAAAAGCCGCCTATTTTATCAGGCTGGGAGGGTGTGATGTTGGATGTCACTGGTGTGATGTAAAAGAAAGCTGGGATCCGGAACTTCATCCCCTGATGAATGCAGAAGAAATTGCAGAAACAGCTGCCAGACACTGTAAAACAATTGTATTGACCGGTGGTGAACCTTTAATGTGGAATTTAGATATACTGACCTCCAAACTGAAAGAATTGGGATGTACAGTGCACATCGAAACGTCAGGAGCGTATCCTATGAGCGGGCAGCTGGATTGGATTACTCTCTCCCCTAAGAAAACAGGACTTCCTAAGGAGGAGATCTATCAAAAGGCCAATGAGCTTAAAGTCATTATTTTCAATCAGCATGATTTTACTTTTGCTCAGGAACAGGCTGCAAAAGTTTCCGAAAACTGTAAGCTTTATCTTCAGAGTGAATGGAGCAAAAGAAACGACATGTATCCCAAGATCACAGATTTCATTCTGGAAAACCCTGAGTGGCAGGCTTCTGTTCAGACTCACAAATATCTGAATATCCCGTAAAAAAGTGTAAATTAGCCGTGCTTATCCGCTATAATACCGATAGATGCAGAGAATTCGATACTCTAGATACCTGAAATCAATCATTATGTTGCTTGACCTCATGGTTACTGCATCTGTCTTCATATTCTTTTTTATAAGCAGAAACGAAAGTTTAAAATACAATAAAGAAACCTGGTACCAGAATAGTTTTTCTCTCATTCTGTTGTTTTTGTTCTGGGTGCTCCTGAGCGGTAGGACAAAAATATACAATATCCCGAGAAACCTCACTTATACCCTGTTTCTTGAACGGCTTTTAATTCATTTCCTGTTTTTTATACTTGGAGTGCTGCTTATAGGAAAGGTAAGTAAGAATGTATTTTTCAATTCGGATATTTACTGGCTTTCCCTTTACCTTTTTATTGCCATCTTTCTTGCAAAATCATTAGTATATTTTGCAATCAAATATTTACGGTCTCTTGGTGCCAATTACAGGAATGTCATGTTTTTAGGAGACAACCATTCCACAGAAATTTTGAAGAATATCTTTACAGACCGAAAAGATTATGGATACAGAATATTTGAATACGAACATACCGCGGTGAAAATCAGTGAACTGGTAGATTTCTGGAAAAAGAACGGAATCCACACCTTATTTTTATCTATGGAAAACTCCTATGACGAAGCAATGGAAAATGAAATTTTCAGACTGGCCGAAGATCATAAGATTCACATTTCACTGATTCCAAGTATCACCCAAAGCGATTTTTTCCTTTATGACCTTGGATACATACAGACCCAGCCGGTACTTAATCAAGCCAGATATCCATTAGATTATTATTCTAATTTCCTGATGAAAAGGACATTTGATATTTTCTTTTCTGTTATTATACTGGTCTTCATCTGCTCATGGGTATTTCCAATCATTGCGATTTTAATCAAAACAACTTCTAAAGGACCTGTTTTTTTCTTTCAGAAAAGATACGGCTTTCATGAAGAGGTTTTCAATTGTATTAAATTCAGAACAATGGTTGTGAATGATGAATCTACCACGAGAACCACCTCAGTAAATGATTCCAGGATTACCAAAATAGGTAAATTTTTAAGAAAAACAAGCCTTGATGAACTTCCTCAATTCATCAATGTGCTGAGAGGAGAAATGTCTGTGGTAGGCCCGCGTCCTCACATGCTGGCTGTCGACAATTATTACAAACCTAAAATCGGCAGATACAGCCTGAGAAGTATGGTAAGTCCTGGTATTACCGGTTTAGCACAGGTGAACGGACTGCGAGGTGACTTCGGAGATGTGGAAGTAGAGATGAAAAAAAGAGTTCTTGCTGATGCATTCTATGTAAGAAACTGGAGCTTTGCCCTGGATCTGGTCGTTATTTTAAAAACCGTTCTATTGGTTATTGGAGGAGATAAAAATGCAAAATAAAGAACAGGATAAGATAATATTGAAATAATTTTAACACAAAACCAAGCTTTGGTCTTATTCTTGACTGTAGCCCAATTAAATAAAAAAGTCTAATTTAGCAGTATGTTAAAAAAGTTTTTCACAGCAATAGGGGAATATATTATCCTCTTGGGAAAATCCCTGCAGAAACCTCAGAAAATGAGGGTTTTCTGGAAGCTGTTCATGAGAGAAATTAATGATTTGGGAGTAAATTCTTTCGGGCTCGTAGTCTTCACTTCTATTTTCGTGGGGGCTGTAGTTGCTATTCAGATGTTCAACAACTTTGATGCTTCTTCTTTTCCTATTCCTACTTCATTTGTAGGATACGCTACAAAGGCTGTATTGGTTCTGGAATTTTCGCCAACCATTATCAGTCTGATTCTTGCGGGTAAAGTAGGGTCTTATATTGCATCCAGTATTGGAACAATGAGGGTTTCCGAACAGATTGATGCATTGGATATCATGGGAGTAAACTCTCCGAATTTTCTGATTTTCCCTAAAATTGTTGCCTGTGTTCTCTTTAACCCTCTTCTTATTGCTATCAGTATAGTATTTGGTATCGGCGGAGGATATATTGCCGGAATTCTGACCGGAAACTGGACCGAGAACGATTATATAGTGGGAATCCAAATGTATATGCCCAATCTGTTTATCTATTATGCATTTATCAAAACAACTGTTTTTGCCTTCATCATTGCCACAGTACCTTCTTATTTCGGATATAATGTGAAAGGAGGATCATTGGAAGTAGGTAGAGCCAGTACGCAGGCGGTAGTATGGACAATGGTATTCATTATCATTTCCGAATTAATTTTAACCCAATTAATATTAAGCTGATGATTGAGGTAAAAGATCTTAAGAAAAGTTTTGGAGATGTTGAAGTATTGAAGGGAATTTCAACTTCATTTGATAAAGGAAAGGTAAACCTGATTATTGGACAGAGTGGTTCAGGAAAAACTGTGTTTTTAAAAAGTTTATTGAATGTGTATATGCCTTCATCAGGAGAAATTCTGTTTGATGGAAAAGATATCAATACGATGACCAGAGATGAAAAACAGCATCTCCGTTCAGAAATCGGGACCGTCTTTCAGGGAAGCGCATTATTTGACTCTTTAACTGTTGAAGAAAACATTATGTTTCCTCTTGACATGTTTACCAATCTTACCTACAGAGAAAAAAAGAAAAGGGTTTTTGAAGTAATAGGAAGAGTACACCTTGATAAAGCTGAAAAGAAATATCCTTCTGAAATTTCAGGAGGAATGCAGAAAAGGGTTGCTATTGCAAGAGCAATTGTAAACAATCCAAAATATCTGTTCTGTGATGAGCCCAATTCCGGACTTGATCCCTATACTTCAAAAGTAATAGATGATCTTCTTTACGAGATCACAAAAGAATACAACACCACAACCATCGTCAATACCCACGATATGAACTCTGTAATGACGATTGGCGAGAAAATTGTATACCTAAGACTTGGAATCAAAGAATGGGAAGGCAACAAAGACATTCTGATTACTGCAGGCAATAAAAATCTGATTGACTTCGTTTATTCTTCAGAACTGTTTAAAGAGCTGAGAGAATATTTACTTGAGAATAATAAAACGATTGAAACGACAAATACAAAAATAGACGATAATGAAAAAGGTACTTAGTATAGCGTTATTAGGGTTTTCAATGTGGGCATCTGCACAGATTTCACTGGCAGGTAAAGCCAACTTAATTTTTCCGACTGGCTCACCTTCATGGTCCAACATTAAAGGAACAGTGAATGATGCAATTGAAGGAACAGGTAAAAATAATGTAGGTTTCAACGTTGGGCTTTCATTAAAAGTAAGTCTTCCTACTTCATTGTTTGTGATGCCTGAAATCTATTACACTCACTTCAAAAATGAGTTTACAACAGAGAACACTACTTTTGATGTAAAAAGCAACCGTATTGATGTTCCGGTTCTTTTAGGATATAACCTTTTAGGGAATATGCTGGGCGTTTTTGTAGGACCTGTAGGAAGTTTTAACTTAAATAAAGACAATACTTACAACGATTTCAAAGAAAATGCTAAAAATGATTTTACTGTAGGATACCAGTTTGGTGCACAGCTTGAAATCAAAAAACTTATTGTAAATGCCAGATATGAAGGTGCTTTCAGTAAAGACGAAAGAAATTTCATCAACAGAGTTTCCGGTACGGAAATCAGATATGATAACAGGCCTAATCTGTTTATGGTAGGTTTAGGATATAAATTCTAATTTAATATCGAAAATAACAACTTTAAACCCTCAAATTTAAATTTGAGGGTTTTTATTTTGTGCTTCAAGTTCAGCCTGGCGTTTTGCAATTTCTGCGGCCTGTTTTTCAAGCTCTTCTTTGTCTTTCTGCAGCTGTTTGAATTCCTTTCTCTTCTGTTCGGCCTTGATAGCACTTCCTTTACTTACATATCCTACCATTCCTCCAATGATAAGTCCTATACCTATTCCTGCCATTATTCCCATAATGTGGGAAATTTTAATTTGTTCTACGGCAAAATCGGTTGTCAGATAGAAAAGTAATGCAGAAACTGCTAAAAGTATAAGTCCGGTAATTGATAAACTCTTCATAATATTGTGTTTAGGTGTTTATAAAAAAAGCCTTACCAAATTTACTGAAAATTTAATAAGGCTTTACTCAAGATTAAAATTCTCATTATAATTTTCCTCCCGCAGCCTTATAATATTCTAAAGCTTTCGGAAGATCTTTATTGATATCTGAAATTCTTGTTTCCGGGCTTGGGTGGGTAGATAAGAATTCAGGCTGTCTTGCTCCCGAAGAAGCTGCTTCCATTCTGTTCCAGAAAGGAATGGCTGCTCTTGGGTCATATCCGGCCATAGACATCAGATATAGTCCCATTTCATCCGCCTCAGATTCCTGCCCTCTTCCGTATTTCAGTAAAGCCACTTGCGACCCGATAGGATATACCTTCTGGAAAACACTGGCCCATTGTGCATTGGAGATGGTTCCTCCCAGGATTGCGCCTCCGTACTGGGCTACCATTGCCTGAGAAATTCTTTCGTTTCCGTGGCCTGCCAGTGCGTGGGATACTTCATGTCCCATTACAACGGCAAGTCCGTTATCGTCTTTTGTTACCGGCAATATTCCGGTATAAACTGCTACTTTACCGCCAGGCATACACCATGCGTTCAGCTCGTTGCTCTGCAATAGATTAAACTCCCAGCTATAGTTGGCAAGATCCGCTGATCTTCCAATACTCTGATAATATCTTTCTGCTGCATTTTTAATTCTGTTTCCTACATTTACCACTCTCTTTGCATCTGCCGTACCGGTAATCACTTTACCTTTAGACAATGTCGTTCTATATTCCTGTGAAGACATTGTTAAAATTTCCGAATTGTTGGCCAGTTGTAAAGAAGATCTTCCTGTAATCGGATTTGTAGTACAGGCAACAGCCGACAGAGCAATAGCTACCATTCCTAATAGATGTGTAACTTTCATAGTTTGAGTGTTAATAATTCAACCTTAACAATTTTTATTCCAAAATATTTCTTAAAGAAAATATTTGCATACATTTTGCTGTTTAAAATTAATAATTATCTCATTATGAAAAAGTATATTTCTTTACTGATGATTTTTGGATTCCTGTTCTTATTTCAGAGCTGTGCTTCACAAGGTTCATTAGATTCGAAAACAGTGGATACTTTAGTAAATTCCCAGGAGTTTACCTTCTATGCACAACGAGCCAATCCTACCAATTATGATGTTATCAATGTCATGAACTCTATGCCCAATGCTACTGCAACGAGAATGCTTAATCTGAATGGAGATTATACCATTGATGTAAGTAAAAATACACTCGATGTGGTACTTCCTTACTTTGGAAGGCTTTTCAATCCAACTTACGGAAGCACAAGTGATAACAGCTACAGATTTACCTCAAAAGATTTTACGGTAACTAAAACTCAGAATAAAAAGGGAACCTGGACTTTAAAATTCAAGCCTAAAGATGCAAGAAATGTAGATGAAGTGAATATAGAAATTTTTAAAAACGGAAAAGCTTTCGTATCGATGAGAAGCAGCGACAGGCAGCCCATTACTTATGACGGATATATTTCAAAAACTGAAGTAAAACAGGAAAAAGAGAAGCTTTAATCCCTTTTTTGATCAGATAAAAATTTTTCAACAAATAATTTTGCTTCAGTACTTGGATTGGAAACCATAGCTGAAGCATTTTTTTTGTGCATATGATAAGCTTCCTCTACCGGATTGCTTTTTTTCATCAGGGATAAAATATATTCCTGGACCCAATATTCGAATCGCTTTTCAGCCTGCTGAACACGGATTTCGTCAAAACGGCCGCTTTTCTTTTTGAGATCAATAAATTCAAATATTTTATCGTAGACATCCTGCAGCCCTTCGTTATGAAGAGCAGAGCCTAATAGCACAGGGATCTTCCAGCCTTTTTCTTTAGGAGGAATAAAGTCCAGAGCTCTTTTCAGTTCAAGCCTTGTATTTTTCGCTTTCTGAAGGTTATCCTGATCCACTTTATTGATAAAAATAACATCCACCATTTCCATGATTCCTCTTTTTATGCCCTGAAGTTCATCTCCGCCTCCAATGATTTTAAGGAATAAGAAAACATCGGTAATATCAGCAACCAGTACTTCTGACTGTCCTACTCCAACGGTTTCTATTAAAATATAATCGTATCCTGCAGCCTCGCAGATCATCATGGTTTCAAAAGTGGTATTGGCTACTCCTCCGAGAAACCCGGAGCTTGGGGAAGGGCGTATAAAGGCATTTTCTTCTTTGGCCAGTTCTTCCATTCTGGTTTTATCTCCCAAAATACTTCCTTTGTTGATTGCCGAACTAGGATCAATAGCGAGAACAGCCACTTTCTTGCCTTGTGCAATTACGAGGCGTCCGAAGTTTTCTATAAAAGTAGATTTGCCGGCTCCGGGAACGCCCGTTACTCCTACTCTCACAGAGTTTCCGGTATGAGGCATAATTTTCTTCAAAAGTTCTTCTGCCTGTACCCTGTGCTCTGCTTTTTTACTTTCAACCAATGTAATAGCTTTTGCAATCAGGCGTTTGTTTCCTGATTGTATTCCCTCTATTAACTCTTCTGTAGAAAATTTCATTGATTCAAAATTAATAATTAAAATGGGAATGGTCAATAGCATCTTCATAATGATGAGTTAAAAGACATCAATTATCTTTATTTGTAATTCCCTATCTCGTATGAATCAATTTTTATTTCTTCTAAATTAAAACTAGAACACCCTGTATCAAAGGCTTAAGGAATTTATTACATTTGTTATATCTCAAAAAAAGAAACATGAAAAAACTCATCGCTGCGGCTTCGTTTACCGGTATTCTACTGGTTTCCTGTACGCCGAAAGCTGCTACCTCTACTGCTGCTGCAGGAACTTCAACGTCTACTGCAGAACAGATTGCCCAAGGGAAAACTATTTTTGAAAATTCCTGTGGAAGATGTCATAAATTGCCGGATCCTGCTTCACATACACCTGTACAATGGGTAGGAATCATGAATTCTATGGCTCCCAAAGCAAAATTAACGGATGAGCAGCACCAATGGGTTTATGATTATATTGTTTCTGTAAAGAAGTAATTCATCAAACAAAAATAGATATGAAAAAATTCATTTTAACAGGTATCGCAGCATCAGCATTTCTGGTATCCTGCGGACCGAAAAGTGTGGCTGTTACCGGGCCAAAGTACACCTCATCTGAGCAGCTGGCGCAAGGAAAAACCATTTTTGAAAATTCCTGTGCAAAATGCCATAAGCTTCCGGAGCCAACCAAGCATGACAACCAGGGATGGATCAATACTTTAAGCAGAATGGCTCCGAAGGCCAAGCTTACTGATGACCAACATCAAATGGTGTATGATTATCTGATCTCCGTGAATAAAAAATAAGACTGCCTCAAAATTGTATTCTGAACACAGACTGAAGGTCTGCGAACGTAGTTCAATAATGGAGTGAAGAATCTCACGCTTATGGTTATCAATGAGATTCTTCCTGCGTCAGAATGACAGAAGTCAAATGATTTGACTTCTGAGCAGTCATACTGCTTTTATTATAAGTCAAAAAAAAATTACTCCGCTTTCTTTATGTCACCTGCTCTGGTTACTTTTCCTTCAATCATTTTTTCTCTGTCTTCAAGTACTTCAAGTGCTGCCCGGCTGTAAGCAAATTTTTTAGCTTCTTTCAGGACACGTAAAGCCTTCTCGTACTCAAAGTTTCTTTCATGAAGAAAAGACTGGCAGTTCAGAATTTCCGATTTGTCAATACCTTTTAATTTCATAGCAAAGTCAATCAGTTTTTCTGCTTCTTGATAATCTTCATTATTCAAAAGACATTCAATATAATATTTGGGAGTATTGATATTCCCGATATTACTTTGCATGGCTTCATTAAAGTACTTCTTTGCTGTTTCATAATCCTTTAATTCTTCAGAATATACTCTTCCCATCAGACAAAGGCTGTCTGCATCTTCAGGTTCATAAGATAACGCGAAGTTCAGTGCATCCATGCATTCAGAAAGATTGAATGGAAAGTAGTCTAACGCTTCAAAATAATATTTGCTTTTAGTTAAGGTCATTGTTGTAGTTTTTAAGTTCATTTTTCAAGGCATTCCTTTGTTTTTTGAATGTCCTGTCTTCATAATTCTTTTTAAAATCTGTTCCTGAAAATGTACGAACCGAATTTCCACGTTCCACCTGTATCTGCATAGACCAGGTTTCTTTCAGCTTTCTTTCCAACTGTTGAATATAAACCGCCATTACCTTTTCTTTTAATCTGATAACCGATAACTTTTTATTTTCAAGTTGTGAGCGGGAATCCTGCACAAAAACAGTTTCTTTAGTGGGAATATGAGTGGCACGCACAGCAGTATTCACTTTATTTACATTTTGCCCTCCGCTTCCCTGACTCCTCGCAGTCTGAAATCTGATATCTTTTTCATTGAAATCAATCATTTTAACATTTTCCAATTCAAAAATCCCGATAAACCAGTTGCTTCTTTTATGCAGTTTCCTGAAGGTACTTTTTCCAATCCAGCAAATGCTTCCCAGCCAGCTTTTCAGAAACAGGTTTACGTCTTTTCCTTTTAAAAGTACAGTCACTGATTTTAAGGTCAGATTTTCATCACCGTTTTCACGATGAATGATTTCGTATTCTATTGTATTGTGTTTTGCCTCTTCAAGAAAGGTCTTCAGAACCTTGGCTACCACCCACTGGCATTCCAAAGGACCTCTTCCTGAAGTGATCTGTATTAATTTTTCCATTTTTTTGTTACATTTTACTAAACCTTACAGGTTTTGAAACCTGTAAGGTTATAAAATATTAGGCTGATTACTTATCCATTCTCACAATTCGTGGCTGGAATGTTCCCAGGATGTCTACCAGATCACTCTGTGAATTCATCACTTCATTGATGTCCTTGTAGGCCATTGGTGCTTCCTCTGCATTTCCGCCCATCAGTGTGATATTTTTCATCTTCAGTTCTTTTTTGATGTCATGCTGGGTGAAAAGGCTTCTGCATTCCCCTCTTGAGTGCGCTCTTCCGGCTCCATGAGATGCAGAGTTCAGGGATTCCGGGTTTCCTTTTCCACGAACGATAAATCCTTTCGCCGTCATGGATCCGGGAATCATTCCCAATTCATTCTCATTGGCAGGAGTGGCTCCTTTCCGGTGAACAATCACTTCTTTTCCGTTATGGATTTCTTTCCACGCGAAGTTGTGATGGTTTTCAATTCTGGCTTTTACTCTTCCACCGACCGCTTTGACCAGCCTTCTGTGAATATCATCGTGGCAGGTTGAAGCATAATCTCCGGCAAGGTTCATTGCCGTCCAGTATTCCAACCCCAGGTGGGTACTGAGGTCCAGCCAGGCGAAGTTTTGAGCTTCTTTTGGTAACGGACACTGTTCTGTTGCCACTCTTGAGTAATACTGGGCTATTTCAGCTCCAAGACCTCTTGACCCGCTGTAAGAAAGTATTCCCAGATATTTTCCTTTAGGCAGGCCAATCTGTTCGTCTTCTTCGGTGATTTCCACTTCCCCGAATTCTACAAAATGATTTCCGCCGCCTGAGGATCCCATCTGTTTGATGGCTTTTCCCTTTAATCTTCTTAAGATCGGGATCATATCGAATGTATCTCTGTCGAAAATCTCGTGATCAATGTGAGATTTATGGGTCTCATACATTCCGAATTTTGTATGTTCAGCAAGCGCTTTTTCATACTTATCTCTCGCTCCTTCAAGATATGAAACGGGCGTATCCAGAATACTGAGGCTCATTCTGCAGCCAATATCCATTCCTACTCCATAGGGAATTACTGCATTTTCCACCGCCAGAACGCCCCCGATTGGCAGTCCGTAACCACTGTGGGCATCAGGCATTAATGCTCCCTGAGTTGAAATTGGCAGCTTCAAGGCAGTGTATAACTGATTTTTTGCCTCCTCTGAAATGTTAGTACCAAAAATCTGAAATGAAGCCCGCTGTGAATTCAGCATCCGCTTTTCAGTTTTTTTGGATGAAAGCAGGGTTTCTGCAATCTGTCCGAAGGTGAGATCTTTTTCAAATTCTTCCGGATTCAGCAGGATTTCCTTTAAAAGAGATTTTACGTGGTGAATATTCTTCGTTGCAAAATTTCTTTTCATGACTTCCAATGCTACGTTTACGCTTTGATTATTTGGATAGCCCAGTTTTAATATATCTTTTCCTTTTAGTTTTAAATTTCCCATTGTTTTTGTTTTAAATAACAGTAGGACTTATAAGTCCTGTAAGCTTTCTGCAATCTCTGTTGCAGACATTGTGCAGGTAGCATATTTCCTGCTTTTAATAAGTGGAATATCTTCTCTTTTGCTTTTCCATGAAGATGACTTACCATACATTGTTTTGTTGATAATTCCTACAATTTTATGCTGCCCTAAATAATCGTCCAGTTCTGCACACTCTTTTTCCAATTCAAAGTTTACAGGTTTATAATGGGTGATCATATTAGGTCTTGTACGCAGTATAAACCTCCATGGTTCAATAAATTCGTAGTAAGGCACATAAGACTTCCGGACCGGGCAGTATTCTTCCTGTTTCAAAAAATACTGTCTTTCTCTTGCTGTAAGTCCCAGCTTCGGGTCATTCCAGGAATATGAAGAAATATGCTGGAGTTTCTGTACTCTCTCTACATATATTCTCCGCCCGAATTTTCTTTTCTTTTTTAAAAACCGGCGGCTTTCCGAATACATGTAGGTATTAATTTTCTTCAGTATTCCTTCAAAGAATTCTCCGTCTTTGGATCTCATGACATCTTCTCTTACCACAAAGAATCTTACAAATCCTCTTTGATAAGGTTTATCCAAAAGAATCCATGGGGTATTTCGTCTGATTTCCCAAAGTTCTTCACTACGTCGATATTTTTTTCTTATCTGCTTTTCTACATCTTTTCTAATTGCTCTTTTTCTGCTTCTCACACTTCTCAGGCGGGAAAGCAAAAGGTTATCATTTTCCATTGTGAACAGAAGCCTTGTGTGAAATCTTAATTTTTATCTCACACAGCTTTTAATCAACTAAAATACTAGTTGAATGGATTAATAATAGACGAAATAGTTCTGAGGAATATTTCTCATCTTATTTTGCCTTTAATGACACTAAAAAAGATTTCGGGGAAACTTGAAGTTTGAAATATTGCGCAATAACAAACCCGAAATCTCTACGACTTCGGGTTTTGATATTTCATTGTACTGTTATTCTAAGAATGTACCAAACCACGAAGCCTTACCACCATAAGTGGCAATCCAACTGTAGAATTCTGTTTAGTTCTGAACATTGCTTCGTCGTTTTTTATTGGTTAAACTTGATTTTCAGGTGCAAATATAGACATTTTTCTGAGAATCAAAATATTTTTTAATAAAAAAGACTGGTTAAAAAATAACCAGTCTTTTATTTATTGTGAAATTAATCTTTTGAACCCAGACTATCCATTTCGTCATCCATTCCTTTCACCTGATTGGAATGATAGACTCTTTCTGATCCGAGAAAGTAAAGATTATGTCTTGCTTTGGCAATGATACCATTATATTCATCCTCGGTCATACCCTCCGGAATGCTGTCTCTTTTTTCTGAAGGCTTTCGGTAGACTTCAAGAGCTCCATATTCATTTAATACTTCTTTGGCAGATTTTGCCTGTTCGAGATTATCGGTATAAACAATAACATTGCTTCTGCCTATGCTGTGTTTGCGATAAGCGTCCAACATTTCTGCATCGTGAGCAAAAACATAGTCGAAAAAATCTTGTGTCCGTTTATCTTCCTGATACTGATCAGCAGACATACCACTTTCTACTCTGGACTTTGAAATAATGATGTTTGCTTCGTCAAAGCCTTTTTCTTTTAATCCTTTTTTAATTTCCTCTGTATCTACAGTCACCGGAAATACTGAAACTACTGTATAAGCCATAATGAAATTTTTTCATTAAACTATACAAAAGCCATGCAAGTTATTCTCTACAAAGAATTAATTTAGAAATTTTTCCAGAATTTCGACGGCACATTTCGGCAGGTTGGTTCCGGGCCCGAAAATAAAATCGGCACCATTAGCATACAGGAATTCATAGTCCTGCTGAGGAATTACTCCTCCTACAACGATAGTGATATCATCTGCTCCCAGCTTGGATAATTCTTCCACCACCTGCGGAACCAGTGTTTTATGTCCTGCTGCCAGTGAAGAAACACCCAAGATGTGAATATCATTTTCTACAGCCTGTTTAGCGACTTCTTCAGGGGTCTGGAATAAGGGAGCCACATCCACATCAAATCCCATATCGGCAAATGCTGTTGCCACTACTTTTGCACCTCTGTCGTGGCCATCCTGTCCCATTTTGGCTACCATTAGCCTTGGGCGTCGTCCTTCTTCTTCTTCAAATTTCTGAGTCAGGGCAAGGGCTTTTTCAAAATATTCATTTTTACCAGCATTCATTGCGTATACACCAGAGATTGTTTTAATATTTGCTTTATATCTTCCAAAAGATTCTTCCATGGCATCACTCATTTCGCCAAGGGTAACTCTTCTTCTTGCGGCTTCAATACATAGTGCTAGAAGGTTTCCTTTTCCTGTTTTTGCGCTTTCACGGATGTCATTAAGGATTTGTTCCACTGCTTCTGTATTTCGTTCTGCTTTGATGGTATTCAGTCTTTCGATCTGCTTTCTGCGAACTTCTGTATTATCAATATCTAAGATTTCTATCTGCTCCTGTTTCAATGAGGATTTGAATGAATTCACTCCGATAATGAATTCTTCTCCGCTATCAATCTTAGCCTGTTTTTTAGCGGCAGCTTCTTCAATTCTCATTTTTGGAATTCCGGCTTCAATAGCTTTGGTCATTCCTCCTTCCTGTTCTACCTCATCAATGTACCTCATCGCTTCTTCAATCATCTGCTGAGTAAGGCTTTCCACCAGGTTACTACCTCCCATCGGATCTACCACATCACATATTCCACTTTCCTGCTGAAGAATGATCTGTGTATTTCTTGCAATTTTTGCTGAATAGTCGGTGGGAAGTGCAATGGCTTCATCCAGTGCATTGGTGTGAAGGGACTGTGTTCCTCCTAAAGCTGAAGACAACGCTTCGATAGCTGTTCTTGTAATATTATTGAAGGGTTCCTGCTCTGTCAGAGACCAGCCGGAAGTCTGAGAGTGGGTTCTTAATGCCAGAGATTTCGGGTTCTGAGGATTAAACTGTTTTAAAAGGGTTGCCCAGATATATCTTGCAGCACGCATTTTAGCAATTTCCATGAAATGATTCATTCCGATTGCCCAGAAGAAAGATAGTCTCGGGGCAAAATCGTCTACATTCATTCCTGCTTTGATACCTGTTCTTACGTATTCAAGACCGTCTGCCAATGTGTACGCCATTTCAAGTACGGGTGTAGCACCAGCTTCCTGCATATGGTATCCGGAGATGGAGATGGAGTTGAATTTCGGAATGTTTTGCGAGGTATATTCAAAAATATCTGCGATGATCTTCATGGAAGGTGCCGGCGGATAGATATAGGTATTTCTCACCATGAATTCTTTCAAAATATCATTCTGAATGGTTCCTGAAAGCAGCTCCTGTTTTACGCCCTGCTCTTCTGCCGCTACGATGTAGAAAGACAAAATTGGAAGTACCGCTCCGTTCATGGTCATGGATACTGAAATCTGATCCAGTGGAATCTCATTGAAAAGAATCTTCATATCTTCCACAGAGTCGATGGCAACACCTGCTTTTCCTACGTCTCCCACCACCCTTGAATGGTCAGAATCATATCCTCTGTGCGTGGCCAGGTCAAATGCTACGGAAAGCCCTTTCTGACCGGCTGCAAGGTTTCTTCTGTAAAAAGCATTGGATTCTTCGGCTGTGGAAAATCCGGCATACTGACGGATCGTCCATGGCTTTTGAACGTACATTGTGGAATACGGCCCTCTCAGATAGGGAGCAATTCCTGGAGAAGTCTGCGTTAATGATTCATCTTTTACATCTTTTTTTTCATAGGATGATTTGAGTTCAAGGCCGTCTTTTTCAAAATTGTAAATCTCTCTTTCCTGAGGTAATACACTAAAATCCGGGTTTTTCACAGAAATTGTCTTTCGCATTCCAATTATTTTTGTCCCCGTAAAGTTAATTTTTTTGAACGAAACATGAAACTTCTGTTAACATTCTGTTTTTCTTGATTTTAATAAAAGAAAATGGCCGGACAAATGCCCGGCCATTCTTAGTAATATATGCTCTGCTTATTTTTTAATAAGCTTCGTATTGTAAGTATTTTTGTCATCTTTTATCGTGATCACATACATCCCTTTGATTAATGAAGCAACATTAATTCTTTGTCCGTCAATCTGACCTTCCTGAGCTAATCTTCCGTCAGCAGTATAGATTTTATAATCTGCTTTTCCTTTCAGATTTTTCACTTCTACAAAAGTATCTGCAGGGTTCGGATAGATTGAAATCTCAGTTGATTTTACATCTTTTGTTTCATTTACAGCAAGGGTTTCTGCAATTTTTACAGTAAAGTCTCTGAAGCCTCCAGTAGAAATAACTCCTCCTCCCTGTACCGGAACTGATGAAACACCACATGGTCCTGTGGCTGCATTAAAGAATGTACTTGCAACTCTCATTCTCAATGTTTTATCGCCTGCATATGCAGTTGCGGGTACAGTAAATGTAATTGTTCCATCATGGAAGCTAAGCTGGTTTGCTGCATTGTATACAGGGACAGCTGAATGAGATCCTACTTTTTCAGTAGATTCAAAAATTCCATTTCTATTATAATCGATCCAGATTTCAAGGAAGTCACTGTATGTACCCAAATCATGCCCTAAATTTCTAAATGAAGCTGTATACTGGGTTCCTTTTGTTAAATTAATTATTTTCGTTGGATCATCACTGAAATCAAGATAAGTTTTTGCTGCAGTGGCTAAATTACCGGAGAAATAAGCAAGATTAGATAAGTTAAGCTGAATAAGACCGCTGTAATATGGTGCATTCAGGTTATTTCCCCCTGTACTCATCAGACAATAATCTGCTCCTGTAGTTAAACCTTTTGTTTTAAATGCATAGTTTGCTGAGAATGTTCCCGGAACACTATTCACAACAGCTGCAACCTGAGCTTCATAATTAGTTTCATCTTCTAAACTACTTAATAAAACAGAGTTTACAGAGCTTGTTGTATTCTGCCAGTTTGTTTCTCCTACTTTTCTATAGTTAATAGAATAAGTAGCTCCCGGCACGTTATTCCAAGATAATCTTGCTGTAGTTTTTAAGATTTCAGATGCTAAAGCAGACACTCCTGTAGGAGCTACTGTAGTAGATGTAGGGGCTGTACCTACAGTTACCTGTGGAGATACTGCGTAGAATACGTTTCCTATAGCTGAAATTTTTAATTTGATTGCTCCTGTAAGATTTGCAGGCATCTGTACTGTATAGGATCCTGTATTTGGAGTGGAGGCCACTAATTCTGTCCATGCAGATCCATTAACAAGGTCTGTAGTATACTCAATCTTTACATTACTTGCGTTATATGGTGCGGCATTGGTATTGGCAACATCCCAGGTAATTGTATTTGATGCATTATTGTATAGGGTTGTCGAAGAAGTAATTCCATTAAATTTAAATGGTCCGTCATTTCCTACAGTAAGGGTTGTTTCTGAAGATACAAGCATTGGTCTCAAAGCATTTTCATCCCTAGCAGTTACCGCATAGTGAAGTATTCTAGGTATGTAAGAAACGGTTTCCCAGGTTGCTTTATTAGTAAGTTTTCCAGCCATTACAAGTGGTAAACTCGGGAAATATCTTCTTCCGCTTGCTGTTCCGAAGAAAGATCTTGCAATAGAGCCTTGTGCATTGTATCCCCAACCACTGTCTCCGGAAATAGAAGCAAGATTATTGACACTGTCATATTGCTCCCAGGTATATTTTATTGCATCACCTTCAGCATCGGTAGCAGATGCATCCAGGTAATAAGGAGTGCCCTTTGGAATAGTGTATGCTGTAAGGGCTGCAATAGTAGGTGCAGTATTATTTGTAATATTTTCAGATGTCCCACAAGTGGTCTTGGCGTCTAAGCTATTAAGAATCTGATTAATTGAAGAATAATGGAAATAAGCATCCGAATTAGCCTGTACATTGTCCTGAGTAATTCCGGCATATCCCATAATTGTTGTTCCTCCACCCGGCTCAACATTTACACCAGAGCCTTCCGTAGCATGTGAAAAGGTATGGTTTCCTCCAAGCTGGTGTCCCATTTCATGCGCAACATAATCAATATCAAAAAGATCTCCTGTTGGATTGGTATTCTGTGTAAACGCAGATCCTTTTGCTAATGAAGTAGCTGTAGCAGGATCAACACATGTAGATCCGATAGATCCGGCATTTCCGTTACCACCGGCAGCATTGAATACATGCCCCATATCATAATTCGCATTCCCTACTTGAGCTGTTAAGGTTTGCTGAAGCTGTAAGTTTAAGTTTCCAGTATAAGGGTCTGTTGCAGGGTCTGTATATATAATGTTGGGAAGATCCTGAATAATCAGTTTAATTGCAAAATCTTTTTGAAAAACGCCATTTACACGGGTTATAGTAGCATTCATCTGAGTAACGGTATTGGTTACTCCTCCAGTCGGATCAAATTTCTTTGTATATTCTCCCGTAGTAGAGAGAGCCAATCTGTAAGTTCTGAATTTCGTACTTGCCGGTCTGTTTGTAATTCCTACATTAGAAAGGTTTTTTTTTCCGAAGGCTTCTAATGATTTAATATCTTTGAAATTTTTCTCTTCGGTAGTACATTCAAAACCATGATCTGCCTCTGTTCTTTTTGTTTTATAGAAAACACCATACACCTGCTTATCAGCAGTAATAGGCTCTATAAACTGAAATTTCCCGTCTTTGATAATCATCGACTGCATTTCGGTAGGTGCAGTACTGAATCTTACATATTTGCCAGGATCATCAACCCCTACTCCTACATAAGATCCCAGCTGATATCTGTCTGCCATGGATTTTTCCATCACAGGATCACTATAAACAGCAAATTTTTCAATTTTTCCTTCTGCTGTAGGCAGAGATACGATTACAGCCTGAGCTCCTTTACCTGTTTCTACAGCATCTTTTAAAATATTTCTAAGAGACTGTAAATCAAATCTGTAAGCATACTGAACTTCTACTTCTTTTCTGATCTCTGATGTTCTTTGTGAGGCAGGTTCCCACCTCTGCGCATTAAGGCTGGATAGCCCAGCAGCCAATGCACAAACCAGTAAAATTCTTTTTTTCATAATTACCTAATTAGTTTAGAATTAATAAACTTTAAATATCCGCCCTAAAAATAAGAATTATAAACATAACAGCATAAAAAAAACAGCCAATTTTAAATAAAATTGACTGTTTTTTTAAATATTTTACTTTTTTAGAGTTATTTCTTTATTCCCATCTCAAACAATGCAAATGATATAAGATCTGCATTTTCACTGATCACCTGATCTGTAGATCTTCCGGCGCCGTGTCCTGCATTCTTTTCAATTCTTAAGAGAATAGGGTTTTTACATGCCTGTTTTTCCTGAAGCTCTGCACCAAATTTGAAAGAGTGTGCCGGAACAACCCTGTCATCGTGATCACTGGTGATAATCATTGTGGAAGGATAACAAGTTCCTGCTTTTACATTGTGTACAGGTGAGTAAGATTTAAGGTATTCAAACATTTCTTTGCTGTCTTCTGCAGTACCGTAATCATAAGACCATCCTGCTCCGGCTGTAAATTTATTATACCTCAGCATATCCAGAACTCCAACTCCAGGGAAGGCTACTCTGGCTAGATCAGGCTTCATTGTCATTGTCGCTCCTACCAGTAATCCTCCGTTTGACCTTCCTGACAGCGCCATGTATTCTTTTGAAGTATACCCTTTACTTTGAAGATATTCTCCGGCAGCGATAAAGTCTTCAAAAACATTTTTCTTCTGCTGCTTAGTCCCGGCATCGTGCCACTTTTTACCATACTCACCTCCTCCACGGATATTTGGAACAGCGTAAATACCGCCATTTTCCATCCAGATGGCATTGACTACAGAGAATGATGGCTGCAGGCTGATGTTGAAACCTCCGTAAGAATACAGAATAGTAGGGTTTTTACCGTTAAGTTTAGTTCCTTTCTTGTAATTGATCATCATAGGAACTTTTGTACCGTCTTTTGAAGTATAGAATACCTGTTCCGAAACATAGTCATCCGGATTAAACTTCACTTTAGGTTTTTGATAGATTTCAGATTTGCCTGAGTCTACATTGAATTTATAAGTAGTTCCCGGTGTAATATAATTGCTGAAAGAGAAGTAAACATCTTTCTCTTTTTCTTTTCCTCCGAACCCTGAGATATTTCCTTTACCCGGAAGAGTAATTTCTCTCACCAATTTTCCGGTTTTATCAAACTGTTTTACCTGGTCTATCGCATCAATCATGTAGGTTGCAAAGAAATATCCTCCCCCTGAAGAAATTCCCAAAACATTTTCTGTTTGTGGAATGACATCTTTCCATGTTGCCGGAGCCGGGTTACTGATGGTTGTTTTTACAAGACGCATATTCGGTGCATCTTTATCTGTAAAAATGAAAAGATCATCACCCTGTGTGTCGACAATGCTGGCATTGATATCAAATCCGTTCATAATCTGCACAAAATCTCCGCCTTTTTGAAGGTCTTTTATGTACAGTTCATTACCATTGGTAGCATTCGCTGCAGAAATGATAAGGTATCTCTGGTCTTCAGAAACTCCTGCACTTAAATATCTTCTTGGCGTTTTCTCTCCTCCGAAAATCAGTTTATCTTCAGACTGCTTTGTTCCCAGCTTGTGAAAGTATACTTTATGTTTATCCGTCATCCCTGAAAGAACAGTTCCTTCTTTCGGTTTGTCGTAGCTTGAATAATAGAAGCCTTCGTCTCCCTGCCATGAAATTCCACTGAATTTCACATCCAGTAAAGTTTCATCAATTTGTTTTTTGGTTACTGCATCAATGATGATGATCTTGTTCCAATCGCTTCCTCCTTCAGAAATAGAGTAGGCAGCAAGGTTTCCTTTTTTATTGAACGACAGGTTGGAAAGAGAAGTTGTTCCCTTTTCTGAAAATTTATTAGGATCTAAAAAGACTTCTGTAGCATTAGTCTTGTTGTTTGTTCTATACAAAACAGACTGAGCCTGCAGACCGTCATTTTTATAATAATAGGTATAATCTCCTTCTTTGAAAGGTGCAGAAATTTTTTCATAGTTCCAGATTTCCTTCAACTGATTTTTAATTTTATCCCTGAACGGAATTTTAGAAAGGTAATTCTGGCTGTAAGCAACTTCTTCATCCACCCATTTTTTTGTAGGTTCAGAATCATTTTCCAGATCTCTGAAGGGATCAGAAACGGCAGTTCCAAAATAGGTATCTGTCTGGTTTCCTTTTAACGCTTTAGGGTAATTCATTTTCTGAGAATAAAAAGATGCTGAAAACAAAACTCCAGCTGTTAACAATATAGGCTTAAAATTCATACTGATCGGTTTGTCTCAAAAATACGTAAAGTATGTGAAATAAAAAAAGCCCCGTTGTATTGGGACTTTCTATATTTTATAATCGGTTATTCATTGGCTCCGAAGCTTTCAAAATAAAAATCGGTAAGGTTGGAAACAATCTCATCCGGGCTTCCGTTCCAGTAATATATTTTGTCTCCTACTTTCATTTCGTAAAGATTAAAACTTTGATCAGCTGTTACCGTTTTATCAGCATTTTTGAAATCCTGAGCTGCCTGAACCAGATATTTTTTCAGTTCTTCTGCTTTTATTTTACTCAGATCGCCTTTTGGTCCGGAAGTTAATTTCGAGGGAACCAGAAAGCTTACGGAATAACTTATTTCTGCAATTTTTTCGTCTTTAACATATTCATTCGGGACCACTTTTACATTTTTAACAGTCAGTTTTCCTTTTTTAAAATTCCCAAACATTGCGATAAAATACTCTTCCGCCTCTTTTTTGCATGCTGAAGCCGTGGCTTTAGGGAAAGCAGCCAGAAAGCTCTCTACGCTGCCATTTATCATTTCTTTTGAAGTTTCCTTAAAATCAACCTGATACGCATTCTGACCTTCTACAGTAGGTCTTAGATAATCGTTAAGTTTGTTCAAAGCTGTTTCATCATTATTCACAAAAGTTCCGAAAAAGAGTTCAAAGGCTTCTTTGGGTTTCTTCACTTCTGTCTGAGCCATCAGCTGCTGTCCCATCACGGAAAGCAACAGCAGGAAAATAATTTTGTAGTTTTTCATAGTTTAAATTGTATTTAGTATGTAAAAAAGCCTCTGAAAAATCAGAGGCTGTATTTTAATTATTTCGATTTTTTAGTAATTTTCTTCTTCCCCTTTCATCTTTTCTGCATTTTCTGCCATGATTACGGCATCAATCATTTCAGAAATATCGCCATTCATGTAAGCATCAAGGTTGTACATAGACTTGTTGATTCTATGGTCTGTAACTCTACCTTGCGGATAATTGTACGTTTTAATTTTTGCAGAACGGTCACCGGTAGAAACCATGGATTTACGCTGTGCTGCGATATCTCCCTGTACTTTCTGTAATTCGATATCGTATAATTTTGTTCTCAGCATTTCCATCGCCAGCTCACGGTTAGCCAGCTGAGAACGAGCCTGCTGACATACGACAACAAGTCCTGAAGGCTTGTGGGTAAGCTGAACTTTCGTTTCAACCTTGTTTACATTCTGACCTCCGGCACCTCCTGAACGGGAAGTCTGCATTTCAATATCTGCAGGATTCAGTTCAAAATCTACTTCTTCAGCTTCCGGAAGAACTGCCACTGTAATGGCAGAAGTGTGTACTCTTCCCTGAGATTCTGTCTCAGGTACACGCTGTACACGGTGAACTCCGGATTCAAACTTCATGATTCCGTAAACACCTTCTCCTTCCACTTTCATGATCAATTCCTTGTATCCTTTCGCTGCTTCGTTAGAATCTGTCACTTCATGTCTCCATCCTTTTGTTTTGAAATACATGGTATACATTCTGTAGATATCTTCCACGAAAATAGCGGCTTCATCACCTCCGGTTCCGGCACGTAGTTCCACGATAACGTTTTTGTCATCTGCAGGATCTTTAGGAATCAGCAATACTTTCAGCTCTTCTTCCAATCCGGGAAGTTTAGCCTGAGCTTCCAGTTTTTCTTCTTTAGCCAGATCTACCAGATCTCTGTCTGAACCATCTGCAATGATTTCTTCAGATTCTGCGATACTGTCCAAAGCGCCTTTGTACTGATCATAAACTCTTACAATTTTTCCCAAATCACTATATTCTTTGTTCAAAGAAGAATATCTTTTTTGGTCTGAAATGACATCAGGCTGTATAATAAGGTCTGCAACCTCATTATATCTTTGTTTTATAGCTTCTAATTTTGGAATTAATGATTTAGACATTGTAGAAATTTTGTGGGTGCAAAGATAAGGATTATTAATTCAAAATTAAAATTCCTCATCATCATAAATTTTTGAGCATTAGGGATAAAGAGTCAAAAAGGTAAAAAAGCTGAATTGTAAAAATGTTTATGATATTGAAATCAGGCTCTAAGATCTTTTAGAAAGTCTTCTGTCTATTATATATAAAACAATTCCTACTGCAATAATTCCTAATCCTATGAGGCTTTCTTTAGGGTTATGAATGAATGTAAAATAGAGAATATAGATACTGAACAGCAGAAAAACAGCCGGAAAAATATGGAAAGCATTCGACTTAAAGATCTTCCTGTCTTTTTTCTTCAGGAAGAAAACCGTCGAGATTGCAAGACTTGCAAAAAGCTGCAGTATAAAAGCTGTATAGACAAAAATTTCTTTAAAGCTACCCGTTAAAATAATAATAGCAGCAATCACAGCATGGGCAAAAATAGCTCTTACCGGAATTCCTTTTGCATTTCCAGCTGATAATGGTTTCCAGATGTGGGTATGTTTTGCAAAAGCCTGTGTCAGTCTTGAGCCAACCCACAAGTATCCGCTTATGGTTGCAATCAGCTGCAGAGCTATAAAAATATTAACAATTTTTCCAAAAGCCGGACCCAACATATTGACTGCTGCTTCGCCCATCACATCTTCTTTTCCTGCCAGCTGATTTGCAGGAGCATGTTTCAGCATAATATAATTCACCAGAATATAACTTACCGTCACAAAAACAGTTCCTATAATCAATGATTTCGGAAGGTTTTTCTGCACATCCTTTATTTCTCCGGCAATATAGGAAGCTGAATTCCAGCCTGTGTAGGAATAGGTAACAAATACCAGAGAGGTAGCAAAGGCAGGAAGCATGATCTCATTCTGCCAGCTGTCACTGAAATTAAGGCTGTTGCCGATCTGGGGTGAATTTGAAATTCCTACTCCAAGAATAACCAGTACAATAATAAAAGCGATCTTAATGAATGTAAAAAAATTGTGAAACCTGCTGGATGTTTTCAGGCTGAATGATAATGCAATTGCTACCAGGAATATCGCGGCTATGGCAAATCCGTTTCCAAAAGAATACTCAAATACAGAAAGATATTTCGACATAGCCAATGCTGCCAGCGCTACGGGAGAGGAAAATCCTATGATGAGCGAAATCCAGCTTATGAGATATCCGAAAATCGGATGATAGGTTTCTTTAAGATAAATAAAATCGCCTCCGTTTCCTTTAAAATGGGAGCCCAATTCTGCGTAGCAAAATGCCCCGAACAAAGCGAGAACCCCTCCGATGCTCCATAGCAGGAAAATACTGTAGGTGTTGGTAATATCGGAAAGCTGAAATCCCAGGGTGGTAAAAATCCCGGTTCCGATCATATTGGAAACGACAATGGCTGCGGCTGTTTTCCAGCCAATCTGATGTGAGGCAGTACTCATTTAATGATTAAAAATTAAAATTAAGCCTTCCGAAGAAATAATTCCCCAGCGTTCCCATCTGTACAGGCGCATATTTGAATACTCCATAATATGAATTTTTATAAATCTGGCGGTCCGGAAAGACATCAAATATATTGTTGGCTCCTACGGTAAAATTGATACTTTTGGTGATATCATACCCAACGCTGATGTCTGTCACTACTTTTGGTGAGAATTCCTGCACGTCTCCAAACGGATAACCATCTCTTATTACCTTACCAAAATAGGTATTTCTTACGAGAAAACTGAATTTTCCGATTCCATAATTTAATCCTAATGAAGCTTTTGTTTTTGGAGACAGTGTTTCAATGATATTGATCTGATCGGGACCAAAAAACTGATCCTGAGGCGTTCCTAAATTTTCAGGAAAATGAAAATCTGTGATTTTTGTTTCCGTATAGTTTCCGGCAAGATTCATATTTAATTTTCCATTCCCAAGAATCCAGTCATAGGAAACCACTACATCTACTCCTTTCGTTTCTGTATCAATAGCATTGGCGAAGAATCTTCCGCTTTCTACCTTAAACTGATCTAATCTTGGGTCTGTAATATTGCTGGTAATCACAATTCTGTCCTTTACTTTGATCCAGTATCCATCTATGGAAATAGTCAACTTATTAAATGGCTTCAGAGTAAATCCAGCACTTGCATTGACAGAAGTTTCCTGTTTGAGTTTATCAAATCCAAGAATTCTGGCAGCTTCACTATCGTTGCTGAATATTCCTTTGGTAACAATCTTTGAACCGGAAGTAGAAATATCCGCATAGGAATTATTAAAATACTGCTGTTGCAATGATGGTGCTCTGAATCCTGTCCCAACAGCGGCTCTTACTGCATAGTTTTTTACAAACTCATACCGTACAGCGAGTTTTCCATTCAAGGTGTTTCCGAAATCTGAATAATTTTCAAACCTGGCAGCGGCATCAATATTCAGTTTTTTATCCAAATCATAGGAAACATCTGCATATACTGCGGTGGAATGTCTGTCTTTCTTCAAGGCATTGTTGGGAGAAAATCCGATAAAGGACTGAGATCCGCCTGCACCAAGCACTGTTGATCCTTCAGTGGCCACATTTCCATTGATATCATATTGGGTATAAGAAGCTTCATCACCAGCTTTGATCTGGTATTGTTCAAACCTGAACTCACCACCGAAAGCAATATTGAAACGGTTTATATTTTTGGAAACATCAAGATTAATGGTATTCTGCAGAAAACTATGGGCGCCTGCATAAAAACTTGTGGGTGATTTTGCTCCCAGAGAAGCATTATTGGTATTGCTTACCTTATAATTGAAGGTATTGCTCCCGAACGTATTACTTAGGTCAAATAGCCAGTTGTTAACATTATATTTTGCACCTACAGCATAGGAAACATCATATACCTGAGACCCAAGAACCGCCTGAAAACCATTCGGATAAATGGATGAAACCACATTAGACTTTTCGCTTGGCAGTCTTCTGAAACCAAAACCTTCTCCTTCTTTAATACTGAAACCTCCGAAAGAATAGAGTTTAAAATGATCATTAAAAGGGTATTCTGAATTGAAAAACAACTGTCCCTGTCTGATCTGGGCATCTCCGATCTGAAAATTAAAATCATCACGGGTCAACCCTCTTTTTTCAATTTCGGCATCATCCGCAGCTCTGGCTGCTTTTACCGCTTCAGCGTCACCTGCAAATTCATACGCAAAATTATCTCCGAAAATATCCAGATCGTGATTTTGAGTTCTTGTGGTTTTTCCTCTGTGGCTTAATTGCAGGGAAAGATTGATATAACCGTCTTTTTTTCCTAATGAAGCACCATAGTTAACTCCTGCCTGGTAAGTATCTCCATCATTTCTTCCACTTAATCCGTAAGTAAGACTTGCTGAAGCTCCGGCATTTTTCTTAAGAATAATGTTGATCACTCCGGCAATAGCATCAGATCCATATTGTGCAGCAGCTCCGTCTCGTAACACTTCTATTCTGTCAATAGCAATTACAGGAATGGTACTCAAATCTGTTCCTACAGAACCATTTCCTACGGTATTCTGATAATTGACCAATGAAGTTGTATGTCTTCTTTTTCCGTTAAGCAATACGAGAACCTGATCAGGGCCCATTCCTCTTAACGTTACGGGATCAATATGCTCTGTGCCGTCAGAAGCAGACTGTCTCACTGCATTAAACGATGGAATCACATAACTAAGGAGGTCCTGAGCAGTCATTTGGGGAGAACTTCTCTGGATTTTGTCAATATTAATTACATCTACAGGAACCGGTGTCTCCAGCTTTGTTCTTTTGACATTACGGTTTCCGACGATGATAATATCTTCGATCTGTTTTCCTTTTTCCTCACTTTCCTGAGCAGCTACCAGAATTGCTCCAAGCAATAGTACAGCTGTGCTTAATTTTTTCATTTTTGTTCTTGCCAATTAATACTACCAATCTGACGGATCTTTCCGCAGATACACAAGACTTCAAGAAATGGAATTCATATAGAGTATTGACTTCAATTATCTCTCCCAAAGGGTTGGAATTAGCACCTTTACACGCTGGAATTGTGCAGGTTGCTAAGGTTTCACCGGGCCAAATCCCTCCACCTTTCTTGATAAATCTACTGCAAAAGTAGACTATTTTTCTGAACTTACAAAAAAAGGCAAATCTGCTGATCCGCAAATTTGCCTTTTATTTTGTATGGAACTTGTTTAAACTTTTTATTTTTGAACCATTAAGATTTAATAAGAATTTAAGAGTATTAAAAGGAGCTTAAAAATCAGAATGATTAACCTTAACTATACTTTATTTCTTAATCCTTCTTAATGGTTTTTTAAGATATTCAATATTTTTTATTAGTCTAGGCAACTTCACCTTTTGTTTTATTTAATAATCATCTTTTGAATGGCTGTTCCTGTCTCTGATTTCAACTGTACCAGATACGTGCCTGCCGGATAATCAACCTTCACATTATAAGTTCCGCTCTCTTTATCGAGTTTGAAAGAATCCATTCTTTTGCCAGTCATATCAAAAATTGAAATTTCCCCATTTTTTGCTTTATTGAAAACGAGGTGAGCGATTCCGTTGCGGACAGGATTATCTGCAATCTGAAGGGATAATTTATTGGCTGCATTGGTATCTACAGTAGACAACGCACCTGCATAATTTCCAAAGATTCTGAATTCTCCAGGCTGTAAAGAGATCGGAGCCGTTGTGGAAACTATATTCGAAATACTGTTATCCATCAGGTTCTGCCATTGACCTGTGTATGGGAAATAAGGCACTACATTCTGTGCGGAAGTCGTGTAATTGGCCAATACGACAACATTCTTTATTCCTGTTGTAATAGAGGCATCATATACATAAATTCTTGTGATCAGACCATTGGGGTCGTTCGTAAGATTGTTGGATTCTATACTATAGGTTTTCGATTTAAAGACCTGATGACTGTTTCTGATGTTGATGATTTTAGCCCATGTATCGTAGACCGCCTTTCTATTCAGATCAGTATCATATCCGAGCGTAAATGCAACAGGTTTCTCATCGGTTCTGCATCCGCTGTCTATCGTACCGTTTGCACATCTGTTGATGCTGAATTCATATCCTAATTCTCCAAACTGCCAGATCATTTTCGGACCAGGGATAGTAAAGAACGTGGCCCCGAATGTTTTCATTCTTTCAAGAGCGGTATTCAGGTTTTTTACATCATAGCTTCCGTTCGCTGCACCGTATGCAAGGTTTTTAAACATCAGTCTTTCTTCATCGTGGCTTTCTCCATAGCCTACGGCACTCATATTGGTAAATCCGTGAAGACTGTGGTTCATTCGGTCGTAATTGCTGTTTTCCTTATATCCCATCGTATTCTGATTGTAAGGATCTGTCTGTTTATTCCAAAGCATAACGCCTTTTCCTTCTGCTATTCTGTAATTCGCCCATTGCTGTTCTTCTGCATCAGTTCCAAGGTGTTCGAAGATCATGTAAGAATTCGGATCGATCGCCCATTGTCTGTCGGCATAATGTTTCATGATATCAACTCTGTCCTGCTGGTAGGCATTGGTACAGGCTTCATCATTTTCGGAACAGCTTTGCGTAAATCCTTTGGTTAAATCCCAGCGGAAACCATCTATGTGATATTCAGTCAGCCATTGCTCAAGACATCTTTCAACGTAATATTGCGTTGAAGGACTTGTGTGGTTAAAATCGTTAAATACATTGTATGAATGTTTCGGAACCTGATTAAAGTAAGGGTTGTTGGCTGCAACATTTCCATAGCCATCACCATCCGGATCAATATTCCAAAGTCTTACCAGAGGTGAACGTCCTGTCGCGTGATTAAATGCGACATCCAGAATGACTGCAATTCCGTTCTGGTGGCATACATCTACAAATTCTTTGAATTTTTCGGGAGTACCGTAGGCTTTGTCCAATGCATAATGGAAAGAAGTATTATATCCCCAGGAAAGATTTCCGTCAAATTCCATGATAGGAAGCAGTTCTATAGCATTGATTTTCAGATTCTTTAAATAGGAAATTTTATTGATCAGTGACTGCCAGTTCTTTTCCTGTGTGAAATCTCTCAATAATAATTCATACACTATAAGATCCTGTTTCGCAGGTCTTTGAAAATTGGTAACCTGCCAGTTATAAGCGGTCTGGCCTGTTTTAAATGTTGACACTTCAAAACCCTGCCCGGCAGGAAATACAGGTAAGTTTGGATAGGTAGAAGCGGAAATCCACGGATCATCATAAGAGGAAAGAATTTGTGGCGAATAGGGATCTGCTACTTTTCTCAAATCGTTTGTTCTGTATTGAAAAGTATAGAGTTGCTGAGGTGTTATTCCATTGAGTTCAATCCAGTATAGATCCGGATTTGTGGTATCTTTTTTCATTAAATAAGTGTCATTCACCGTCCAGTTATTGAAACTTCCTATGACATGAACAAAACTTTTCCCCGGAGCATATAAAGCCAATCCCACCTTGGTAGGATCTGTCGGATGGTAATTGATTCCCTGTCTGATCCAGCTGGGTATTGCCTGGGAAACAACATTTCTCGGAACCTGTACAATGAATGCTGCCGTTTTGGAATTGGTTCCCTGTGTCGCCACAAGTTCCATATTTGCATCCTGGGTAACCGTATAACTGTAAGAATAAGACTGTGAAGGCGTTGTTGTTGAATTGACAACAGTTCCGTTGGCTTTTAGCTGAAATGTAGCATTGGTACTTGCCGTCGCCGTAATGGTAATGGAATTTCCCGCAGGAACTGAAGTAAGGCTGTTCGCCAATGGATTTGTAAGCGTTAAGTTTAAAGTCCCTACGTTTACAAAAATATCGGGTGAAGTCTGGTGCGATCCCGTCTTATCTTTTAATAAAAACCCAAATCTTCCGATTCCTGTTCTTCCATAAAAAGAAGTTGGTGTAAAAGTGAGTGAATAACTGTCTGTTGCTGCATTATAATTCAGCTTATTCAGATCATTGGAATTGTTCCAGCTGCCATTGGTAGGGCAATCCTGGCTATTCTGATAATTGGTGTCAAACGACCATGTCCAGATATAAATGGCGTTGTTGGAAACGCCCCACGCAGACTCATCAATCTGATCCCCGGGAACAGTAAGTGTGATCGCATCTGTTTCGTTGAACGGATCAGGAGAAATTGTATAATTGATCTGTCCGAATACAGCCATGGTAATCAACAGAAAAACAACAGAATAAAACTTTTTCATTTATTATTTTTTATCGAATATAGTATAAATTTTTCTTCATGACCACTATTCCTCTTCAGTATTCATCAAATATTTCTATTTTTTCGGAGAAATAATAATAAAAAAAAGACTCATGAAAATTTCATGAGCCTTCCAATAAAAGTAATTGTAATGAACTAATTTCTTTTGGCGAAATCTTTGGTATTGAGATCCGCTTACTCCTTTATAATCTTTTTAGAAACAGATTGTCCGTTCTTTAACTTTAACTCTACGATGTATAATCCTGAAGGAAGTTCAGTCAAATTGATCTGATGATCCGAGAACTGTACATTCATTCTTTGCCCTACAGCATTGGTAACGTTTACTTTTTCAATTCCTGAATCAGCTTTAACCATAAGCATTCCTTTGGTTGGGTTAGGATACATTCCTATAACAGATTGTTTCAGTTTGATTTCTGAAGTTCCCAAAGAAGAGGTAGGCTTGATGCATCTTACTGATGATCCCTGCCCTCTCATAGCTCCGGCAGATGGATTGGCAATTGTTGAACCTATATACAGATATTTTCCTCCCAGACTTGATGTATCAGAACTCCAGAAATAGCCGCGTTGTCCTACAAAAGTAAAGTTCCCGTCACTGGAGCTTCTGTAGCCTCCTACCGGTAATTTAAGATGACTGTTATAAGCCGTTGTTGGGTTAGAAATACTTTCAGCTCCAATTAAAGTAGTCCACTCCGCCTGAGAAGGCATTTTCCAATCTGCTCCTATTGCTTTACAAGGATCTATACCTGCAGAAGCATTCACATCCGCAGCAGATACTCCTGCCCACGTATCTGAACCTGCAAAACCTGCCCACCATCCTGGAGATCCTGCAACATAACTTCCCGCAGTGGTATTTGTTCCTTCCGGAGTGTTGGGAGATGGTGCCGGTACGATCTGAGAATTTCTAAGCTGGTGGCCATCATCCCATCTTCCCCATTGGAAAAGGTCCCCATAAGAATTTGCATCCGCTACTGATGAAGCCACCTGTGTACTTCCCAGGTTCTGCTGAAGCCATATTTTTCCGTCTGCTCCTCTTACCGTAGTATAAGCAACCTGCTGTCCGCGATACATAAAACTTACACAACCAATATCACCAACATTGTTTCCAGGATCTGTATTGCTGCATGTTTGTGGATTCAGGTTCAGAGAAATTCTTTTCACCTTTGTTGTATTGTCGGAATAAGCCAAAACAAGATAATTTTGTGCCTTATCTATTGCTAAATCATTGTATTTTGCCTCTCCAGCTGAAACAAAATCTCCTCCAAAAGGAACCCAGTTTTGCGAATCGTCTAATTGATAAACGGTATTTCTCAGGAAATTATCATTTTCAAAACGGCTGGCTACCACATATGGCTTTCCTGATTCTGTTACGGCTAAGGCAACATGCTGTACTCTTCCCTCAGAAAAATTGGCATTTCCAACCTGCACCCAGGAGTTTCCGTCAAACTTTCTGACATTCAACTTCCTTCCTCCTCCGGAGTTGGAAACATAAGCAACATAAATTCTGTTTGCTCCATCTAAAGCAATATCAGCATTATACTGCTCTCCTGATGAGGAAGCATCTGCAGCTGTTCCTCCTACCAGAGTCCAGTTTTGTGCTGAGCTGGCATCTGTACTGTTCTGATATACTTTTATCCCTCCGGAAACATTGCAGGTATACACCATATTATTGGTTCCTATTACCATTTCAGCAAATTCAGCACCTCCTGAAAAACCTGCATTTCCTACCTGTTCCCATGCACCTCCGGAATATTTTTTTACTGTTCCGGAACTGTAAGATCCATAAGTGAATATAATATTATCAGAAGATACCACAGAAGCCTGATAATTAACGGAACTGTCTGTAACATTCGGAAGCTGAGACCATAAAGATCCTGTAAACAGACGTACTTCCATTCCGGACCCAGGATAACCAAGTTGATTGGTATAATAAATACTGTTTCCGTTCGGACTTATAGACAATGAGTTGTAAGTGGCAGTTCCTGTAGTAACTCCGGGCGTTCCTCCTAGGTAAGACCATGAGTTTCCGTTAAATTTCTGAACAGAGCCTTTAGCTACTGAAACATCATAATAGGACAGATAATAGTTTCCTGAGTTATCAATAACAAGATTATTAAAACTGCTTCCTCCTGCAGATACATCCTGAATGCCTCCTACATTTTCCCATTGCTGGGCATATATATAGCTTCCAGCAACGGTTAGCAATGCTAATCCTGTTCTGATTTTCCGTATTGCAAAATGTAAATCTTTAAACATATGAAATATTATTTTTAATTATTCTAAATTTAATTTAATTTTGCGCAAAAGTACCTCACATTATCTACCCCGAGTTATCATTTTCGAACTTTTGGTTATCCCGCGGAGGACTTTTATCTTAAGAAGTTGTACCATGGCTGTAAAAATGTGTTGTATGAGGCGTCAATTAAAAAGTGGACATTTGTTCATATCCGAGGACATCAAAATCATCATGCAGGAAGACCTGTGTCCTGATCAATCCTTCAAGTCTCATATGCTGGAGGGGAAATCAAGTTTTAATTTGATTTTCATGTTGAGTGATGGCATTAATTTAGAAGGTCATGATTGCGGAACCCAGTTTTTATTCAAAAAAAATCAATACATCCTCCATTATTCTCCTAAAGAAAGTGTTGCTGAACTGTGGACAGAAAACCACGAAATTCTGAGGTATTTCCAGATTCAGATCAATTATCAATATATTTTTAACCTCATCAATCCCGAGCTTAGTCGTGAAAATGCTGAAATTCTGGAAAATATGATTCATAATAATTTCATTTTCCTTCATAAAGAAACGCCGCCGGACATGACGGTTGAGATGCATATGATTGTAAAAGAGATTTTGGATTATAATAAGAAAGGAATCATGCAGAAGTTATTTATAGAAGCAAAGATTATCAAACTTCTTATCCTGATCTTTGAGCAATTTAATGAGAAAAACATTTTCGAAGACACTCCAAAAACGCCTGAAATGATCAGGAAATTCATTGATGAAAATTACCATAGAAATATAAAAGCAGAGGAAATTGGAAAATATTTTGGACTGAACCAGAATACTGTCAGAAAGGAATTCAAAACGCAGTATCATACAACGATTGCTCATTATATATCAGAGCTCAGGATGCTGAAAGCAAAGAAAATGATTACCAATAAAGAAATTATGATCAAAGAAATTGCTATTGAGTGCGGTTATGAGTATCTCCAGAACTTTACGAGGGCATTTAAAAAGAAATTTGGGGTATCTCCGGAGAGTCTGAGAAATAATAAATAGAAAAACCGCTTAATTGCTTAAGCGGTCTATATATGTTGTTTTGCTTTGATATTACTTTTTCAGAATTCAGGTGAAAAAGCAATGACAATCAATTAATGATGATGTCCGTGATCGTGAAGGAAAGGTCCGTTTCCTTTCGGCTCGTTATAGATAACTTCTACACCTTCCTGCTCAGTAATAAGCTTTCTTCTGATATCTTCAGGGTCGAAAGGCTTTACTTTTCCGAAATACTCTTTCAAACCTTCAGTTAGCCACATTGGGATTACTAATCCGAAGAACATAAAAATACACCAGAATCCTACTAGGAACATAGTAATGAAGAATATAGTCCAAAGGAACTGGTAGAACGGCCAAAATGCTGATAATATCGTTATCATTCTCTTAAAGATTTTAGGCAAAAATAGAACTTTTTTCCTTTTTACACAAAAGATCAGCGTTCTATTTTGTTATTTATTTTAATTTTAAACTAATTAGTGAGCAAGATTTGCAAAGAAATCATTGCCCTTATCATCGGAAATGATGAATGCAGGGAAGTCTTTTACTTCAATTTTTCTTACGGCTTCCATTCCTAATTCCGGGAAGTCGACTACATCTACAGACACAATATTGTCTTTCGCAAGAATAGCAGCCGGCCCTCCGATAGATCCAAGATAGAAACCTCCGTATTTATGACATGCATTGGTAACATCCTTACTTCTGTTTCCTTTTGCCAGCATGATCATACTTCCGCCATGGCTTTGGAACTCGTCTACATAAACGTCCATTCTTCCGGCAGTAGTAGGTCCGAAACTTCCTGAAGCCATTCCTTCCGGAGTTTTTGCAGGTCCTGCGTAATAGATCGGGTGATTTTTGAAATAGTCCGGCATTGGCTTCCCGCTGTCGATAATTTCTTTGATTTTTGCGTGAGCAATATCTCTTGCAACGATTAATGTTCCGTTCAGTTTTAATCTTGTTTTGATCGGATATTTGGAAAGTTCAGCAAGAATTTCCGGCATTGGCTTGTTCAGATTAATCTCAACAGCTTCTTCCAGATGTGGAGGCGTATCAGGTAAGAATCTTTTCGGATCCTGTTCCAATTGCTCAAGGAAAATTCCTTCTTTGGTAATTTTTCCTTTGATATTTCTGTCTGCAGAACAGGAAACGCCCATTCCAACAGGACAAGATGCCGCGTGTCTCGGAAGTCTGATCACTCTTACATCGTGAGTAAGGTATTTTCCTCCAAACTGAGCTCCGATGGCACTTTCCTGGCAGATTTTCTGAACTTTAGCTTCCCATTCAAGGTCTCTGAATGCCTGTCCGGCTTCATTTCCTTCTGTCGGAAGATGATCATAATATTTTGCTGAGGCTTTTTTAACGGCTGCAAGATTGGCTTCAGCTGAAGTTCCTCCGATGACCAATGCTAAGTGGTATGGCGGACATGCAGCGGTACCAAGGTCTGAAATTTTTTCTTTGATGAATTCTTCAAGAGATTTTTCGTTCAGTAAAGATTTCGTTTTTTGATATAAGAATGTTTTATTGGCGGAACCTCCTCCTTTCGTTAAGAATAAAAATTCGTAATAATCTCCTTTTTTAGCATAGATATCAATCTGTGCAGGAAGGTTGGATCCGGAATTCTTCTCATCAAACATCGTTAAAGGAACGACCTGAGAATATCTTAAGTTCCTTTTCTGATAGGTATTGTAAATTCCTTTGCTCAGGTATTCGCCATCATCTACTCCTGTATATACATTTTCTCCCTTCTTTCCCATTACAATCGCAGTACCTGTATCCTGACATGAAGGAAGAGCTCCTTCTGCAGCTACTGCAGCATTCTGTAAAAGGTTGTAAGCAACGAATCTGTCATTATCTGTAGCTTCAGGATCATCAATAATTCTTCTAAGGCTTTCCAGGTGTGAAGAACGAAGCATGAAAGAAACATCTGCCATGGCTTCTTCTGCCAATAACTCCAGTCCCTTCGGATCTATTGTTAAAATTTCTCTGTCACCCAGCTTTTCAACCTTTACATAATCTGATGTAAGTTTTTTGTACACCGTATCATCTTTCTGAATAGGATACGGATCCTGATATCTAAAATCCATTCAATTTTTGTTTGTACAAAAATACGCCTCCTTTAAAAAAATATGAGTAAAATCAGTCATTTAAATTGATATTTATAATGATTATAAATTGGAGGTTTCTGAGTTTATAAGTACCTTTATAGAAAGTTATTATAACGGCAAAAAGATTTCAAATTTGCATAATTCAGTTTAATGAAGAATATATTAATCATTTTTTTATGTTTCATAATGTATGGTAACAGTTTCGGTCAGTCTGAAAGTAGAATGCAACTTTCGGGAACTTGGACCGGAAAAGCTGAGGGCCATCCCATTAAGTTTGAGATTTTGGAAAAAGACCCCAATTCTATTACTTTTTCGTTTATCAATTTTCAAAATGAAAGGTTTACCATTCTAAAATCTGATGTAACAACTAATGAAAAAAATGAGTTTATTATTTCTATCAAAGAGGCTAAATTTTCTTCACAACGCTACGAAGATTGCATATTTTCCACAGGAACTTTAACTCTATCTGATGTCTTGCAGAACAGCATGAAAATAAATTTAAAATCAGTTGGCCCTACATGTTTTATAAGCTATGACGTACTAGTCAATATGAATGACATAAAGGATCTCACTTTAACAAAAGAAAAATCAAATAAATAATATGAATTACAGAATAGAAAAAGACACCATGGGAGAAGTGCAGGTACCTGCAGATAAACTTTGGGGTGCACAGACGGAACGTTCCAGAAATAATTTCAAAATAGGACCTGAGGGTTCAATGCCGCATGAAATCATTGAAGCTTTTGCTTATCTGAAGAAGGCTGCCGCTTATGCCAATACTGATCTGGGAGTACTTCCTGTGGAAAAAAGAGATATGATCGCGAAAGTATGTGATGAAATTTTGGAGGGAAAATTGAATGATCAGTTTCCATTAGTGATCTGGCAGACGGGTTCCGGAACCCAGTCGAACATGAATGTCAATGAAGTAATTTCAAACAGAGCACACGTCAATAATGGCGGAACATTGGGAGAAAAATCTGAAATCCACCCGAATGATGATGTGAATAAGTCTCAGTCATCCAACGATACCTATCCCACTGCCATGCACATTGCTGCATATACCAAAGTGGTGGAAGTAACCATTCCGGCTGTTGAGAAACTAAAAAATACGTTGTCTGAGAAATCAAAAGCCTTTAAAGATGTGGTAAAGATCGGGAGAACCCATCTCATGGATGCCACTCCACTTACTCTTGGACAGGAATTTTCAGGTTATGTTGCCCAGCTGGAATTCGGATTGAGAGCTTTAAAAAATACCCTACCTCATCTTTCTGAACTGGCATTGGGAGGAACTGCTGTAGGAACAGGTTTGAATACGCCTAAAGGCTATGATGTAAAAGTAGCAGAATATATTGCTCAGTTTACAAAACACCCTTTTGTTACTGCTGAAAATAAATTTGAAGCCCTTGCTGCACATGATGCGATTGTAGAATCTCACGGAGCGTTAAAGCAGCTGGCTGTATCATTATACAAAATTGCTCAGGATGTTAGACTGATGGCATCAGGGCCACGCTCGGGAATTGGGGAAATTCATATTCCTGAGAATGAGCCGGGATCTTCTATTATGCCGGGGAAAGTAAATCCTACTCAGAATGAGGCAATGACGATGGTTTGTGCTCAGGTTTTAGGAAATGATACCACCATTTCATTTGCCGGAACTCAGGGGAATTATGAACTGAATGTTTTCAAACCGGTAATGGCATACAACTTCTTACAATCTGCCCAATTGATTGCCGATGCATGTATTTCTTTCAATGATCACTGCGCAATAGGTATTGAGCCGAATCATGAGAGAATTAAGGAGCTTGTAGACAAATCTTTAATGCTGGTGACCGCTTTAAACACCCATATCGGGTATGAAAATGCTGCCAAGATTGCCAAGACAGCCCATAAAAACGGAACCACACTAAAAGAAGAAGCCATCAATCTTGGTTTGTTAACTGCTGAACAGTTTGACGAATGGGTAAAACCTGAAGATATGGTTGGAAGCTTAAAATAATGATTTTATAACTGATACTATGTAAAAACTCCGGGAAAGGTTCCCGGAGTTTTTCATTTGCTATCAAAATACTATTTAATCTAATCCTATGGTTAAGCCGAATATCAGTGCTTTATCATTTTTGAAATAACCGTCTTTAAAGAAGTTGCTGAAATCTTTTTTAACAAAGAGACTGAAACTGTTATAAGAAACAGTAAGCTGTGCTCCGTAGACGAAAGGATTCACCTGATAATTTCCCCTGTCTCTCATTTCGCCATCATTTCCTTTTACAATATTGTTGGTAGACATTCTTACGCCACCATATACATTGGCTCCAATTTTAAATCCTGTGTAATAACTTCTGTACTGAACATCCATTCCACCATTTTTAAGTTTGGAAAAATTATACTGCATACCAAGAGGAACAATAATATATCCTGTTCTCAGTTTACTTTTATCAAGACTGCCACCATATTGAGACAGAGCTACTCCCTGATCTGCACTTTTGGTAAAGAACATATTATTATCTGTCCTCACCGTTCTCCACGAAAATCCCAGTCCTGAAGTAACAGCCCACGGGCTTGTTCTGCTAAGCTGGTAATTCAGTTTCAGGCCGAATTCCAGATTATTGGCATATCCTATATTTTTATCCAGTTCATTATCCGGAGAACTGTTTGTCAAAGTCATGATTCCGTATGAGAAATATCCGGTAAAGCTTCTGATAGGACGAAATTTTTTCAGCAATTTTTCTTTAAGCTCTTCTTTGGAAGTCACATCAGTATTCAGGAGAGAATATCTTACCTGCTTCTGAATCACATCATCCAGATCAAATCCCAGTTCTTCAATTCTTTTGTCCATTTTTTCAGAATAGCGGTCTGCGATCTTAGCTTTTTCTCTGTCAAAATCTGCTTTATCCAGGTTTTTTGCCTGCAGAACCAACAGTTCTTCTTCCATCAGCTTTTTCTCTTCCTGAATAATGGTATTGATTTTTGCTGCATATTCTTCTACTTTCTCTTTTACAATCGGGCTTACCTCTGTATCTTTTTTAGAAGAAAGGTTAATATTGAAGGTCTTCTGTGCATAGAATGATGCGGAAAAAGAGCACAACAATCCCATTACGATTAATTTCTTGATCATATTATTAATTTTTAAATTTTTACGGATACGTTATCTGGCATTCAGATCGATAGTAGTTGCCACGTTACTTCCATCTTTTGTTTTTTCGATGACATCTTTATGTTCTACTGAAAAAAGAAGTGTGGATGGGTCTACATATTTCTTCTTTTTAACCGGAGTTTTTAAAGAATCGGCTTTTGCCATGAGCTGAGGATGAGTAAGCTGTGGAATTTCCTGTTTTTTCAAAGGAAGGTTTTTTTTGGGAATCAGTGGAGTCTGTGCAATTGCCACCGCAGAAATCCCTTCTGCTTTATCGGAGGGTGATGTTTGATTCTCTACTTTCTTTTCATTGTTCTGAGCTGTCAGAGAAATATCATTGTGAATAGAATCAGTTACTATTTTATCAGAAGAAGTTTTTTCTGCAGTCTTCACCATGACAGGTTCAATCTCTGAAGGCTGATTGAGAAAAAACAGAACAGTACCTAAACCGAAGGTCAACATTAAACATGCTGCCACTAAAAACCAGTTCATTTTTGATTTGGAACCGCGATTATTGTTATTATGAAACTCAATTTCAGACCAGAGATCACGGGAAGGAGCAATCTCTCTTTCCTCCATCTGTTTTTTGATCTGGTATTCAATAGTATCTTTAGACGTTTTCATTTTTCACTTTTTTTTGTTGTTGAAAGTAAATATTTCTTAACTTTTCTTTTGCTCTGAACAACTGTGTTTTGCTCACTGCCACTGAAATCTGTAAAGTATCCGCAATTTCCTGATGAGAATATCCTTCCAGTACATACAGGTTAAAAACCATTCGGTAAGCATCAGGCAGCTGATCTAACAGATCCTGCGCATTAAAATCACAATCAATCTCCGGCTCGTGGATGTCTTCATGAAAAGATGGGTTAATCTCGTCCAGATAGAAAACGGTTTTATGACTTTTGATAAAGTTCAGGCATTCATTCACCACAATTCTTCTTGCCCAGCTATCCAGATTCGATTCTCCTCTGAAGCTTTCTATGTGTTTAAAAATTTTACAGAATGCTTTGATAAGACAATCTTCTGCCTGATACAGATCGCTCACATAGCTTTTGCTGACACTCAGGAATTTCCTGACATTCTGCTCATAGAAAATCTTCTGCGCAGCCGGATCCTGTTTCTTCAGGAGGCTCAACAAATCATTCTTTTTATTTCCGAACAAGAGTTTCATGTTTATGCTGTTTCTATACTAAAGACAATCAAAACAAAAGAAGGTTACAATTTTTGAAAAAAATTTTTATTTGTATTTTTTAATTAAAGAAAAAGCCGCCCTGAAATGAGGCAGCTTGCATTTTATCCTGAAAATTCATCAAGCATATTTCTGGTAGGAACAAAGAAAAGCGTTCCTGTAACTGCTGTGCTGAAATCTAAAATTCTGTCATAATTTCCCGGAGGATCACCGATAAACATATTGGTCAACATCTTTTTTGTTGTGGTAAATGTACTTGAATAGGCAATAAAATAAGTTCCGAACTCATTGGTAGAGGGATTGCCGAAAGGCATATTATCTCTGACTATTTTCAATTCTTCACCATTTTCGCCCTCGATATTGGCTAAAGCAATATGTGAATTTGAAGGCTTTACCGCATCAGACATTTCAATATCATTCTCTTTTGATCTTCCGATTACTTTTTCCTGCTCTTCTGTAGATAAGCCTTTCCAGGCATCCATATTGTGAAGGTATTTCTGAACAAAAAGATAGCTTCCTCCTTTATACTGAAGGTCTTCATCTCCTATCTTTCCAAAATAATCACGGTCATCACCATGCGGATTTTCCGTTCCGTCTACAAAACCAAGAATGGAGCGTGCATCCCAGTATTTGAATCCATGAACCTCCAGAATACTTTCGGCCACTGAGCTTAATAACCGGGAGATCTCGACAGCCATATCAAAAATCAGGCTTTTATTATCTGCTCTCAGATGAAAATGAAGGTCTCCGGGAGTAGAAACAGCCGTAAGTTTCGTTCCTTTTATTTCTTCAAAATTGACTAATTCTTTTGGCGGCGGCGTTGGAAGTTCCAGTTTTTTCCATGCTTCTGCACCAATTCCCATGACACAGCTTGCCCTGCTGTCCGGGAAACGGTTAAACACTGAATTATTAAGATTTAAAACCAAAGCACATAGTTCCTGAAAAACTTCTTTCAGCTCAGGGCTGTCATTAAGTTTCCAGACCATGAAAATAGTATTGCTGTTGGGATAATCTGTTACATTCTGTGATTCTATCGTATTCATACCTGTTTTTTTGTGGTATTAAATATCCGAAACTGAAACCTGATCTGCAAAATATTGTTCCAGATCTTTCAAGGTTTCCGGATTGGTCTGAATATCTTTTACCAACACCCCTTTGTTCACAACCACAATTCTGTTGCAAACTTCTGTAGTATGGGAAAGATCATGGCTGGAAATAAGAAAAGTAACACCATCCTGTTTTGATAACTCCTTGATCAGGTTTTTAAGCTTGATCTGGGTAGACGGATCGAGGTTGGCAAAAGGTTCATCAAGAATAATAATCTCAGGATTCCCAATAATGGCTCCTACAATTCCTACTTTTTTCTGATTTCCCTTTGAAAGATCACGGATATATTTTCCTGATTTCAGGATTTCTCCATTGAAAAAATCGTGGAAAGGCTTAAGGAATTCGTCTACAGAAGCTTTGTTCTGGCCTCTCAGCTCTCCGATAAAGTAAAAATATTCTTCAGGCGTAAGATAGCCGATGAGAAAGGTATCATCTACAAATGCTGATACTTTATTTTTCCAGGCTTCAGATTCGTTAACCTTAATTCCGTCAATGCTTACAAATCCTGTCGTAGCCTGAATCAGATCCAGCATAAGGCTGAAAAGCGTTGTTTTTCCTGCTCCGTTATTTCCTACAAGGCCAAATGTTTCCCCGTTGGGAATTTCAAGATTTTCGATATTAAGAACCGTTGCTTTTCCGTATGTTTTGGATAGATTATGTATATTGATCATGGCTTAACTTATATTTTTAAATGCATCCAGTGTGCTGTATTTTTCTTTTTTGTAAAGTTTTACAATAATATCAAAGATCTTCTCCCTCAGGAAAAATCCTATAATTCCGATAATTGCAATACTGATTACTCCTCCGGTAATTCCCCACAAATATTTTGTTAAAGCAAATACACCCATCGGAAGTAACATTTTAGGAATCAGCAGAAACATGGCGATCATATTGAAGCTCCCTTTCTGTCCCAATCGTTTCTCTTTTGAATTCAGGTCGATCTGAGTTTTATTGAAAGCTCCGGACCACAAGGTAAATTGAGAATTCACACCGATATTATATAAACCTGCGGCAAAAAATGTAACATAAACTTCCCAGCCAAAATAGGCATAACAAACCGCTATAATCACAGAAACTCCAGTCACAATATTCATCAGCCACCATTTTGCTTTCAGATATTCTTTGTAAGGAACGTTCAGGGTCATCATCAACGGATAGTATGAACTATCAAAAGCGGGAACTCTCTGTCCAAAAAGAAACTGGAAACCTCCTGTTACAAAAAGTCCCATAAACATCATCATTGCCGGTGTTTTGTACATTGAAGAAGTAAACATCAGCAATCCGTAGAACAGAAACATAAAGCTGCCCAGTAAAATTCCTTTGGGTACTTTATTGCGTCTCAACATTTTAATATCATTATTGATAAATGTCCCGATAACACCGTATTTATTCAGGAAGGCAATATTTTCTGTTTTCCCTACTGTTTTTTTCGCTTCAAGCCCCTGATCCAGATAGAACTCCTGACGCAGGTAACGGAAACATATCCACCACAGTATCACGAACAAAGCAACAGGTACCAGTACAAAGTATGGCTTTTCATAGAAACTAAAGAAAACCGATTCGGAATAGGATAAAACCGGAACAATATTGTAATATTCCAACGCTCCTATGCCCAGAAAGCATATTCCGATAATCACCGCCAGGGTTTCTTTACCGTTGAAAAAAATGTTGATAAAATTATTCAGGTACAATAGTGAAATCACTCCAATCAGCCACAACATTATTCCCCAAATACTATATCCATTGAATACGGCAATCAGTGAAAAGGTAATAAAGAACAGAGAGCTCAGCCAGCTGAATGCTGAAAGAAAAGTTTTGGCCAGCATATAATTGACCAGGGTATTCTTCCGGATATTCATCGTAAGGAATGGCTTCATGTTCTGTGTGGGGATTTCCTGCCAGAGATATTTGAGAACAAGATCAATAATCCAGGCTACGATCATGAATTTTGAAACCACCTGTAAAGGATTCTGATGCATTTCCTCCTGAATGTAGAAAAAGGCAATAAATGCTCCGCCCACAAGACATCCGATAAAGTAGAGAATTCCTATGAAACGGAGAATTTTCATGGTCAGATTGATCCCTAAAGATGTACCACGGAAAAAGCTTTTTATTTCAAGCCTAAGGAACTTTAGAAACATATATTAGTTTTTTACATTAGTCAATATAATGTAAAAAATGTTACAGATTTATTTGTTTTGTTTTTGTTTATGGCGTACACAAGCCCAACAGGATTAGTTTTCCTTCTGACAAAAATCTTCACCAACACATTTGGAACATGAATAGCTTTTTACATTCATAAAGAACTGTTTTTATAAAAATAGAAAGAGCAACCGTTATAGTTACTCTTTCTCTGAATATTTTAATTGAGATTTCCTTTTGTAACGTTCATGGATATTGCGTGCCAATATGTCTGAAACATTACCGTGGTTTTTCTGTTTTACTCACGGATACGAGCAATATACTTGCGCCAACGGGGGTTAAGTTTTGAAATATTGCTCTAAATATTTAATATCCTCAGGGTTATTAAGATTACAGTCAACTATAATTACATTTTTATTTACTAATTCATTTAAATGTTGAAAGATCTTTTTCAAATTATCAATCAAAAACTCAAATGATATCATATGGAAACCAACATTGCTAATAACGATATTATCTTTTTTTCCATCGATTAATAATTTTAGTAAAATTATATGTAATTTACCTAAGGTATCATCTACTCTAATTTCAATACCTGTTAATTGCTTAAATAAATTAATTAATTTAACTCTCTCATTCTTCCTAATTTCATCGTAAAAATAACTAATTTTTAGAGCATTATCATAGACAAAATTAATGAAAACATAATCATTCATATCCTTTAAGGTTTGTAACTCCTTTGAATTAATTATAGATACTCTGTTCATTATCTTGTGGGTTTCACAGGAAATGTATATACTTTTTCATTACCTTCTTTGCCTAAATACAAATGCATTATCATCATTGTTTTCTAACTTATTTACATACCAAGTTTCAAAATCATTTAATTTCAAGAGATCAACTTTTTCTATAATATTAAGGTTTTTTGATTCATTTTGTACAAAAACGAATATTTTTTCATGTATTTTCGCAATATTTATTAACTCTTTAAGGATTAACTTTATATTTTCAAAAGATATTCCCATTGTCCCAATTATAAAAATATTACGGCTTTCAATCTCATTGATAATTGCATAAACTAACTGATTAAATACATCAATAATTTCTTGAGGTTTAATAAATTCTAAATTGTATTTTTTAATTAATTTTTTGTATTTCTCAATAGATAAATC